>DATIEJ010000252.1:0-23804 GCA_035455825.1 Rhodanobacteraceae bacterium | reverse complement strand
TGGGCGTCGCCGATGCCCGGATGGAGGGAAGCCGCGGCGTCGCTCCCGTCGCCCTCGTTCAATCTGCTCGCGCGCGACGACAGTCATGATCATTGGTTTGCATTCACGCCACCGGTCGAACTGGGTCGTCTGTCCTACTGGGCGCACTGGCTGCTGAACACGTCCCCGGCCCTGGTGCTTGCCTCGTGGCTTGCCGCTGCGTTTGCGATACTGTTCCTGTGGTTCCTGCGGGCCGGCAACTTCCATGCGGAACCTCGAGCGACCTCCACGTTTCGAACCGACGCCAGGATGAGCGATCTGACAACGACTTCCACACGCCATGCCGATGCCAGCCCGGTCGCCGAATAGCGCCAACGGCGGGGGGCAGCCCGGCGGCTGCGCCATACTCGTCCTGGGCATGCATCGCAGCGGCACGTCGGCCGTTGCGCGCGTGTTGAACCTGTGTGGCGCAAGCCTCGGCGGCGAGTTGCTGCCCGCCAAGGAGGACAACGAACGCGGCTTCTGGGAAAACCGGGCGATCCTGCAACTGCACGAGCGTTTCCTCGCCGAAGCGGGCACGAACTGGCATGACCTTGGCGCGCTGCCCGTGGACTGGCAGCAGTCCGGCGCCGCGCGGCGCTTCGTCGCGGACCTGCCGCGAGTGCTCGATGCGGAGTTCGGCGACAGCGCCCTGATTGCAGTCAAGGATCCGCGCCTGTGCCTGCTCGCGCCGCTGTGGATCGAGGTGCTTCAGGCGCGCGGCACACGCGTGGCCTGCATCATGACGATTCGCGATCCGGACGAAATTGCCGCTTCACTGGCCCGGCGCGACGCCTTCCCGGCCGTGCAATCGCACGCGTTGTGGCTACAACACCTGCTCGACGGCGAACACGCGACGCGCGGACAGGCACGTGTGTTCGTGCACTACGAACGGTTGCTCGCCGACTGGCGCGCGGAATTGAAGCGCATTGCCTCGACGCTGCGCATCGACTGGCCGGCGGCGTCGGCCGGCGTCGACGCAGAGATCGACGCATTCATTTCGCCGTCGCTGCGCCATCACCGCGGCAGTCCGAATCACGCAAGCACCGCGCAACCCGAGCTGGTCCGGCGCGCGTACGCGCTTGCCTGTGATGCCGCCGCCGGATCGGCAGTGACGGACGCCGCGTTCGACGCGATTGCCGGCGACTTCGCACTCGCGATGCAGATCGCCGGGCCGCTGTACCGGGAACTGTCCGGCCGCATGGCGGCGCACGAGCAGCAGCACGCGCAGCAGATCAACGAAGCCAGGCGCTCGCACGACATCAAGGACCAGCAGATCGAGGAGGCCAGGCGCTCGCACGACATCAAGGATCGGCAGATCGAGGAGGCCCGTGCGAACATCGACGCGCTCGCCAATCAGGTGGCGCAGGCGCGCGATGCGCATGCGGCGCGTGACCAGGCCGAGACGGAACTGCGCGCGGAGATCGAGCGCGCGCACGCCGAGATCGAGCGCGCGCGCGCAGCGTTCACGCTCAAGGAACAGGAAATCGAAGCGGCGCGCAACAACATCGCCGCGCTCGCGCGCGACATCGAAGCCGCGCGCAATGCGCTTGCGCTGAAGGACGGGGAAATCGAAACAGCGCGCAACAACATCGCCACGCTGGCGCGCGACATCGATTCCGCGCGCCAGACGATTGCGCTGAAGGACCGCGAAATCGAAACGGCGGGCCGCAACATCGACGCGCTGGCACGCCGGATCGAGTCGCTCGCCACTGAACTCGAAGAAAAGGAAGCGCAACGCGCCGAATTGCGCGCCGCATTGACCGACCGCGACGCCGAGGTCGACGGTGCGCGCGGCAACATCGACGCGCTAGCCGCCGAAATCGGCCGAGCGCGCGAGGCACACGGCGTGCGCGATGCGACCGAGAGCGCACTGCGCGCCGAGATCGCCGCTCTGCGTCAATCGCGCTGGTTCCGCCTCGGGCGTGCGATCGGCCTGCTCGACCGGGGCCATCGATGAGTGTCGCTGCGGATCGGATGTCCGACTTGCAGTTTTCGATCGAGTCGCCCGCCGAAGGCGCTGTCGTCGATCGCGAAGTGCAGGTCGCCGGCTGGTGCCTGGCTCCGCGCGGCGCGGCGCGCGCGATCCGCGTGAGAGCCGCGGACCAGTTGGTCGAATTGCCAGTCGAAACGCTGCGCCCCGACGTCGCGACTGCGTACCCTTACGTCGTGCGTTCCGCCTTGAGCGGCTTTTCCGCATCGCTGGCGCTTGCTCCGGGCAGCTACGACGTCGCCATCGAAGCGCGCTTCGACGATGGCGACTGGCAGTCGCTCGGCAGCCGTTCGATCGTGGTCGGCAGGACGCCGTTGCGCGCCAGCCTCGACACGCCGCCGGGCTTGCGCACGTCGCAGGGAACGGTGCGTTTTTCCGGCTGGTGCGTCCATCCGCGGCGGCTGATCGCCGACCTGCACCTCGCGGTCGGCGCAGCGCGCGTCGCCTGCCATTACGGGCTCGAACGTCCCGACGTTGCTGCCGCGGTCGAAGCACCGGGCGCGGCACGCTCGGGGTTCGAGGCCAGCGTCGACATGAGTGCCGGCGCATGGCCGATAAGGCTCGTTGCGGTGCTCGACGATGGCACCGAAGCCGCGCTCGATTGGCCGCAGCCGCTGCACGTGCAAGCGCCGCCATTGCTGACGCGCGTCCGCGATTTCTCCAGATTCCTGTACGGATTGCTGCGCTACGGCTTCGGCCTTGCCAGGACCTGGATCAAGGACAACCGGCGTTTGCCCTGGCCGCACGAGCTGCCGGCAATGATCCGGTTCGCGCTCGACCGCTATCGGCAAAGCGGTCTGGATCCGGCGCAAGGGGCGCCATCGGGTTTCACCGTTCCCAAGCCGCTGGATGCGTACGACGCCTGGCAGGCATTCAACGCATTCACGCCAGCGGCGCGTGCGGACCTGGAGCGGCGCGTGGCAGCTGCAGGCACGCTCCCGATGCTGTCGGTCGTGATGCCGGTCTACGACCCGCCCCTCGACCTGCTCGAAGCAGCGATCGACAGCGTGCGCAAGCAGGTTTACCAGAACTGGGAGCTGTGCATCGCCGACGATGCGAGCACCGACCCGGCCGTCCGCGCGCATTTGCAGCGCCTCGCCGCGAGTGAGCCGCGCGTGCATCTGTGCCTGCGTGAAAGCAACGGCAACATCAGCCTTGCGACGAATTCGGCAGCGGAGCTGGCGAGCGGCGAATTCATCGTCTTGCTCGACCAGGACGACCTGCTGACGCCCGATGCGCTCGGCGAAATTGCCCTGTGCATTCGCGCGCAGCCCGAGGCGGACATCGTCTACTCCGACGACGACAAGATCGATTCGTCCGGCCGCCGCTTCGCCCCGCAATTCAAACCGGACTGGTCGCCGGAATTGCTGCTCGGCTACATGTACTTCAGCCATGTGTTCGCGGTCCGGCGCGACCTGTATGCGAAGGTCGGCGGAATGCGCGTCGGTTTCGAGGGCTCGCAGGATTACGACTTTGCCCTGCGCGCGACCGAATGTGCGCGTGCGGTCGCGCACGTGCCGCAGGTGCTGTATCACTGGCGCGTGCTGCCGGGGTCGACCGCGGCGTCGGGCGCGGCGAAGCCCGCGAGCTTCGATGCCGGCCTGCGCGCCGTGCAGGATGCGCTGCAGCGGCGCGGCGTCGACGCGCGGGCGCGGCAACCGGATTGGGCGCAAAAGGCCAGCATCGGCATCTTCGCCGTCGAGTTTCCCGATGACGGCCCGAGGGTCAGCATCATCATTCCGACGCGCAACGGCCTGGATATCCTGCGCCGCTGCATCGACTCGCTGCAGCAAACGACCTACCGCAACTACGAAGTCATGGTCGTCGACAACGACAGCGACGATGCGGCGACGCTCGAATACCTGACGTCGCTGCCGCATCGCGTCGAGCGCATTTCGAATCCGCACGGCCGCTTCAACTTCGCCGCGATCAACAACCGTGCCGCCGAGCGCGCGAGCGGCGAACTGTTGCTGTTCCTGAACAACGACACGGAAATCGTCGCGCCGCGCTGGCTCAGCCAGATGGTCGGCTATTCGCGCTTCGACGGCGTCGGCGCCGTTGGCGCGCGGCTGCTGTTTCCGGACCGGCGCATCCAGCATGCCGGCATCGTGCACGGCTACTACCGCGGACTGGCCGGCCCGGCGTTCAAGCTCGCGCCGGAGTGGGACAACGGTTATCTGAGCTATGCGCGTGTCGCGCGCGACTATTCGGCCGTGACCGCCGCCTGCCTGCTGACGCCGCGCAAGACCTTCCTCGACCTCGGCGGCTTCGACGAGGTGCATTTCGAAGTCGCCTACAACGACGTCGACTACTGCTATCGCCTCGGCGAGAACGGCCTGCGCAGCGTCTATTGCGCCGAGGCCGAGCTGCTGCACCACGAAGGCCATTCGCGCGGATTTTTCGACCGGCCCCAGGAGATCGCGGCGTTCCGGCGCAAATATGCCGGCAAACGCGATCCGTACTACAGCCCGCACCTGTCGCTCGATCACGAGCGCTTCGCGATCCAGCCGCGCCGGCTTCGATCCTATGTGAACCGATCCGATGCGAACCGGTCCGGCGCCGCAGCGCCCGTGCGCGCGCTGATGTGCGCGTTCAACCTCAACTGGGAGGGAGCGCCGTACAGCCAGCTCGAACTGACGCTGGGACTTCGCCGCGGCGGCCATGTCGAACCGGTCGTGTACGCGCCGAAGGACGGTCCGCTTCGCGCCGCCTACGAGCAAGCCGGCATCGAGGTGCACGTGTTCGATCATCCGCTCGCCGGCGTGTTCACCGAGGACGCTTACGATCGCGCGCTCGATGCGTTTGGCGCGTTCATCCGCGGTCTCGGCGTCGATGTCGTTTACGGCAACACGCTGCAGACGTTCTACGCAATCGATGCGGCGCACCGCGTCGGCCTGCCGACGCTGTGGAATCCGCGCGAAAGCGAACCGTGGCAGGCCTATTTCAATTTCCTGCCGGCGCCGCTCGCGGCACGCGCGCTGCAATGCTTCGAGTATCCCTATCGCGTGATCTTCGTCGCCGAGGCGACGCGCAACGTGTGGGCGCCGCTCGACAGCCGCGGGAATTTCAGCGTCATCCACAACGGACTCGACATCGCCCGTCTGCAGGCCGAGGCCAGTTGCCATCCGCGTGAGCAGGCGCGCCGCGAACTCGGCGTCGCCGGCGACGACGTCGTGATTCTGCTGCCCGGCACCGTGTGCGAGCGCAAGGGCCAGCACGACCTGGTCAACGCACTCGCCTTGCTGCCGCAAGACGCCGCAGCGCGCATGCGCTGCTTCATGGTCGGCGACCGCGCGAACAGCTACAGCGTCGAGCTGCATCGTCTTGCCGCCGCGCTTCCCGCGGGGATTCGCGAGCGCGTGACGATCGTTGCGGAAACGCACGAGATCGCGCGCTACTACCAGGCCGCGGACGTCTTCGTCTGCACCTCGCGCGTAGAGAGCTTTCCGCGCGTCGTGCTCGAGGCCATGGCGCATGGCCTGCCGATCGTCAGCACGCGCGTGTTCGGCATCGCCGAACAGGTCGCCGAGAACGTCAACGCGCTGTTGTACGAACCCGGCGACGTGCCGAAGCTCGCCACGCTGTTGCAGCAGATCATCGTCGACGACCATGCGCGAGCGCATCTGGCCGGCAATTCGCCGCATCTGCTGGCGGCGTTGAACACGTTCGAAGAGATGGTCGGTGCTTACGCGATGGCATTTCGCGAGGCGGCACTCACGGCTCCTGGCGTGCCCGCTGTACCCACGACGACCGCCGGAGGCACGACATGAGGTTCGCTCTGGATACACCCGCGGGACGCGATCTCGATGGCGTCACGCGTTTTTCGGGCTGGTGCCTCACCGATGACGGCATGCCGGTCGATGGCTTGTTCCTGCGCGTGAACGGAGCCGACGCCGTGCAGCTCGAGCGCCTGCCGCGCCTGGACCTGGTCGGCGCATTCCCGCAATACCCCGAGGCCGCGCAGGGAGGCTTCGCCGGCGATCTTGCCCTGCCCGGCTGGGCCGCTGCGGGAGCCCGCTTCGATGTCGAGGTCATCGCGCGACATCAGCAGGCCGAACAGGTGATGGCGCGAAGAACGTTCCGGCTCGAGCCGAAGGTGCCCGCTCGGACGCCGCGCGCGCGGTCCTATCAACTGGCCGACATCCTCGAACGCGCGCCGGTCGCGGACATATGGGGATCGGCAGCGTCCGCGCGCGCTCCGGTGTCATGGCCGGCGTTCGTGCTCGGCGCAGCGCACTTCCACGACGCCGGCGGCCTGCCGACGCTGCGCCTGCTCGAACACGGCGCGACGAACGCGTATTCGAGCGGCGCGCTCGACGTGATAAACGCAACGCGCGCTCCCGCGCTGTTCCTGGACCTGGGCTGCGGAATCCGTCGCGAGCAGGACATGCGCCCCAACGGCGTCTATCTCGATGCCGTGCACTTTCGCGATGTCGATATAGTCAGCACGCAGGCGCGCCTGCCGCTGCGCGACAACTCGGTCGACGCCGTCGTCAGTCTGAGCGTGTTCGAACACCTTCCGGACCCGTTCGCGATGGCCGCGGAAATCCGCCGCGTGCTCAAGCCCGGTGGCACGGCCTGGATCGAAACGGCATTCATGCAGCCGCTGCATGCCGACCCGGGCCACTACTTCAACATGACGCTGCAGGGACTGTTGCGCACGTTCTCCGGGTTCGAGATCGACGAGAGCGGTGTCCTGTCGCATCATGTGCCGTCCCAGTCGTTGCGAATGCAGCTGGACCACGTGCTGCCGTACATGCAGGACGGTGAATGGAAACGGACGCTGAGCGCATTGCTCGGGCGGCTGGTCTCCGACGGCGCGGCGCTCGACGACGCGATGGGGCCGATCGGCCGCAGAATACTCGCTGCGGGGGTCTACTTCCGCGGACGCAACACCGGAAAGAGCTGATGCAGAAGTCACGGGAATACGGCGCCACATGTGCGGAATAGCCGGAATCATCGACCATCGCGCCGACGCGCCGTTGCGCGCGCAGCTCGGGCGCATGCTCGACTGGATGCTCAAGCGCGGTCCCGACGGCAGCGGTGAACACGTCGAAGGCGCGCTGGCGATGGGCATGCGCCGCCTCGCGGTCATCGACCTGGAGAGCGGCTGGCAGCCGCTTCATTCGGCCGACGGCCAGGTCGTCGCATTCCAGAATGGCGAGATGTACAACTATCGCGAGTTGCGCGCGGAGCTGCAGCGCGCGGGATTCGTGTTCCGGACGCAAAGCGATACCGAAGTCGTCGCGCACGGCTATGTCGCGTGGGGCATCGAGGGCCTGCTGCAACGCGTCGACGGCATGTACGCGTACGCGATTCTCGACCGGCGCAGCGGCGAACTGCATCTGGCGCGCGACCGCTTCGGCGAAAAGCCGCTGTTCTACGCGCAAGCCGACGGTCGATTCGCCTGGGCGTCGAACCTGCTGGCGCTCGCGGCGCTACCGTGGGTCGATATCGGCACCGACCCGCAGGCGCTCGACGACTATCTGGCAGTCCACTACGTTGCCGGTTCGCGCACGTTCTTCCGCGGCGTGCGCCGCCTGCTGCCGGGACACCGCCTGACCCTGCGCGTTGCCGAGCCGTTGCCAAAGATCGCGCGCTACTATCGCCCGAACCTGAGCGACTCGGGCCGCGTGTCCGAAGCCGAGCTGGCCGAGGCAATGGAAGCGGCCGTGCGATCGCGCCTCGTCGCGGACGTGCCGGTCGGCGTGTTCCTGTCCGGCGGCCTCGACAGTTCGCTGATCACCGCGATCGCAGCGCGCGCGCAACCGGGCATCATGACGTTTTCGATGGGCTTCGATTCGGCGGCTCACGACGAAGCCGAGCACGCCCAGCGGGTAGCCGACTACTGCGGCACGCGCCATCACCGCTTCCGCTTCGATGCCGACAGTTTCGACAGGCTGTTGCCGCAAGTGGCGGCCGAGCTCGATGAGCCGCTCGGCGATCAGGCGGCGTTGCCGTTGTTCTGGTTGTGCCGCGAGGCGCGCCAGCACGTCACGGTCGCACTTTCCGGCGAGGGAGCCGACGAGTTGTTCGCCGGCTATGGTTACTACCGCCAGTTTCTCGGCGCCGGCGGCGCGATGCAGCGACTGGCCGATCGGCTGCGCGGACGGCAACCGGTGCACGCGCCGGACCTGCGCCGATTCACACGCAACCCGTCGCCGGTGACGCCGTCGGGATTCCCCCTTCTGACCGATCCTGCCGATCGCGAACGGCTGATCGGACGACACCCGGCCGACGGCGATGCCTGGGAAAGCGAGCTGATATCGTGGCTCGACGGTGCCAGCGATGCACACAAGCGTGCGATGGCCGGCGATCTGGCTACCTGGTTGCCGGACGACCTGCTGGTGAAATTCGATCGCATGGGCATGGCCAGCAGCCTCGAGGGACGGGCTCCCTACCTGACGCCGCGGCTGGCCGAACTTGCGTTGCGCAGTGCGGTACCGGGCACGCGCATGAGCCTGACCGACAGCAAGCTCGCCCTGCGCCGGGTTGCGCGCCGCTGGTTGCCGCGCGAGATCCTGGAGCGCCCGAAACAGGGATTCGTGCTGCCGATGAAAGCCTGGCTGCGCAACTGGTTTGACAGATTCGGCGGCGCTCACAATTATTTCAGCAGCGCGGCCCTGCCGGACCTGGATGCCGGCCTCGTTGCCACCCTGGCGCAACGCGACCTCGATGAAGGACTGAATCGCGAGCGCCTGCTGTACGCGCTCGTGATGCTCGTCGAGTGGCGCTCCGCGGCGATGCGCCGGGTCAATGCGGCACGGGCCAGCGAAGCGTCCCGGCCGCTGGAGAAGCTTGCCGGATGAACGAATTCAGATCGTTGCGGATGCGACGCCAGGAAGATCAGCGCGAAAGTACGGCCGCGCGACCGCCCTGGCGCACCTTTTCATGTGGAGACTTTTCATGAACACAGGCTTGGTCAACCCGCTGCCGGGCGTGCCGATCGTCGAATCGCCGTTCTTCGAGACCCTGTCCGCGAATTTCGCCGAGGATGCCGAAGCGCTGCGCATCGCCCGCGACCTGCACCGCAACGGCTACGCGATCTTCGATTTCCCCGACCCCGATTTCGCGGCACGCGCCGACGCGATTCCACGTGCCATGGACCAACACTACAACTGGGCCGAGTGGCGCAGCAACGGCGGCGGCATGCGCGTCCACGATGCCTGGAAATTCGATTCGAACGCGAAGGCGATCGCCGTCAATGCGCGCGTGCTGGAACTGTTGTCGCGCCTCTATGGCCGGCGCGCGTGGCCGTTCCAGACGCTGAATTTTCCGGTCGGCACCGAACAGCACTATCACTCGGACTCCGTGCATTTCAGTTCGTATCCCGAACGCTTCATGTGCGGCGTCTGGGTTGCGCTGGAGGATGTGCACGAAGATGCCGGACCGCTGCTGTACTACCCGGGCTCGCACAGGTGGCCTGTATACACGAACGAACAGCTCGGCATTTGCGGCGCGCACGAGCCCGGCATTCCGGGGCAGGCGACGTTCGAACCCCTGTGGCGCCGCCTTGTCGAACAATCCGGAATAGCGCCCGAGCGCTTTCTTCCGCGCAAGGGACAGGCGCTGATCTGGGCCGCAAACCTGCTGCATGGCGGCGACGTGCATCGCGACCGCAAGCGCACGCGCCACTCCCAGGTCACGCACTACTACTTCGATGACTGCACCTATTACACGCCGATGCACTCGGACCCGTTCTACGGGAGCATTGCCTATCGCCGCCTGGTCGACATTTCCACGGGGCTGGACGTGCCGAACCAGTGCGGCGGCCATCGCGTGCCGGATGCGTTCATCGATCAAGTCCAATATCACGTCAAAGGCTGAGCAAATGTCCGCCACACCGCTTCGCGTCGCATTGATCGCCGTAATCGGCGTGGCAGTCTCGGGCTGCGGTAAAGACACGCCGAAACAGCACGAGTGGGTGCTTTACCGGCCGTCGACTTCGACGTTTTACGTCAAGCATGATTCCGGCGGCGAGCCGACGGTGCTGCAGTTCGGCGCGCCGGGCGATGTCCCGCTATGGGCCGATTTTGCCGGCACCGGCAAGCGGGTGCCGGCACTTTATCGCGCGGGCGAGTGGATGATTTCCGCGCATGCCGATGCCAAGGTCGACCTGAGCGTGAACTTCGGCGGCAAGCCGGGCGACATCCCGCTGGCTGCCGACATCGACGGCGATGGCCGCGCCGACCTCGTCATATTCCGCGCCGGCGAATGGCTGGTGCGCGGCACGCGGAATCCGGGAGTCGTGCAGACGCTGCGTTTCGGCACCCTCGGCGACGTGCCTCTGCTCGCTGATTTCAACGGCGACGGCAAGATCGATCTGGCGGTATTCCGTTCCGGGCAGTGGTACGTGGATACGCATCGCAGCGGCAAAGCCGACCTGACGGTTTCATTCGGCGGCGTGCCGAACGAAAAGGCGATCGCCGCCGACTGGGGCGGCGGCAAGGCCGCGCTGGTGCTGTTCCGCGACGGCGAATGGCTGGTCAGCGCGCAGCGCGACGGCAAGCTGTCGGCGCAGGCCGCGTTCGGAATGAAAGACGACATCCCGGTCGCGGTCTTTGTGTCGAAGTAGAACCGAAGACCGCGTCGACGCCAGCGCGGAACCGGCAATGCCACTTTTGAGCCGACGAACACGATGATCGCGATCCTGATCATCAATCACGGCACCGCTGCGGCAACCCGATCCTGCCTGGAAGCGCTCGTTCCCGCATTGCCGGCCGACGCGCGCGTTTTCGTACTCGACAATGGTTCCCTTCCGGAAGACGTCGATCAACTGTCGAACGCAATCGCCGCGCACGACTCACGCGTCACGTTGAGCCTGAGCCTGAAGAATCTCGGCTTCGCCGGCGGCATGAACCTGCTGCTGCGCCAGGCACTCGGCGATCCGTCGGTGGACCAGGTCCTGCTGCTGAACAGCGACGCGGCGCCAAAGGCCGGTTTCATCGCTGCGATGCAGGCGCAGCTCGATCCGCCGTCACGCACCGAGATGGTCGCCGCGAACATGCGCAACCCATCGAATGGCGGCGTCGACAGCCTCGGCATCACGCTGTACCGCTCCACGCTCGCCTCGAACCGCAAGCGCGAGGATGAAATCCTGCTCGGACCCAGCGGCGGCTGCGCCCTGTTCACGCGCCGCCTGCTCGAGGACGTCCGGACCTCGCACGGCGAGTGGTTCGATGAACGGTTCTTCTGCTACGCCGAGGATACCGATCTGGTGCTGCGCGCGCGCTGGCTCGGCTATCGCGCGGCATACGCCGCGGACGCCGTCGTCGACCATGCCGGCTCGCTTTCGTCGGGCGGGCCGGAAAACGATTTCGTGCTCTACCACGGCATCCGCAATTCCCTGTGGTGGCTGGCCAAGGACGCGCCCGGCGGCTGGCTGGCGCGATCGCTGCCGTTGTTCATTCTGCTGCATTGTGGAATTGTTGCGCGCCACCTGCGGCGCGGCCGCGCGCGCGTGCTGTGGCGCCTCTACCGGGATGCGGTCAGGGGTCTTCCGGCCATGTTCGAGAAGCGCCGCGTGGTCAAGGCGACGCGGCGCGTATCGGCGAGCGAATTCGGCGCCTGGGTCGAGCCGCACTTCTACGAACGTGATTACGTGCGGCGGGCATGGCGTGAGCTATGGCAGCCCGCGAAGCCAGCTCCCGCTGAAGAGCCAAAGAATTGACACGAAGGACACGAAGAAGAGCCGCGAAGAACACGAAGTAAGTCTCCCGAATTGCTCTTCTGCGTGTCCTTCGTGCTTCAGTCTTTGCTTTTCCCGGCGTAACCTAGCGCAGCGCGTCGTCGAGTTCAGCGCGCAGGTCCGCGACGTCCTCGACGCCGACCGACAGGCGAATGAGGCCGTCGCTGATGCCCAGGCGCTTGCGGTTTGGCGCGGGGATCGAGGCATGAGTCATGATCGCCGGGTGCTCGATCAGGCTCTCCACGCCGCCGAGCGATTCGGCCAGCGCGAACAGGTGACAACGTTCGAGCACGCGACGCGCCTTGCGCAAGCCGCCCTTGACCTCGACCGAGATGATGCCGCCGGGCCCGTCCATCTGGCGCTTGGCCAGCGCATGTTGCGGGTGCGATTTCAGACCGGGATAGATCACGCGCTCGACCGCCGAATGCTTTTCCAGCCACGCGGCGAGCACCGAAGCCCCCGCGCAGTGCGCGCGCATGCGCAAGTGAAGCGTCTTCAGGCCGCGCATCGCGAGGAACGAATCGAACGGCCCGGCGACCGCGCCGACCGAGTTGTGCAGGAACGCCATCTGCTCGGCCAGTTCCTTGTTCTGGCCGACGACAACGACGCCGCCGACCATGTCGGAATGGCCGTTCAGGTATTTTGTCGCCGAATGCAATACCAGATCCGCGCCGTACTCGATCGGCCGCTGCAGGATCGGCGAGCAGAACGTGTTGTCGACGAGGAATATCAGTCCGTGCTTGCGCGCGAACGCGCCGACCTTTGCCAGATCGACGACGGTCAGCATCGGATTCGTTGGCGTTTCCGCCCAGATCATGCGCGTATTCGGCTTCAGCGCCGCTTTCAGCGCTGCCGCGTCGTTCAGATCGAGGAACGTGAAATCGAGCCCGGCGCTGCGGCGGCGCACGCGTTCGAACAGGCGGTAGCTGCCGCCGTACAGGTCGTTCATCGCGATGACGTGGCTGCCGGAGTCGAGCAGGTCGAGCACCGTGCTCGCGCCGCCGAGACCGGAAGCGAAGGCATAACCCTGCGTGCCGCCTTCCAGATCGGCGATGCAACGCTCGTAGGCCATGCGCGTCGGATTCTGCGTGCGGCTGTACTCGTAGCCCTTGTGCACGCCGGGACTCGACTGCACGTAGGTCGACGTTGCATAGATCGGCACCATGATCGCGCCGGTCGACGGATCGGGACTCTGGCCGGCGTGAATTGCGCGCGTGCCCAGGCCCAGGACTTCCTTCCGGTTCTTGCTCATTCGGCCAATCCCTTGGTGGACGAAGGCTTGCGGCAAATGATCAGGTCCTGGTGACCTCCAAGCCCACGGACGAAGTAGTTTTCGATCGTGAAGTATTTCGACCACACGTTGCGAACGTATTCCTGGGTCTGATAGCTGGTCTGGTAAAACTCCGGCAGCCCGTCGGTCGCGTTTCCGGACGAATAATAAAAACCGGTTTTCAATACGTGTTGGGATTCCGGCGGCACCAGGACTTCGCCGTGAGTCGTCAGTACCAGGCATCCGCCCGGCTTCGTGACGCGGCTCAGCTCAGCCAGCCAGGCGTGCTGCATGTCCTCGGGAAGATGGCTGAAGATGGAAATCGAATAGATGAAATCGAAGAAACCCGTCTCGTACCGAAGCGGCGGCAAATGCCCGTTGCAATCGAATGTCGCAATGGCAGAAAGATTCTTCTGCGCCCATTCGATCGCCTCCGGATCGATATCGGTTCCGAAAAAAGTGCAGTCCTTGTGCTCCTGCTGGAACCAGGTCATTACGCGCCCGGGACCGCAGCCAAAATCGAGGACTTTGGCGCCGGCGGGGAGCTGCAACAACCCATCGAGGAACAGCGCAACGAGATTCTCGCTTGCCATCCGGCCGTTTCGTGCATAGCCCTCGATGTCGCGACCTCCATGGACGCGGAAGCGCAGGTGCCCTGGCGGGTACGGTTGCCCGTGGTCGACTGGCGCTTGGCGAGGCGCGCGGGCGGTTTCAGGAACATTGTTTTGCATGGTCATCTCTGTCGATACCTCATTTCAATTCACCCGTCGCCGCAGATAATTCAGCAGGTCGATGCGCGTGATCAACCCGAGAAACTTGTCGTCATCCATCACGATCGCGACATGTCCCGCCTCGAATACCGGCAGCAACGCCTCGATCGGCGACTTTACGCCGAGGATCTGCAGCTTGCTGATCATCGCGGTCGATACCGGGTCGCGGAACCTGGCCTCGTCCGCGTAGACATGCAGCAGCACGTCCGACTCGTCGACGATGCCGACGATCCGGTCGTCTTCCATGACCGGAAGCTGCGAGACGTCGTACAGTTTCATGCGCTGGTAAGCGGTGGTCAGCGGCTCGGCCGGGCCGACCACGACCGTGTCGCGTTGCGAATACGGGCGCAGGATCAGGTCGCGCAGATCGCCGGTGCTGCGCCGGTCGAGGAAACCGTTGTCGAGCATCCAGTAGTCGTTGTACATCTTCGACAGATACTTGTTGCCGGTGTCGCACACCAGCACGAGCACGCGCTTGGGGGTGGTCTGCTCGCGGCAATATTTCAGCGCCGCGGCCAGCAGCGTGCCGGTCGACGAGCCACCGAGGATGCCTTCCTTCGCCAGCAGGTCGCGGCCGGCGAGAAAACTTTCCTTGTCGCTGATCGCGTAGGCTTTCTTCACGCGCGAGAAATCCGAGATCGACGGCAGGAAATCCTCGCCGATGCCTTCGACCATCCATGAGGCCGACTTCGTCGACAGCGTGCCTTCGTTGATGTACTGCGCCAGGATGCTGCCGACCGGATCGGCCAGGATCAGTTCGACGTTCGGCGCGGCCGTGGCGAAATGCCGCGAAATCCCGGTCATCGTGCCGGACGAACCGCAGCCAAACACGAACGCATCGAGCCTGCCGTCCATTTGCCGGAGGATTTCCGGGCCGGTGATTTCCTCGTGCGCGCGCGGATTGTCCGGATTGCCGAACTGATTGATGAAATACGCGCCCGGCGTTTCGCGCGCGAGCCGCTCGGCCAGATCCTGGTAGTACTGCGGGTGGCCCTTGGCGACGTCGGAGCGAGTCAGCACGACTTCTGCGCCCATCGCCTTGAGGTTGAAGATCTTCTCGCGGCTCATCTTGTCGGGCACGACGAGAATCAGCCGATAACCCTTCTGCTGCGCGACCAGCGCCAGTCCGATACCGGTATTGCCGGCCGTGCCCTCGACGAGCGTATCGCCAGGCTTGATCTTGCCGGCACGCTCGGCGCCTTCGATCATCGACAGGCCGATCCGATCCTTGATCGATCCGCCGGGATTGTGGCTTTCGAGCTTGAAGAACAGTTCGCACGGACCGCTATCGATGCGCCGCGCCTTCACGATCGGCGTGTTGCCGATCAACTCGAGAACACTTTGATGCACCGGCATTCAGAACTCCCAGATGCCCGCGGTCGGGGCCGGGCTGAAACTGAAGGAAAGTCGCGGGCGGCGCGGATCATCATCGCGCGTACGCACCTGGGGGATTTTACATGAGGTCGCGGCCGGTTCATGCGTCGTTTGGGACGGGCCGCGGATCGATCCGTTCGGTGCCAGTCGCTCTTGCAGCAGCTTGGGACCAGCGCACGCGCTTTACCTGCGCCAAAAAAAAGCAGGTGACTTCTTTTGATCCGGAGCCCCCCTTAAGTTAAGGGGGGCGACCCCGCCTGCTGTGCCTTCCCGCGCGTTAAGCGGAGACAGGCCGCTCGCAGGCACAGTAGGCGGGGTGGGGGTTGTGGAGGTGCGCGCGAGTCAATCGAAGTTCGCGCCCGAAACGTTCCTCCATCAAGAAACCTTAATGAGTCGAGCGGTATCGCTCCCACATGTTCGTAAGCCGATCCTTCGCGCGCAGCTTTTCCTTCTTCATGTTGTGCAGGGTCGTGTCGTCGAGTGGCAACACACCCAATTCCGCATCGCGCACCTTGCTGTCGAGCTCCTGGTGACGCTGATACAGGCTGCGGAATTCCGAATCGCTCTTTATCAGCACTTCGACTTCTTTCTGCTGGTTCTCGAACATCAGCCGACCTCCTCTTGACTTGCACGGCGCGAGAGCGCGGACCGACAAGCGGCCACGATCTCGCAGAAAGGATCAGGGGTTGAGCCGCGTCGCCGCGAAAAACACGTCGTGCCCGGGCTCACCGCTGATGGTGAGACGCTGGCGTGGACGTTCGTCTGTGCGGCGGTCATGGGCTCGATTTGGCCGCGGAACTCGCTGGAAGAGTTCGCGGCAGATTCAAGCTACTCTCTTGCGCCAGCCTGCGCAACCGGATTTTTCGCCGTCCGGCAACTGCTTGTTCGGCAAAGAAAAGACGCGATTCCGCCGCGCCGACTCCGAGCCTACCGATCGCCGAGAATCACATCCACCCGACGGTTCCTGGCACGGCCATCCTCGGTCGTGTTCGAGGCCACGGGCTGCGCCTGCCCCATGCCGAATGTCGTGATGCGCCGCGCATCGACGCCGGCTGCGACCAAGGCGTCGCGAACCGCTTCGGCACGCCGCTGCGACAGCACCAGATCGGCGTTCGCTTTGCCGCTGTTGTCGGTGTGGCCTTCGATGCGGATCGGCCTGCTCTTGTCACGGTTGACGAAAGCGACGATCGCCGCAACGTTGCTGCGCGCTTCCGGCCGCAGCGTCGCCGCGCCTGCCGCGAACGCGCTGTCGTTGAGCACCATCTGCCGGCTCGCAGCGGCTGTCGGCGCGGCCGCCGCTGCGGGCGACCGCGAACGCGCGTCCGCCGCCGCCGCCTCGGCCAGGAGCTGGGCTTCCTTGCGCGAAAGCGCCGCTTCCTTGGCCTGCGCATCGGCCAGGCGCTTGGTTTGCTCGGCCTGCTTGCGCGCATTGGCAGCATCCTGGGCGCTCATTTCACCCTGGGCACGGGCCGCGTCGGCTTCGGCGCGCAGGCGCTCGGCCTCTTCGGCCTGCGCCAGGCTCTGGATGCGCTGCTTCTCCGCTTCCAGGCGCGCCTGCTCGGCGTCGTGCCGGCTTGCCGCCAGAAGAATCTGGTCGTGCTCGCGATCGAGCTTGTCCAGGCGCCGCTCCTGATCGATCGCCTGGGCCGTTGCGTAGGCGATGTCGACCCGGCGTTCGGCCAGATAGACCAGATGCGCATGCTCGTCGCCGCTGCCGCCCTTTTCCGCCACCGCCTGCACCGCCTGCTCGGCCAGCGAGCGTTCGGCCGGCGCCAGTTTGCCGAGCACGGGATCGGCGGCAAGGTCGCTCAGGCTCGCGCGCAGGCGGGCATAGTCCAGGTCGGTCTTGGCCGCCGGTGCAGCAGCGCTGATCGTCAGAAGCAGTGCGGCTATCCCAATCTTCAGTTTCATTGCGAGCTCGCTCCCGCGTCGGGGGTCGTGCTCAGGTCCTGGCGCAACTGTGCGTTTTCGCGCGTGCGCGCTTCGACCTTTTCCCGCGTCTTGCCGAGGCGCGACTTGGCCAGAGCCAGCTCGCTGTTGACCTGCGACTCCTGCGCGAAGTGCAGCGCATCTTCATAGTCGCGCTTGCCTGCGGCAGCCTTAGCAAGCGACAGTCGCTCCTCGGCGTTGCGCACTTCGAGCGGCGCGTAGGTGCTGCCCCCGGCATCGCGCGCGGCCTGCAGCTGGCGGGTCGCGTCCTCGATGCCCATCGGCGGCGGCTTGGTCGGACCGCAGGCCGCGAGCAAAAGCAGGCAGAAAACCGCGACGGGTCGATGGATTTTTGCCGGCAATAGTGTCATAAGATTCGTCAAACGGGGGCGGGGCGCCGCGGTGGCTATTGTGTGAAAGCGACGCGTCCAAGGCAATGCCAATCTGAGGCCAGCATCTCACAATTTCTCCGTTTGAACGAACGATCGATAGCTAGAGGCACGCATGGATATCGGCTATTTCCTCAAGTTGATGACCGAAAAGGGCGCGTCGGACATGTTCCTGACGACCGGCGCCCCGGTGAACATCAAGGTCGAAGGCAAGCTCTACCCGCTCGGCAACACCGGACTTCCGAGCGGCATGGCGAAGAAGATCGCCTACTCGCTGATGGACGAAGGCCAGGTACCGCAGTTCGAACGCGACCTGGAATTGAACCTGGCGATCGCCGTCAAGGACGCCGGCCGCTTCCGCATCAACGTCTTCAAGCAGCGCGGTGAAGTCGGCATGGTCATCCGCGCGATCAAGAGCGAGATCCCGTCGATCGAGCAACTGCGCCTGCCGGCGCTGTTCAAGCAGCTGATCATGGAGCCGCGCGGCCTGATCCTCGTCGTCGGCGCGACCGGCTCGGGCAAGTCGACGACGCTCGCCTCGATGATCGACTACCGCAACCAGAACACGTCCGGCCACATCCTCACGGTCGAGGACCCGATCGAATACCTGCACCGGCACAAGAAGTCGGTGATCAACCAGCGTGAAGTCGGGCTCGACACGCACAGCTACCACGGCGCCCTGAAGAACGCGATGCGCGAGGCGCCGGACGTCATCATGATCGGCGAAATCCGCGATGCCGAGGTCATGGAGACGGCCATTTCGTTTTCCGAAACCGGCCACCTGTGCCTGGCGACGCTGCACTCGAACAACGCCGACCAGACGCTCGAGCGCATCCTGAACTTCTTCCAGGAATCGGCGCACCGCAACGTGCTGATGAACCTGGCCCTGAACCTGCGCGCGGTGATCAGCCAGCGCCTCGTGATCGGCAAGGACGGGCGCCGCCTGCCGGCAGTCGAAGTGCTGTTGAACACACCGCTGATCCGCGACATGATCCGCCGCGGCCAGATCCACGAAATGAAGGAAGCGATGGAGCGCAGCCTGCAGGAAGGCATGCAGACGTTCGACCAGGCGCTGATGACGCTGTACCGGACCGGGATCATCGACCTCGAAGAAGCGCTCGTGAAGGCCGACTCGCGCGACGGACTTGCGCTGCGCATCCGCCTCAGCGAAGGCGGCGACGCGCCGGTGCATGATCCGTACGATTCGACGACGTTCTGAGGAGCGAGGGCTGGGGGCTGAAAAGCCGCGGTGGCCTGATCCCTCGGTCCTTTCCGCGAGCACGCGCTTCGGGTGCGGCGAACGCGCACGTCCCCGCGCGCTCTGCTCGATCGGCCCTCAGCCCTCAGCCCTAGCTCTTAGGCGCATCCGGCTGGTTCTCAGGCCGCGCGCGCTCGAACGCCGTCAGCTTCAGGCAGTTTTCGTCGATGCGGCGAATGATCGGGAACGGCGCCAGGTCGACGGCGGCGCGCCGGGCATTGTATACTTGTGGAATCAGGAAGGCGTCGGCCAACGACGGTTCGTCGCCCTCGCAGTAGACGCCGGTCGCCAGGTTGTCGGCCAGGAGCGCCTCGATCGCCCTGAACCCCTCTTCGATCCAGTGCTTGGTCCAGGACTCGCGCTCGAGTTTCGGCGCGTTGAACTCGCGCTCCAGATACTGCATCACGCGCAGGTTGTTCAGCGGATGGATGTCGCAGGCGATCATCTGCGCCAGCGCGCGCACGCGCGCCCGCGCCCGCGCCGTCGCCGGCAGCAGTTTCATTTCTCCGTCGTAGGATTCGTCGAGGTATTCGATGATCGTCTGCGACTGGCGGATCACGCGCTCACCGTCGATCAGCACCGGCACCAGCTGCTGCGGATTGACCGCGCCGAATTCCTCGGCATGCTGCTCGCTGTTGGCCAGGTGCACGCTCGCCTGTTCGTAGGCCAGGCCCTTGAGGTTCAATGCGATGCGCACGCGATAGCACGCGCTCGAGCGCCAATAGCTGTACAACTTCAGGCCGACCGCTGCCATGACACGCCCCCTGCACTTGCCTGCGTGCAGACTAGCGCCAACCCGGCGCAAAAATCAAAAGGAGACTGCCAACTGGATCAATCAGCCGGCGGACGGATCGCCTGCTCGATCGCGCCGAAGATGCTGGCGCCTTGCGCGTCGAGCATCTCGATGCGCACCGTGTCGCCGAACTTCAGGAACGGCGTCGCCGGCTTGCCCGCGGCGATCGTCTCGAGTGTGCGCCGTTCCGCCAGGCACGACGCGCCGCGGCTTTCGTCCTGATTCGCAACCGTGCCGGAGCCGACGATCGTGCCGGCAGCCAGCGGCCGCGTTTTCGCCGCGTGCGCAACGAGTTCTGCAAAACTGAATTGCATGTCGTCGCCGGCCTCGGGCGCGCCGAGCAGCACGCCGTTGATCGTGCTGCGCAGCGCAAGGTGGATTTTTGCGTCGCGCCACGCTTCGCCGAGCTCTTCGGGCGTGACGAACACCGGCGACAGTGCCGAGCGCGGCTTGGATTGCAGGAAGCCGAAGCCCTTGGCGAGTTCGTTCGGTATCAGGTTGCGCAGCGAGACATCGTTGATCAGACCGATCAGCTGGATGTGCGCGGCGGCCTGCGCCGGTGTCACCGCCATCGGCACATCGTCGGTGACGACGACGACCTCGGCTTCCAGGTCGATGCCATACTCCTCGCTCGTGACGCGCACCGGATCGCGCGGCCCGTAAAACCCGGCGCTGACCGCCTGGTACATCAGCGGATCGCTGTAGAAACTTTCCGGCACCTGGGCGCCGCGCGCGCGGCGCACGCGCTCGACGTGCGGCAGATAGGCGCTGCCGTCGACGAATTCGTACGCGCGCGGCAGCGGCGCCGCGAGCGCGGCCGGATCGAGTGCGAATACCTCTTCGCCGTTGATCGTCTGTGCGTGACTGGCATTGAGCAATTCATAGACGCGGTTCAGGCGCGGCGCGGCGTTGCTCCAGTCGTCGAGCGCCGCCTGCAGAGTGGGCGCAATGTCGGTCGTGCACACGGCCTTGGACAGATCGCGGCTCGCGACGACGAGCGTTCCATCACGCCCGCCTTGCTTCAGGGTTGCCAGCTTCATGTTCGATCCAGTTTCCGATCAGTTCGATTTGTCGACGGCGCGGTCCGGCTTGCGCAGCAGCGCCACGAGATTCGGGTCGAGCGCCAGCTGCCCGACGCCATAGAGCTTGCCGACCCAGCGCTCGATGCGCGCGCGCCGGAAGCGGCGCCAATGATGCTTGAGCACGCTGAAAAAGTCGCGCCGCAACGGCACGGCGCAGGCATTGCCGACGCGCACGACGGTAAATCCGGTCATGCTCGCCAGCTGCGAGATGCTCGATGCCGAAAGCACGGTCTGATGGGTCAGGTCGCCATACTGATGCACGCGTCCGAACGGACTCTGGCCATTCGGAAAGCGCGCGAGCAACTGGCCATCCGGACCCAGCAATGCGGCGAACTGGACAAGGCTCGCAACCAGCGTGGGCTTGTCCCAGTGCTCGAATACATCGAACGCGACAATCAGGTCGAAGCGTTCGTTCGCAGCCGCCAGCGCATCGAGCGACGCCGGCCGCGCGTCGAAGCCGCGGGCGAGCGCGCGCTGGATCATCGCCGCGTCGATCTCGGTGCCGACGACTTCGGCGCCGAGCGCCTTTGCCCAGGCCAGAAAACTGCCGTTGCCGAATCCGATCTCGAGCACCCGCTTGCCCTGCAGCGGAATGTCGGCCAGTTCCGCGGCAAAGTAGCGCGCGTCGCGATCGCTCGGCGCGAACTCGCCGTGCCAATTCTTCCAGTCGGCATAGCCGCTGTAGAGTTGCGGCGAGTCGGCCTGTGTTTCGTTCACGGCGTCGACTTGTCGATCATGCGCGTCCGCCGTCGAAGTGCTTGCGCAGGCCTCGCCAGCATTCCTGGTAGTCGCGCTGGCGCTGCGGCGATTCGAGGGCCTGGCGGGTCGGGCGGATGACGGCGCGCGTCTCGAACATGAAGGCCATCGTGTCGACGATGTGGTCGGGTCTGGTCGTATCGGAGGCGCTGGCCTTGTCGAAGCTCGCTGCGTCGGGGCCATGCCCGCTCATGCAGTTGTGCAGGCTCGCGCCGCCCGGCACGAAGCCGCGGGCCTTGGCGTCGTACGCGCCGTGCACGAGGCCCATGAATTCGCTGGCGATGTTGCGATGGAACCACGGCGGCCGGAACGTATCCTCGGCAACGAGCCAGCGCGGCGGGAAGATCGCAAAATCCATGTTCGCCACACCCGGCGTATCGCTCGCGGACGTCAGCACCGTGAAAATCGACGGATCGGGATGGTCGTAGCTGATCGAGCCGATCGTGTTGAAGCGGCGCAGGTCGTATTTGTACGGCGCGTAGTTGCCGTGCCAGCCGACGACATCGAGCGGCGAATGATCGATGCGCGCGGACCACAGGCGGCCCTGGAATTTCGCGACGAGCTCGAAGTCGCCTTCGACGTCTTCGTAAGCCGCAACCGGGGAGAGAAAGTCACGCGCATTGGCCAGTCCGTTCGAACCGATCGGCCCGAGTTCCGGCAACCGCAGGGCAGCGCCGAAATTCTCGGCGACATAGCCACGCACTTCGCCGCGGCCTTCGACGGCATCAGGCAGATCGACGCGGAAACGGATGCCGCGCGGGATCACGGCGATTTCCTGCGGCTCGACATCGAGCACGCCGAGTTCGGTCGCGATCCGCAAGCGGCCAAGCTGCGGCACGATCAGCAGTTCGCCATCGGCATCGTAAAAAAAACGTCCCTGCATCGAACGGTTCGCGGCGTAGACATGGATACCGATTCCGGTCTGCGCTGCCGGGCCGCCATTGCCGGCCATCGTCAGCAGGCCATCGACGAAGTCGGTCGGCGCGGCAGGCATCGGCAATGGATCCCAGCGCAACTGGTCCGGCGGCGTGGGCGACTCGTCGAAATCGTTGTGGAACGCCCCACCCGGCAGCATCGCGAACGCATGGTGCACGGATGCCGGCCGGATCCGGTACAACCAGCTGCGCCGATTGACGTGGCGCGGCGCGGTGAACGCAGTCCCGGAGATCTGCTCGGCATACAAGCCGTACGCAACGCGCTGCGGCGAGTTGCGTCCGACCGGGAGCGTACCCGCGACGGCCTCGGTTGCGAATTCGTTGGCGAAGCCGGATTGGTAATTCAAGGCGCCTGCAGTCACGGGTCTGTTCTCTTGAGCCCCTCTCCCTCCGGGAGAGGGGTTGGGGTGAGGGTCGGGGAACGGGCGGCATTCAAGATTGCGACCAACACCGATTCCGTTCTCTGCAAGACATCATTGTCCCAGAAACGCATCACGCACAGCCCTTGTCTGTTCAGTGCGGCGGTCCTTGTCGAGTCTGCGCTGTCTGAGTGTTGCGATCCATCAAGTTCAACAACGAGTTTCGCCTCGTGGCAATAGAAATCCACGACGTACGGCGGAAGTGGATGCTGTCGGCGAAACTTGAGTCCGTCCAGACGTCCCGCGCGCAGGTGGAACCACAGCGCTGACTCTGCGTCGGTTGGCGTTCCTCGAAGGGCGCTGGCGTGGAAGCGCGTACGTGAGGGCAACGGCGGATTTTGGTTCATCGCTTCGATCGCACCCTCACCCCTGCCCCTCTCCCGACGGGAGAGGGGTTCCAAGCAGACCCAAGTTATTCCGACGTGCTCGGCTCAAAGCACCCCGCGCTTCATCTGCTCCCTCTCGATCGATTCGAACAGCGCCTGGAAGTTGCCTTCGCCGAAGCCAACGTTGCCTTTGCGCTGGATGATCTCGAAGAAGATCGGGCCGATTGCGTTCTGGGTGAAGATCTGCAGCAGCAGTTTCTTCTTCGTCTCCGAATCGGCGTCGATCAGGATCTTGTTCTTGCGCATGCGCGCGACGTCTTCGCCGTGGTTCGGGATGCGCTCGTCGATGACGTCGTAATACGCGTTCGGCGTGTCGAGGAAGTCGACGCCCCTGGCGCGCATTGCCTCGATCGTCGCGTAGATGTCGTCGGTGAAGCAGGCGATGTGCTGGATGCCTTCGCCGCGGTAGGCCAGGATGTATTCGTTGATCTGGCTCTTCGGATCGGGCGACTCGTTGAGCGGAATTCGGACCATGCCGTCCGGAGCGCTCATCGCCTTGGACAACAGGCCTGTCTTCGCGCCCTTGATGTCGAAGTAGCGGATCTCGCGGAACTGGAACAGGCGCTCGTAGTAGTCGGCCCACTTCGACATGTTGCCGAAATAGACGTTGTGCGTCAGGTGATCGATGAACGTCAGGCCGAAGCCCTTCGGCATCATCTCGGCGCCGGGCAGCCATTCCCAGTCCGGATCGTGGATCGTGCCCTTGTCGTCGTAGCGATCGACGATGTAGAGCATGCAGCCGCC
>DATIEJ010000251.1:0-18460 GCA_035455825.1 Rhodanobacteraceae bacterium | reverse complement strand
AGGCCGACGGCGGCACGCGCACCACGGCGATCACCGGCGCATACATCGCGCTGGTCGATGCCGTCGGAACCTTGCGCCGGCGCGGCGCGATCAAGAAGGAGCCGATTCTCGGCGCCGTCGCCGCGGTATCGGTCGGCGTGTTTCGCGGCCACCCGGTCCTCGATCTCGACTACGCCGAAGATGCCAACTGCGACACCGACATGAACGTCGTCATGAACGACGGCGGCGGCTTCATCGAACTGCAGGGCACGGCCGAAGGCCACGCCTTCCGCCGCGGCGAACTCGACGCGCTGCTGGAGCTTGCGCAAAAAGGGATAAATGAACTTTTGCTCATGCAGCGCGAGGCACTGGCGGCCGGAGGAAGAGCGTGAGGAGTTGGGAGTGAGGTGTTAGGAGGGAGTGCGGACGCTCCTGCCCTCGAACTCCGACCTGCGAATTTCCCTCGCCCCTCGCCCCTGCCCCCATGCGCCTCGTCCTCGCCAGCAGCAACCGCGGCAAGCTCGTCGAAATACGCGAGATCCTCGCCGGCCTCGACATCCAACTGATTGCGCAGGGGGACCTCGGCGTCGGCGACGCCGATGAGACCGCGAGCACCTTCGTCGAGAACGCGCTGCTGAAAGCGCGCCATGCGGCGCGTGCGAGTGGCTTGCCTGCCTTGGGCGACGATTCCGGTATTTGCGTCGATGAGCTCGGCGGTGCACCGGGTTTGTATTCCGCGCGCTATTCCGGCAGGCACGGCGACGCGCAGGGCAACATCGCCAAACTGCTCGCTGCCTTGCATGGCCTCCCGGAGGCGCGGCGCACGGCGAACTTCTACTGCGCGATCGTGGTGCTGCGCAGCGCCGACGATCCGGCGCCGCTGATCGCCGAGGGGCGCTGGCACGGGCGCATCCTCGACGCGCCGCGTGGCAGCGGCGGATTCGGCTACGACCCGGTGTTCTTCGATCCGGTACTCGGCGCGGGCGCGGCGGAACTCGAAGCGATGGTCAAGCACCGCGTCAGCCATCGTGGCCAGGCGCTGGCGCGCATGCGCGAACTGCTGGGGGCCGGGTTCTAGCCGGGCATCGATGACTCCACATCACTCAACGCTTCCGCCCCTGTCGCTCTACATCCACATTCCATGGTGCGTGCGCAAGTGTCCTTACTGCGATTTCAATTCGCACAACGCGCCGGCTGCGCTGCCGCAATCCGAGTACGTCGACGCGCTGCTGCGCGACCTCGATCAGGATTTGCCGCTCGCGCAGGGTCGGGCGCTGACGAGCATCTTCTTCGGCGGCGGCACGCCGAGCCTGTTCACGCCGGACAGCATCGCGCGGATACTCGATGGCGTGGCAGCGCGCCTCGAAATGCCGCGAGGAATCGAGGTCACGCTGGAGACGAATCCGGGCACGGTCGAACATGGGCCGTTCGCCGGAAACGCGCGCGCCGGCGTCAATCGCATCAGTTTCGGCGTGCAGAGTTTCGATGACGGCGCGCTGCGGCGCATCGGCCGCATCCACGACGCCGCCCAGGCCGAGCGTGCGGTCAAGCAGGCGCAGGATTCCGGTATCACCAACCTCAATCTCGACCTCATGTACGCACTGCCGGAACAGACCATGGCCGGAGCGCTCGATGATGTGGAAAAAGCAATTTTGCTGCAAACGCCGCATCTGTCGCACTATCAGCTGACCCTGGAACCGAATACAGCGTTCGCCGCGAACCCGCCGCCGCTGCCCGACGACGACAGCGCGTGGGACATGCAGGAAGCCTGTCAGGCGCGCATCGCCGAGGCGGGACTGGCGCAATACGAGGTCTCGGCCTACGCGCGTCCCGGCCACGAGTGCCGGCACAATCTCAATTACTGGCACTTCGGCGACTACCTCGGCATCGGCGCCGGTGCGCATGGGAAACTGACTTCGGTAGCCGGTAGCCGGGAGCCGGGAGCCGGGAAGCGGGACCTTTCGAGCGGCGACGCTTTTCCGGCTACCGCCTCCCGGCTCCCGGCTACCGGCTTTCAGATACGACGGCGCTGGAAGCTTCGCGCGCCGCGCGGCTATCTGGAGCACGCCGCAAGCGAACGCCGCATCGGCGGTGACCATGCCGTGCCGACCGAGCAGTTGCCGTTCGAATTCATGCTCAACGCGATGCGCCTGAATGCCGGCTTCACGCTGACGCAGTTCTCCGCGACGACCGGCCTGGACGCGCGCACAATCCGGCCCAGGCTCGAAACGGCGGCCGAGAACGGCTGGGTTACGCTGGGTGGCGACCACGTGCGCACGACCGAACTCGGCCGGCGCTTTCTCAACGACGTGATCGCCGCATTCCTGCCGGAGACGAAACCCGCCGCACCGCACCTGCACGGAGGCCCGCCGCATGACTGATCCGATCACGATTCATTGCCCGTACTGCGGCGAGAGCTACGAGACCGTCGTCGACCTGTCCGCAGGTTCGCAACACTATGTCGAGGACTGCGCGGTCTGCTGCCGGCCGATCGAGATAGCGCTCAAAGTCGGCGACGACGGCGAACTGATCGACCTGTCGACTCGAACCGACAGCGACTGATCGCGCGCACTTGCGCGCGCCGGCAGGCGTCCCTAGACTGCGCTGTCGCAGGTGCCCCGCCCGTGAACCATTTGACCTCGTCGAAAAAACGGCGATGTCGCAATGTTCAAGTGGCGAGGTGAAACGGGAAGCCGGTGCGCCCACGTATCGTGAGGCAATTCCGGCGCTGCCCCCGCAACGGTAAGCAGGTCACGTCCGCTCTCAATGCCACTGCGCCCAGGCGCGGGAAGGCGAGCGGACCGGCATCGATCGATGCCGCCTGCGAGCCCGGAGACCGGCCTGCGCAGGTGGTTCGCGTCCAGCGAGCCGCCTCGAGCTCAAGGCGTTGCGGCGGGCAACGGTCGGGCGTTGCCGCTGATGTTCCTGCCGCACCGCTGACCGATCCTCCAAAACGTCTTGCCATCAATCGCGGGTGAGCGTCAGGAGTGTGGTCATGCCCAGCAAACTGTTTTTGTCTTTTTCTTTCCTCGTTGCCCTGTCGGCACATGCTCAGGAAGCGGTGGTCGAGCCGACGATCGAAGTCACGGCCACGCGCGTCGCCGAAACCGTCGATGCGAGCCTGGCTTCCGTCAGCGTCATCACGCGTCCGGACATCGACGCCAGCCACGCGCCGGACCTGATCGAATTGCTGCGCCTGCAGGCCGGCATCGACGTCGTTCGCGGTGGCGGCGCTGGCGAGCAGACCAGCATCTTCATCCGCGGCACGAATTCCAATCACGTCCTCGTCCTGATCGATGGCGTGCGCGTGGCCTCGGCCAACACCGGCGCGTTCGCGTTCGAAAACCTTCCGCTCGATGCCGTGGAGCGCATCGAGATCGTGCGTGGTCCGCGCGCCAGCTACTGGGGCTCCGATGCGATCGGCGGCGTGATCCAGGTCTTCACGCGCAAGCTCGACGCGGCCCACGTCGCCGCGAGCTACGGCTCCTATCGCAGCGCCGACGGCAGCGTCGGCATCGGCCAGTGGTCGGACGCCGGCGGCTTCAGCGCGCAGTTCGGCGCGCGCCACGTCGGCGGCTTTTCGGCGACCAACGCCGGGATCTGCAATGGGCCGGACGATCCGTACTGCATCTTCAACCCGGACGACAACGGTTATCACAACCACAATGTCGTCGCCCAGGGCGGCTACCGCCTCGGCGCGCAGATGCTCTCGGCAACCGTGTTCCGCAACGAAGGCGGCGTGAGCTTCGACAACGGCAGTTTTGGCGCCGGCTACTCGACGACGCTGGACCAGGCGATCGGACTGAACCTGGAAGGTCCGCTGGCGCAGGACTGGAACCAGCGCCTGTCGCTCGGCACCTCGCGCGAGGATCTCGACACGCCGGCGTTCGGCAGCGGCTTCCGCTCGACCCGGGTGCAGGGCTCATGGGTGAACGATGTGACATTGTCCACAACGCAGCATATCGTCGCCGGCGCGGACTACAGCCACGACCGCGGCGTCACGCTCGACAGCACCGGCTTCGGACCGACCTACGACGTCGCGCGCGACGACAGCGGCGTCTTCGCCGGCTGGCACGCGCAGTCCGGCGCCGTCAACGGCGAATTGTCCGGACGCTACGACGACAACAGCGATTTCGGCGGCGCGTTCTCCGGATCCGGCGCGATCGGCTGGAAAGCGACCGAAGACTTGCGCCTTATCGCCAGCTACGGCAACGCGTTCCGCGCGCCGACCCTCAACGAGCTGTTCTCGCCCGGCTACGGCGGCTACTACGCCGGCAATGCGCAACTCGACCCGGAACGCTCGCGTACCGCCGAGCTTGGCCTGGACTGGCGCATCGATGCGGCGAACCGGCTCGGCGTCCGCGCGTTTTCCACGCGCGTGGATGATCTGATCGACTTCGCCGGCGGCAGCACGTTCGAGGCGATCAATGTCGCGCACGCGCGGATCGATGGCGCCGAACTGACTCACGACTTCAACGCGAACGGTTGGTCGCTCGACAGTCAGCTGACCTTGCAGAACCCGCGCAACACCGATACCGGCGAGCAACTGCTGCGCCGGCCGAAGGAGAAATTTTCGAGCGTGCTGACGGCCGCACTCGGCGAGCGCGCCAGCGCCGGCGTGGAGTTCGTCTGGAGCGGCAAACGCGAGGATTACGCCGGCACGACGCTGGGCGCCTACAGCCTGCTGAACCTGCGCGCCAGTTACACGCTGGACCCGTCGTGGCAGCTTGGCGCGCGGCTGGAAAACCTGTTCGATCGCGATTACGAACTCGTCCACGGCTACAACACGGCAGGCCGCTCGGGATACCTGACCGTAACCTGGCAGCCGCACCTTGACGCGGCACGTTAGGTCGCGAGGCGCCGGGATTTTCGTTGGACGCGGATTACGCGGAGAAACACGAATAGCGCGGATGGAGCGAAAATTCTGGATATGAACTCCGGCCTGCCGGGCCGGCGGCGCCAGCGAGTTCCGCTCTATCCGCGTGAATCCGCGTTGATCCGCGCCCAATAACGCTCTTCGCGTTTTTCCCATGGCGAAGCCGGGCGTCTGCGACGGGACCGGCGGTAGTGGCCGGAACGCCGATTGCGGCATAGAATTCCTAATCGAGGCACTCGCGCACGGGACGAACACGTATGGCGCTCGGGGGAACCGGCTTGTCGGATCAGGATCCGCTGGACCTGACCAGTCTGGCCAGCCGTAACGATCTGTCGCCGCGGGTTCGCCAGGTGCTCGAAGGCGTGCTCGGCCTGTTCTCGCGCAATCTCGAGCGCTCGCTGGTTCCGGTCCTCGACGAATTCGAAATATCCCTGGTCCGGCAAGCCAGCAAGTCGCAAGCCGGCGCAGCCGGCCAGCGCAGCCTCGAATCGGTGCGCAAGCTCAAGAGCACGCGCAGCCAATTGCTGCCACGCCTGGTCCTGGCGCTCGAACACGGTGTCGCGCGCCTCGATCAGCGCGCCGCCGCCGCGCCGAAGAAGACGACGCCGCTGGCGCTCGCGCTCGAAGATCTCGAACTGGTCGGATCGACCGATCTGGACGAAACGCTGACCCTGCAGGACATGGCGGCGCGGCTCGAAGCGCGCCATTCGCTCGCGCTGTACGAACTCGGCCACCGCTTTGCCGTGCTCGTTGCGCGGCCCGCGTTCCATGCCGATGCGGTTCCGCTCGGGCCGGCGCATGTCGGTGAAGCGCTGCGCTACGCCGCGGCGGCGCTGGACGTGCCGATCGATCATCGCGTGCTGCTGTACGAGGTGTTCGACCGCCTGGCGATGAGCGGAGTCGGCGCGCTGTACTCCGCGGCCAACATGCATTTCATCGAGAACGGGATTTTCCGCCATCTGCAGGTGCAGACCGCAGCGCGCGGCCGCGACGCCGGTGCGCGCCCGGGCATCGATTCGCGTCCGGCAACACCGGCCGCGACGGCGAGCGAGCCATCCGCGCCAGCGCGCCCCGGTCCAAGAAAAACCTCGACGATGGGCGAGGACACGGCGGCATTCGGCTTGGCGGCTTTCGAGGTCGTTTCCACGCCGGTGCGCGCGGCGAGCCGTCCGTCCACGCCGCTTCGCGATCTGCCGTCCTTGCAGCGCTCGGCCTCGGAGTTGCGCGACGCCGAGCAGTTCAAGCCGGTCAGTGAATGGCTTGCCGCGCGTAGGCGCGTTCTTTGCATTGCTACGCCTATGAAAGATGGGGAGGCGTACGAACCGAGCGCGCGCGAGGTGCAGATGGCACTCGGCACCCTGCAAGTCCGATCTCCGCCGACGATCATGCTCGGCGGCAAGGTCGTGCATCGCACGCTGGCCCAGCTCAAACAGGACTTGTTGAACCAATTGCGTCAGGTCACTCCGCCCGGGCAGGCACTCCAGCTCGGCGACGAGGACGCCGACACGATCGAGGTGCTGGGCCTGTTATTCGACGAACTCATGCAGGCGCTGCGGTCGACCGGACGCACGCCCACGCTGCTGACGCGGCTGCAGGTGCCGATCCTGCGCGTTGCCTTGCGCGACAAGGGCTTTTTCCTGCGCGCCGATCATCCGGCGCGGCAGCTGCTCAATACGGTCGCCGAGACTGGCGTGCACTGGATCGACGATGTCGGCGGCGAGTCCGACGTTGCGCTGATCGAGCGCGTGCAGCGCGCGATCGAACGCGTGAACAATGAATTCGATTCGGACCTGAAACTCCTTGAACGGATCAACGACGACCTGCTCCTGCACATGCAGTCGCTCGCGCGCCGGGCCGATGTCGCCGAGCGCCGCCTGGTCGACGCGGCGCGTGGACGCGAGAAACTGGCCATGGCGCGCGAAACCGCGAGCCGCGCAATCTCCAGCCGGCTGGCCGGAGCCAGGCCGAGCCGCCTGTTGCGCACGTTGCTCGAACAGGCCTGGACCGACGTGCTCGCGCTGACCGTGCTGCGCCACGGCGAAGGCAGCGAGACCTACAGGCGCCAGCTCGACGTTGCCGATCAGCTGATCGCCGCGAGCGCTGCGGACCCGGCTGCCGGCGGCCCGCCACCCACCGCCACGTCGCGCGAGGAGATCGAAACCGGCCTCGCCCAGGTCGGCTATCACGAAGACGAAGTGCGCGCCGTGGTCGACCGCGTTTTTGCGCCCGAACGGCCCGAGCGCGACGACGACACGGCGATCTCGCAGACCGACCTGGCCATGCGCCTGAAGACCAAGATGCGCCTCGGCGAGACGGTCGCTGGCGACGCGCCCGTGCAGAGCGCGCAGCTGCGCCAGGCAAGCCTGCAACTCAATGCCGAAGAAACTCAGATGCTCGAGCGCTTGAAATCGATGGCGCCCGGAACCTGGTTCGAACTGATCGGCAAGAACGCCAACGATCGCACGCGGCTCAAGCTGAGCTGGTTGTCGCCGCTCAGCGGCCGCTGCCTGCTCGTCAACCAGCGCGGCGCGCGCGTCGACGAATGCGACATGGACCACCTGGCGCGCGATATCGTCGCCGGCCGCGTGCGGCTGTCGCCACCGGAGCGTGAATCGCTGGTCGACCGCAGCTGGAAAGCCGTCGCGACGACGCTCAGGCAGTTCGTGGCGACGCAGAGCGGCGCCGTACCGCAGTAACCGCAGCAGGCGCGCCTCGCGGCGACCGCCGGCATTGCCAGTGGCAGTGCATCGGACTAACCTCGTTCCCGCCAGCCGCGAGTGCTGGCGCTTGTCTTGCATGGCAGATTGACGGTATGGGTACCCGCGTCGTCACGGCGCCGGGCCACGCTTCCGCAAGGGGAAGACAGTCATGACGCAGGGAGTTTCCTCGTTTCGACGCGTCGCCACGCCGAACGAGCGCACGTTGAAGAAACTGTCGGAACGGCAGGATCTGCCCGCACGGGTGCGCCACATGCTCACCGGTCTGCTCGGGCTGGCGACCGGCAGTCTCGCCCACTCGCTCGTCGCGGCGCTCGGCGAGTTCGAGAAGCAGCTGTTCGAACACGCCAGCAAGTCCCACACGAACGAACAGTGCAACCGCTTCTTCGATTCGCTGCGCGAAGTCAAACGCGTTCGCGCCGATGCCGCTCCGCGTTTCCTGCTGGCGATCGAGGACGGGCTCGCGCGCTTCGACGAGCGCCGCGATCGCGGCCATGCGCCGGCGCGCGAGGAATTGTCCCTCGTGGAGACCACGGACCTGGAGGACTCGCTCGCACTGCAGGAGGTTGCGACGAAATGCGAGGTTCGCCAGGCCCTGATGCTGCACGAGCTCGGACATCGCTTCGGCGTCCTCGCCGGCCAACGCGCGTTCGAAGCCGACACCGTGCCTCTGGGACCGGCGGGGCTGATGGCCGCGGTGCGCCACGCCACGGCCGGCATGGACATCCCGCTCGAACATCGCGTCCTGCTCTATCAGACCTACGAGCGCGTCGTGGTCAGCCAGATCGGCGCGTTTTACGCCGCGCTGAACGCGTTTCTGGTCGAACACCGCATCCTCAGGCATCTGCGCATCTACGTGCCGCTGCCAGCCAGGAGCGGCAACGCCGGCCACGTCGAAGGCTTGGCGCCGCCGATCACCGATCGCGCCGCGCCCGTTGCCGCGCCACGGCAAGGCATGCACGCGCCGGCGCCGGCGCGCAGCGCAGGTTCGAGTGGCGCGGCGCATACGGCGCCTGTTGAAGGCGGCGTTGCATCGCCAGCGGCCAGCGCGGCGCCCTCGAAGCGATCGGTCTCAGGCACAGCAGCGCCCCAGGTCCCGCGCGACGACGAACTGTTCGTTACGCTGCGCGATCTGCTTGCCCGCCGGCGCGCCGAACCGGCCGGACGGACCGCGCCGCAGAAGGAACACGCCGGCGCGTATGTGCCGAGTTCCGATGCGATCCAGTCGGTGCTGGCGAAGCTGCAGTCCAAACCGGTAATTCCGGCCGGCGACATGGCCGGTCACCCGACGACGCAACTCAAGCAGGACCTGCTCGACCAGCTGCGTGCATTCGCGCCGCCGGGCCACAAGCCGCAGTTGAAAAGCGAAGACGCCGACACGATCGACCTCGTCGGCATGCTCTTCGACCAGATCGCGCAGGGCGCGCCGGCGCAAGGCAACACCCAATCGATTTTGACGCAGTTGCGCGTGCCGTTGCTGCGGGTTGCCTTGAACGACAAGGGTTTCTTCTCGCAGCGCTCGCATCCGGCCCGCGAACTGCTCAATGCCATTGCCGAAACCGGCATCCACTGGATCGACGACAGCGAGAGCGAGCCGGACCCTGCCCTTCTGCACAAGCTGCATGCGGTCGTCGAACGCCTCAACAGCGAGTTCGATGGCGACCTGAGTCTGATCGAGCACATGCTCGGGGACCTGTCGCAGCACATGCACAAGCTGGCACGAACGGCCGCGGTCGCCGAGCGCCGCCTGGTCGATGCGTCCAAGGGCCGCGAAAAACTCGCGCTTGCGCGCGAAACCGCGGGCAATGCGATTGCCACGCGCATCGCCGCAGCCCATCCCAAGCGTCTGCTGCGAACGCTGCTCGAACGGGCCTGGACCGACGTACTCGCGCTGACCCTGATGAGCCAGGGCGAAAAAAGCGAGGCCTATCGCAAGCAACTGGCCGTCGCCGACCAGCTCATCGCGACGAGCAACACGATCGGCCGAAACAACGAGCCCCCGGCTGCCGCCTTGCGCCGTGAAGTCGAAAAGGGACTCAGCCAGGTCGGCTACCACAAGGATGAAATCCGCACGGTCGTCAAGCGCCTGCTCACGCCGGAGACCGCGAACGAGGAGAACCCGGCGTCGCAGACTTCGATCGCGCTGCGGATCAAGAGCAAGGCGCCGCTCACGGACGACGAAAGACCCGTGCACGCCGCGGCGCTGCGCAAGGCCGCGCTGCAGCTGACCGATGTCGAGGAAAAAATGCTGGAAACGCTGAAGCACGTTCCGTTCGGCACCTGGTTCGAGTTTACGATCAACCAGCAGGGGGAGCGCGTCCGGCGCAAGCTGAGCTGGTTCTCACCGCTGACCGGACATTGCCTGTTCGTGAATCAGCGTGGCGAACGCGCGCGCGAATGCACGCTCGAACAACTGGCGCGCGACATCGTGCGCGATCAGGCCAATATCGTGAAGCCGGAGCAGGAATCGATCGTCGACCGCGCGTGGAAGGCGATCGTCACCTCGCTCAGGCAGCTGACAGGGCGCGGCGCGGATGCGCCGCCGCTGCCGGCATGAGGATGGCCTTGATCGCGACCGGGCAATACGCGTAGGGTCGCAACTTGCAGTTCGAGGGAAAACCAGATGGCCGAACAACGCAGATCACGCCGCAAGAAGGCGCCGCAGACGATCCCGGTGACGAATTCGATTACCGGCGAGGCAATCGGCTTCGTCGGCAATCTTTCGATCGACGGCATGCTGCTGATCGCGAACCGCGCGTTGCCCGACAATGCGCTGTTCCAGTTCACCTTCGAATTGCCCGGCCATGGCGGCTCCGCGGACCGCCGGCTTGAAATCGGCGTGCATGAGCAATGGAGCGAACCGGCCAGCATTCCGGGCCAGTTCTGGGCCGGGTTCCGCATCATCGACATCGACCCGCAGGATCGCGTTGCGCTCGGCGCATGGGTCAACGCGCAGGAAGACCAGATCGCCTGACGCACGCGTTGCACCACGCACGCCCGGGGCGGCGATTTGCGGCACAATAGCGCTCCCGCATCGCGGAACTTCCCGTCATGTCCGACCTGCTCGCCCGGCTGTATCCGGACCATCTCGCCACGTTGCGCCAGCGCGCCGATGCGGCGCTCGCGCGCGGTGCGTTCGATCATCTCGTTGTCGCCGCCGGCGTTCCGCCCTACCAGTTCCTCGACGACCGTCCGTTTCCATTCGCGGTCAATCCGCACTTCAAGCATTGGCTGCCGGTCACCAAGGCGCCGGGCTCGTGGCTGGTCTACACGCCGGGACAAAAGCCGCGGCTGATCTACCTGCAGCCGCACGACTACTGGCACGTCGTGCCGGATGCGCCGGCCGGTTACTGGGTCGAGCACTTCGATATCGTGATCATCCGCGAGCCGAAGCAGGCGCGCGCGCATCTGCCTGCGGCGGTCGCCCGATGCGCGATCATCGGCGATACGAATGTCGCCGCCGGAGACTTTGCGCCGAACAATCCGTCCGCGGTGCTGAATTACCTTCACTACCATCGCGCCTACAAGACCGACTACGAGCTGGCGATGATGCGCGTCGCCAGCAAGCTCGGCGCGCGCGCCCATCGTGCGGCCGAATCGGCGTTTCGCGACGGCGCATCCGAGTACGGCATCCACATGGCTTATCTCGCTGCCGTGCACGAGACCGAGAGTGAGCTGCCATACAGCAACATCGTCGCACTGAACCAGCATGGCGCGGTGCTGCACTACACGGATCTGAACCGCGCGCCGCCGGCGCACTCGAATTCATTCCTGATCGACGCCGGCGCCAGCTTCCACGGCTACGCGAGCGACATCACGCGCACGTATGCAGGCAATGGCGCCGCAGAGTTCCAGTCCCTGGTCGACGCGGTCGACACCGCGCAGCGCGGTTTCGTCGCCGGCGTCCGCGCCGGACAGTCGTATGCGGACCTGCACGTGCAGGCGCATCGTATTCTCGCCGGAATCCTGCGCGAGCAGGATTTCATACGCATGAGCGCGGATGCCGCGGTCGAGTCCGGTGTGTCGGGCGTGTTCTTTCCGCACGGCCTGGGCCACCTGATCGGCCTGCAGGTGCACGATGTCGCCGGTTTCCAGCGCGACGACACCGGCGGCACGATCGACAAGCCGGCCGGGCATCCTTACCTGCGCCTGACGCGCAAGATCGAGCCGCGCATGGTCATGACGATCGAGCCGGGTATCTATTTCATCGACATGCTGCTGGCCGAGCTGAAGGGCAAGCCGCAGGCAAGCGACATCAACTGGGACAAGGTCGACCGGTTTCGCCAGTATGGCGGCATCCGCATCGAGGACGATGTGGCGTGCACCGACAGCGCGCCGGAAAATCTCACGCGCGATGCGTTTGCAGCGGCCGCCTGAGCCCGGCTGCTGCGATCGCGACAGCAGCGACGACGTTGCGTTGCGCGTCAACGGCGCGGCGTATAATGCAGGCGCAAATGGACGGCGCGACGCACACTGCTGACGATCGTATCGAGCGCTCCTGGTTCCGGAGCCCGCGCGGCCTGCGATTCGCTTTCGAACTGGCCGCGATAATCCTCGCCAAGATCATCGTCATCGCCCTGCTGTATTTTTTCCTGTTCGCGCAGCCGCGCGTGCCGACATCGCCCGCGGCGATGCGCGATCATCTGGCCGAACCCGGCGTGGCGGCGCGTCGCGATGATCGATCCTGACCTCGTCGCCCTCTCGCGCGCGCAATTTGCGCTGGTAGCGCTCTATCACTTCCTGTTCGTGCCGCTGACCCTGGGCCTGTCGTGGCTGCTGGCGATCATGGAAGCGGTCTACGTGATGACCGGCCGCGACATCTGGAAACGCATGACCCAGTTCTGGGGCGTGTTGTTCGGCATCAACTTCGCGATGGGCGTGGCGACCGGCGTGACGATGGAATTCCAGTTCGGCACGAACTGGGCCTACTACTCGCACTACGTCGGCGACGTGTTCGGCACGCCGCTGGCGATCGAAGGACTGATGGCGTTCTTCCTCGAGGCGACATTCATCGGCCTGTTCTTCTTCGGCTGGGACCGGCTGACGCGCATCAAGCACCTCGCGGTGACCTGGCTGCTGGCGCTCGGAACGAACCTGTCGGCGCTGTGGATCCTGATCGCGAACGCGTGGATGCAGAACCCGGTCGGCGCCGAATTCAATTTCGACACGATGCGCATGGAAGTCACATCGTTCTCCGCGGTGCTGTTCAACCCGGTCGCGCAGTCGAAATTCGTGCACACGGTCAGCGCCGGCTACGTGGTCGGCTCGATGTTCGTGTTGTCGATCAGCGCGTGGTATCTGCTGCGCGGCCGCAACATCGAGTTCGCCAAGCGCTCGATGACGGTCGCCGCGAGCTTCGGGCTGGCTTCGGCGTTGAGCGTGGTCGTGCTCGGCGACGAGTCCGGCTACACCGTTTCGGAAAACCAGAAGATGAAACTCGCCGCGATCGAGGCGATGTGGGATACCGAGCCGCCGCCGGCGTCGTTCACGGTATTCGGCTTTCCCGATGTCGCCGAGCGCACGACGCACATGGCGGTGCACGTGCCGTGGCTGATGGGCATCATCGGCACGCGCTCACTGGACGGCGTGCTGCCCGGCATCAACGACCTGGTCCAGGACGCGGCCAGGCGCATAGAAAATGGCCGGATCGCCTACGCAGCGCTGCAACGCCTGCGATCGGACGGCAAGGACGCGCAGGCGCGGGCCGACTTCGATGCGCACAAGGCCGATCTGGGCTACGCGCTGCTGCTCAAGCGCGACATGGCCGATCCGGCGCACGCGACCGCCGCCGACGTGCAGCGCGCCGCGGAGAGCACGATACCAAACGTGCCATTGCTGTTCTGGTCCTTCCGCATCATGGTTGGCTGCGGAATGTATTTCATAGCCCTGTTCGGCTGGTCGTTCTGGCTCGCAAGCAAGCGCCGGCTGGACGCAAGGCGCTGGTATCTCAGACTCGCGCTGTGGAGCCTGCCGCTGCCCTGGCTCGCCGCCGAGCTGGGCTGGATCGTCGCCGAAAACGGCCGCCAGCCGTGGGCGATCGAAGGCGTGCTGCCTACCGCGCTCGGCGTCTCTTCGATTTCCATCGGCCAGGTGCTGTTCAGCCTGATTGGATTTGTGACTTTTTATACTGCGCTCGCGGTCGTCGACGTCGTGCTGATGCTCAAGTACACGCGGCACGGGCCGGATGGCCTGGGCATGTGGCCGCCGAAGCCGCGCGACGAGGGGGCTGACTATGCCGTTGGCACTTGATCGTCTTTTCATATCTCGTCGGCGCGCTGTCGCACGGCTAGAAGCTCGTCATTCCGGCGGCTCTCAACAGCGGAGCTGGTCAAGCCGGAATCCAGCACTTGTCTTTGTTTCGATTCTTGTAAGTACAAGGCTTTCACTCGCCCTGCGGGCGAGCGAGTCACCTTTCTTTGCTTGTGCAAAGAAAGGTAACCGAAAGAAACACACCCCAAGTAGCGCGCCTTCCGGGCATCCTGCCCTCCAGGTGCGCGAGGGTGCTCCGGGGTTCGCTGAATGCACATCCATGTGCATGCAGCGAACTGGCGCGCATCCTGCGCGCCACCCTTCGGGCTTTTCCTCCACACCCTCGCCGCGCCACAGGGGCCCCATTTGGGCGGCATCCTGCCGCAGAAGCAGTTGCTCGCGCGTGCTATTCGCCGACGCAGAGAAGCCGAAGCGCTGGATTCCGCCTTTCGCCGGAATGACGCGCAAATTTGGGGCCGACAGGAGCACGCCGTGACCTACGAATTCCTGCGCCTCGCCTGGTGGCTGATCCTCGGCGTGCTGCTGATCGGGTTCGCGGTCATGGACGGATTCGATTTCGGCATTGCCGCGCTCGTGCGCGTGCTCGGGCGCGACGACGACGAGCGCCGCGCGCTGATCGAAACGGTCGAGCCGGTCTGGGAGGGCAACCAGGTCTGGTTCGTGCTCGCCGGCGGCGCGACCTTTGCCGCGTTTCCGCTGTTGTACGCGGTCGCGTTCTCCGGTTTCTACGTGGCGATGATGCTGCTGCTCGCCGCGTTCATCCTGCGTCCGGTCAGCTTCGGCTATCGGAACAAGTATACAAATCCACAATGGCGCAACGCCTGGGACTGGGCGCTCACGGTTTCCGGCAGCGTGCCGCCGCTGATCTTCGGCGTGGCGTTCGGCAACCTGTTCCTCGGCGTGCCGTTCCGCTTCGATCGCGACATGCGCATCGAATACACCGGCGGCTTCATCGACCTTCTGCATCCGTTCGCGCTGCTGTGCGGCGTGGCCAGCCTGGCGCTGATCCTCGCGCACGGCGCGGCCTGGGCCGCGGTGAAGTCGGATGCCAGCCTCGCCCAACGCTGCGGCAAGGCGGCTCGCGTCGCGATGATCGCTTTCGCCGCCGCCTATGCGGTCGCGGGCCTGTGGCTGGCGTTTGGCCTGCCGGGCCACGCGCTGGCCGGCGCCAGCGGCGTCGATTCCGCATCCAACCCGTTGCTCAAGCAGGTCATCCTGCAACCGAGCTGGTTCGCCGGTTTCGCCACGGCACATCCCGCTTTCTGGCTCGTTCCACTGATCGCGTTCGCCGCGGCCGCAGCCGCGCTGGCGCTGACGGCGCGGCAAAAATATCTGGCTGCATTTGCCGCCAGCGCCGCGACGATCGCCGCGACGATCCTCTCGGCGGGCCTCGCCCTGTTTCCGTTCCTGCTGCCGTCGAGCCTGGACCCGGGCAGCGGCCTCACACTATGGGACGCGTCCAGCAGCAAGTCCACGCTCGGACTCATGCTGCTCGCGGTCGTGTTGATCCTGCCGGTCGTGCTGGCCTACACGGGATGGGTTTATCGCGTGCTGCGCGGCCGCGTGAGCCTGGAGCACATTCGTTCGTCGCACGGAATGTATTGAGGAGTCCGGCATGTGGTATTTCACCTGGGTACTCGGCATCGGCCTGGCCTGCGCGTTCGCGATCCTGAACGCGATATGGTACGAGTTGCACGCCGATGCACAGTCACAACAACAGGCCGACGACACCAATCCGCCGCGCTGACAAGCCAGCTCATGCGTTCGCGCGCTGCGCGCATGCGGCAACGCACCAAAGCATTCGCGCTGTGCAATAATTGACTGGAACCCGCATCACCGCTGCGGCCACCGCCATCAGGAGCCGGCGCCGCCGGCAAGTCGACCGTGCCAGGTACTCCACGCATCTTCCCGAAATTCCCGCTCGCTATCGCCGGCGCCGCACTCGCATTTTGCTGCGCGGGAGCGCTCGGCGCCGCGGACCCTGGCGCGCCGAAGACCGTTCCGGCATCGGCGCCGGCAACGAATGTAACAAGTGGACAAGTACACAAGTCCGGCGCGGCACCTGCGACTGCGGCCTCGGCGTCCGCTCCGGCGAAATCGGCCAAGGCAGCCGGCAAGGCGAAGCCCAAGCCGAAGCCGCCGGCACACGATCCAGCCGCCACGCGCGTCCTCGACCTTGCCGGACTCGGCGAGGTCACCGTCTACGCGGCGAAGGGCGAAGCCAAGGGACTGGCGCTGTTCGCATCCGGCGACGGCGCGTGGAACCTCGGCGTCTGGGACATGGCTCACGCTGCGGCCGACCTGGGCTACTGGGTCGCCGGGTTCAGCACGCCGGCGCTGCTCAAGGCGCTGGAAAACGGCGACGGCGAGTGCAGCGACGCATCGGGGCTGCTCGACCATGTCGGCAGCAAGGTCAAGGCCGAATTCAAGTTGCCGGCCGACTGGCGCCCGGTCCTGATCGGCTATTCGTCGGGCGCAACCGTCATGTATGCCGCGCTGGCCCAGGCCGGCGACAAGCGTTTTGGCGGCGCGATGACGCTCGGCTTCTGCCCCGACCTGATCATCCACAAGCCGTTCTGCGAAGGCGCCGGGCTCACTGCCGACAAGCAGACCAAGCCGCCGTACGGAATCGTGTTCAACACCGTGCCGCGAGTCGAGGCGCCATGGATCGTTCTGCAGGGCGACATCGACCAGGTCTGCAACCCGCCAGCGACCGAAGCGTTCGTCAAGCAGGTCCATGGCGGCCAGGTCGTGATCCTGCCGAAGGTCGGACACGGCTATTCGGTGCCGCGCAACTGGATGCCGCAGTATCGCCAGGGTCTGCTCGACCTGCTCGATGCGGCGCAGTCTGCGGCGCGTGTCGCCGACGCCAGGCACTGATCCGCCGCCACTTGCCATGACCATGAGCGAGAGCGCCGAGCGTCTTCCCGCGACCGCCGCACGCGGCGCGTTCGCGCGCCTGCGCTGGATCGTTCCCGCGGCGTTTCTCGCGGTGGTCGCGTGGCTGCTGTGGAACGAAGTCGGCGATTTCCCGCTGCCCGACATCCAGAAGGCGCTGCTCGACGTGCCGACTGCCTCGGCGCTCGGCGTCGGCGCGCTGGCCCTGTTCGCCGTCATGTTCACCGGCGTCGTCGACTGGCTGATCGGCCGCTGGCTCAAGCTCGGCCTGTCCGCGCGCGAATACCTGCGCCTGGCGTTCATCGCCAACGGCATGGCCAATACGCTGAACCTGTCCGGCGCAATGGGCGCGAGCGTGCGCCTGATGGGCCTGTCCTCGCACAAGGTTCCGCTGTCGCGCGCCGCCGCGCTGATCGGCATGCAGGCCTTGTCGCTGCTGTCCGGCTTGTCGCTGCTCGTGATCGTCACGCTCGCGACGAGTTCGCTGCCGATGTCGAGCGGCACGCCGCAGCACTGGATCGCCGCGATCGTGCTGACCCTCTCCGCACTTTATCTACCTTTATACTTTGTCCTGACGACGCGGCGCGCACTGATGCGCTGGCTGCCGGCCGACATCGGCATACCGCCGCTGCGACTGAAGATCGAGCTGACCCTGATCTCGTTCGTCGACTGGGTCCTGGCAGCGGCGACGCTGTACGCCTGCATCTATCTCAGCGGCGAACACGTCAAGCCGGGACTGCTGCTCGGCGCGTTCGCCGGCGCCGGCGTGCTCGGCCTGGTCAGCCAGGTGCCGGGCGGCCTCGGCGTGTTCGACGGGCTGATCCTGCTCGCGCTGACCGACGCCGGCTACGACAAGGCCTCGGTATTTTCCGGCCTGATGCTGTTCCGCATCGCCTATTACCTGCTGCCGCTGTTCGGCAGCCTGTACCTGGGCTCGGAGATGCTGACCCAGCGCCTGCCGCTGCTCAACCGATTGCGCGGGCGCCTTGCCGGCCACCCGCTGTTCGGTGTGCTCGGCCTGCCGGTCGCGATGCTCGGCGATCTCGGCATGCGCCTGCTCGCGATCCTGACCTTCGGCGCCGGCGCGATCCAGCTCGCGTCGGCGGCGATACCGTCGGTGACCGAGCACGTCGAGGTCGTGCGCGCCTATGTGCCGATCCTCGCGGTCGAAAGCTCGAACTGGTTCAGCATTCTTTCCGGCGTGCTGCTGCTCGGACTCGCGCGCGGCATCGACGGCCGGCTGCGCGTCGCCTACCGCATGGCGCAGTGGGTACTCGTCATCAGCGCGGTGCTGGCGATAACGAAAGGCCTGCATTTCGGCGAAGCACTGTTCCTGCTCGCCGTCGCCGCGCTGCTGCGCACGCGCAAGCAGGCGTTCACGCGGCGCGCGTCGACGCTGACATCGGCGACGACGTTCGGCTGGTATGCCGGCCTGCTGCTGTGCGTGCTGGTGTTCTTCTGGATCGGCGTTGCCCAGGTGCTCGGCGACGATTCGTTCGACCTTTTCTATATCGGCTTCGGCGAGCACACCTCGCGCATCGGCCGCGGGCTCGCTGCCGCCGCGCTCGGCCTGGCGCTGTACCTGATCTGGCAGATCTTCGCCGTGCGCCGCCCGCAACTGACCCTGCCCGCCCGGAGCGAACTGGACAAGGCGCGCGCGCTGTACCAGTCGCACGGCGGCGGAGAGTTCGCGCACCTGACCTTCATGCGCGACAAGCAC
>DATIEJ010000250.1:0-2166 GCA_035455825.1 Rhodanobacteraceae bacterium | reverse complement strand
CGCCTCCGCCTGCTTCGGCGAAACCTCCGGCGCCGGCGAAGGCCGATGCATCAGCGCATTCGAGCGTGAGCATCCATTCCGACGACGATGGTCACGACAAGATGACGATCAGCGTCAGCGACGACGACCACAAGTTCAAGGCGAACATCGACGGCAAGATCGCGTTCAACGCCGACGAGACCGATGTCGCCAGCCTCGGCAGCGGCGGCACGGCAAGTTTCGAGGAAACGCGCGGCGGCGCGACCCGTCGCATCGAGTTCGCCGATCGCGACGGCCAGCTCGAGCGCCGCTATTTCGTCGACCGCAAGGAACAGCCGTTCGATGCCGCCGGCAGCAAGTGGTTCGCCGGCCTGCTGCCGGCCTTGATCCGCGAATCCGGCCTCGGCGCCGAAGCGCGCGTGCAGCGCCTGTACTCGGCCGGCGGCGCGGGGCGCGTGCTCGACGAAATCGAACTCATCCATTCCGGCTACGTGCGCGGAATCTACGTCGGCCTGCTCGTCGATCGCGGGCCGATGAAGCCGGCGGAACTGGACCGTGCGCTGAAGATCGCCGGCGCCACGCAATCCGACTACGAACGCCGCCAGATGCTCGACCGTATCTTCGCCAAACAGTCGCTGTCGGTGGCACAGCAGGTGACCTTCCTGCAGCAGGCGCTGCATTTCAGTTCCGACTATGAACTCGCCGAACTGCTGATCGGCATGCTGCCGAAGCTGGCGGATTCGCCTGACGTGCGCCAGGCGTGGCTGACCGCAGGGCTGCGCGTATCGTCGGACTACGAGCGCCGGCGCACGCTCGAGGCGATGCTCGCGCACCATTCGCTCGACGACACGCAGCTGGGCAGCGTGCTCGCGGCCAGCAACAAGATGGGCTCGGACTACGAACATCGCGAACTGCTTGTGGCGGTCGCCCGGCGCGCGCACGATGTCGACGCGCTCGCGCCGGCGTACGTGCAATCGGCGCAGTCGCTCGGCTCCGACTACGAACGGCGCGAGGCGCTGCTCGCGCTGATCCATGCCGGCAAGCTCGGCCCGGCCGCAACGAAAGCCGTGCTCGATTCAGCCGCGCACATCGGCTCGGACTACGAATGCCGCGAGGTGCTGGTCGCGCTGGCCGGCGTCATGCCGAACGATGCCGCATCCGTGCAGCACTATCGCGAAGTCGCCGGCCGATTGTCCGCCTATGAGCGCGGCGAGGCGGAGCGGGCGCTGCGGCGCTGAGGCGAAGGCGGATGGCAAGGACAAAGTGGCGCGCCCGGAGGGATTCGAACCCCCGACCAATGGCTTCGGAAGCCACTACTCTATCCAGCTGAGCTACGGGCGCGTGGCGGCGGGAATGTATAGAAGTACATAACGCCGCATTGTGGCGAGGGCATTTTAGCAGTTTTCGGCGGATGGCGCACAGGCCCGCTGAATAATCCAGCTTCGCCCCCAATCCTTTCGCGCTGAACGTAGCTCGCACAGCGAGCGAAGTCGAAGCGGCCCACAACGCTTCGACTTCGGCCCTACGGGCCTACGCTCAGCGCGAACGGGTTGGGGGCGTTGGGACTCTCGCGCTCGTCCGGACGCCGCAGTCCGCGAGGCGGGCGCATCTACGCCGCTGAAAGCGTGGTCGGCGCGGTGTCGCCGTGATAGCGGTTCGCCCGCGCGAACGTGCCCAGATCGTTGAAACGCACGCCGACCGCGCGCAGCGCGCGATGGCCGGCAGCGGCGGTCCATTGGCGGATATAGAACGGTTCCTTGACGACGAAGTGGTGGATCGCGTGCGTGCTGCCGAAGTTGCAGCAGAACAGCTGCAGCGGCAGCAGCCACCACGCGTTCAGCACTTGGCATTGCTGCAGCGGATTGTCGTCCTCGATGTCGCCGTAGTAGTGCATGTTCGAGCTGATGAAGTGCAGGCAGAACGTGCGCAGCACGTTCGGCGCGATCCAGACCACGACAAGGAAATCGACGCCCGCCAGCCAGCCCGGCGCCGCGGCGTTCGGATCGCCGAACTGCCGCGCCGCGAACAGCGCGGCGTGCGCACCGAGGAACACGTACCACAGTCCCCAGTGCAGCCAGCCGAGCGGGAAGAACGCGAGGAACCCGCGGCGCAGGATGCGCCGGCGCAGCATCGGGTTCGCTGCGCGTGCGGCGCGAATCAGGACGGACTGGATGTTGTCCATCGTCA
>DATIEJ010000249.1:0-3738 GCA_035455825.1 Rhodanobacteraceae bacterium | reverse complement strand
CTCATTTCAGCTGACGCCTTCGGCGGTCAACGCGCGGCTCTTGTCGGCAATTCGCTTGAGCAGCTCCTGCCATGATTTGACGAATGCATTCGCGCCATCGACCTGCAGTTGCATCGCAAGCGCATCGACATCCACGCCGGCCCGCGCAAATCGTGCCAGCATGGCTTCGGCGGCGCTGCCGTCGGTTGTCATGGCGCCGTGAACTTCGCCGTGATCGGCAAACGCCTTCAGGGTTTTTTCCGGGACCGTGTCGATCGTGCCGGGCGCAGCGAACGCCTCGACGTACAAGGTGTCCGATGCGTTCGGATCCTTGGTGCCGGTGCTCGCCCAGAGCAGGCGTTGCGGCCGCGCTCCGGCGTTGGACAATTTCAGCCAGCGCTCGGAATCCAGCAGCGTGCGATACGCGACATAGGTGCGTTGGGCGATGGCGATGCCCAGTTGGTTGCGCAGTTCGGGCGGCACTTTTTCGCCCACGGCCTTGTCCCAGCGACTCACGAACAGGGACGCGACCGATGCGACGTCGGGCGTGCGCCCGGCGGCAATCCGGCGCTCGATGCCGCGCAGATAGGCGTCCGCAGCGGCAGTGTATTGCTGCGCAGAGAACAACAACGTGACGTTGATCGGCACGCCGTTGAAGATCGATTCTTCGATCGCGCGGATCCCTTCGGGCGTGCCGGGAATCTTCACGAACAGGTTCGGTCGATCGGCTTGCTTGTGTATTCGTGCGGCCGCCTCGATGCTGCCCTGCGTGTCGCCGGCCAGCAGCGGCGAGACTTCCATCGACACCCAGCCATCGACGCCATCGGTTCGATCGAACACCGGGCGAAACAGATCGGCGGCGCGGCGCAGGTCTTCGAGCGCCAATTCGATGAACAGCGCTTCGCCCGACTTGCCAGCCATTGCCTTGGCGCGGATGCCTTCGTCGTAGGCGTCGCCATTGCCGATCGCCTCGTCGAAGATCGTTGGATTCGAGGTCAGGCCGGTCACGCCGAACTCATCGATGTATCGGCGCAAGCCGCCGTTGTCGAGCAGTTCGCGCGTTATGTTGTCGAGCCACAGGCTCTGGCCCAGATCACGCAACAACCGGGTCCTGTTCATGGCAAAACCTCCTTCGATTTCAACTCGGCGACCGGCATGCGGTCAGTCGTCAGCCCGGGGATGACGCCGGGTTCCAGCAAATCGGCGATGCGATCGACGCACGCGTCCGGCGCCGGATCGAAAATCGTGCCGCGCGCCTCGTCGGCGTAATGTCCCTGACGCACGAAAACCGTCGTCAGTCGCGGGCCGAGCAAACGCTTCATCGCAACCAGCAGTTGCGGCTTGTCGTCGACCATCACGTAATGGGTCGCCGGGAAGCGCCGCCGCATGGCGTCCAGCGAGCGCTCCTTGTGCACGCCGACGATGACGCGCCCGTCGACGGCGCCCCATATTCCGGAGCGCTGGATCTTGCGCGGCTGGAATACGATATCGCCATCCGACAGGATGACCGGCAGCCCGAGCGTGCGCAGGTGCGCGATCGTTTCGAGCGCGCGCGGATACAAGCGCTCGGCAAACGGATACTCCAGCATGAACTGTGACATCAGCAACAGTTGCGGATGCTCTTCCAGGCCGGTCCGGAATTTCTGCACGCTGGTCAGATAATCCGCATAGCCGAGCTCGCTGCGCAATGCGGCAAAGATCGCCCAGTAGCGGTCGCGCTCGGCGGCGCCGAATAGCTGTGCCAGGCGATCGCCAAGATCCGCCGCGAACCGGTCGTTGTCGAGCAGGGTGTTGTCGACATCGAGCAGGATCAATACGTCTTTGGCCGTCAGCATGGGGCACTGTGCTCTGCAACGGGGTCGTGCCAGCCTGGGTCGCCGGAGACAATCCGACGTGCTTCCGCCGGCCCCCAGCTGCCGGGCTCGTATTCCTGGACCGGTCCGCGCGTCTCCAGAACCGGCTCGACCACGGTCCACGCGGCTTCGATCGCTTCATCGCTGGTAAACAGCGCCGCGTCGCCGCGAATCGCGTCGCCGAGCAGGCGTTCGTACGGCAGCTCTTCGCTGCGCGGCTCGTGCCGCGCGATCAACTCGGCCGGCTCGCCGCGCATCTGCTCGCCGGCCTGCTTGACCCGTGTGCCCAGTGCGATCACGACTTCCGGGCCCAGGCGGATGCGGAAATAGTTCGACGTTGCCGCGCTGATGTCGTCGAACACCGACAGCGGCGGGCATTTCAGGGTGACCATCACTTCGGTCGCGGTGATGGGCAGGCGCTTGCCGGCGCGGATGTAGAACGGCACTCCGGCCCAGCGCCAGGTGTCGACGTGCAAGCGCAACGCGACGCTGGTCTCGACCTGCGAATCGGCCGCAACGCCTTTCTCGTCGCGATAGCCGCGGAACTGGCCACGCACGACTTGCGCCGGATCCAGCTGCCGCATCGCGCGGAACAGGCGCAGTTTCTCGGCACGCAACGTAGCGGCATCGCGTCCGGCCGGTGCATCCATGGCCAGCAGTGCAACGACCTGCAGCAGATGGTTCTGCACGACGTCGCGGATCGTCCCGACCTCTTCGTAGAATGCCCCGCGGCCTTCGACGCCGAAACTCTCGGCCATCGTGATCTGCACGTTGTCGACGTAGTGGCGATTCCACAGCGGATCGAGAAAGGCGTTGGCGAAACGAAAGTAGACGAGGTTCTGCACGGCTTCCTTGCCGAGATAGTGGTCGATGCGGAATATCGCCGACTCGGGAAACAGCTCGTGCAAGGTTCGATCGAGCGCCTGCGCGGACGCCAGATCGCGGCCGAACGGTTTTTCGACGACGACCCTGGCGTTGGTCGCGCATCCGGAACTGCCGAGCCCGTGCACGACAGTACCGAACAGGCTTGGTGGAATCGCCAGGTAATGGATCGGGTGAGTGGCGCCGCCGAGCGCCTGCTTCAGGCGGTCGTAGATCGCGGGATCGGCATAGTCGCCGCCGACGAACTGCAACTGTGCACACAATTTGGCGAACGCAGCCGCATCGACGTTGCCGCTGTGCTCCAGGCTGGCGCGCGCGCGCTCGCGCAGACTGTCCACGGTCGATCCCGCGCTGGCGACGCCGATGATCGGCATGTCGAGAGCGCCGCGCCGGATCAGTGCCTGCAAAGCGGGAAAGATTTGCTTGTAGGCCAGATCGCCGGTAGCGCCGAAGAACACCAGCGCATCTGATCGGGGTGTCTGCATCGCGACCTGGCTCCATGATGACCCGATGTGCTCGGCAAAGCGGCACACCACTGAGTTGTGACTGCGATAGTGGCAGCATCATTCCGCGAAGTGGTCGAAATAGTGGCTTGGTTCTGATGCGCCCTCAGGCAGGGTTCAGCCCCGCAGGCACTTGCTGCCTGAGTCACGAGCATTGTGCGCGCTGCGCCTGAGACTCCTCCCTTCTACTTGATTGGCGTCGAGTTTCAGCCAGCGTGCAAAACTCTACGCAGGCGTCATTCCCGCGCAAGCGGGGCTCTCAACAGCGGAGCTGGTCATCCATCTTGATCTGGACGCAATCAAGAAAGGCAACATGGATTCCCGCTTGCGCGGGAATGACGGCGTGGGGTTTCGCTTCCCGATACACGAAGGGAAGGGAGGCGCTACGCAATCAGCGTCGCGTCGCGCACCCGCTTCATCTCGTCACGCACGCGCGCGGCATCCTCGAATTCGAGATTCTGCGCATGTTTATACATTTGCGCCTCGAGCTTCTTGAGCCGTGCGACAAGCTGGGTCGGGCT
>DATIEJ010000248.1:0-9243 GCA_035455825.1 Rhodanobacteraceae bacterium | reverse complement strand
AACCATCGGCTGAAAGTTGCTTGCTGGCGGTGCGAAGCCCTGTCTTGAACCCCTCTCCCTCCGGGAGAGGGGCAGGGGTGAGGGTCGGGTCCTGCACCGACGTCGAAAATGTCCCGACCCTCATCCGGCGCTTCGCGCCACCTTCTCCCAACGGGAGAAGGGAAGCAAACAGCGCTGGCGGCTTGCTGTTGGCTTCGTCACAATCGCCGCATGTCCGATCCCCGCTCCACGTTCGATCGCGTGCTCAATCTCAGCGCGTTCGACGGCGATTCACGCGCTGCGCTGCGCGCGATGCACGCGCATTTCGCGCAAGATCTTCCGGACTGCACGCTGGCGCTGTTGCTGGTTCGCGGCCAGGTCGCAGGACGCTGTCGACTGGCCGGTCTGATCGGGCCGGATGGGACCGAGCATGTGCCAAATCTCGATCCGGCCGGCGAGCGCGTCACCTTGCCGTTGTTCGAGGACGAGTTGGCCAGCCGCATCGTCGCCGCCAGCGTGCCGCATGTTCTGGCGCTGGAGCCGGTCAAGCGCGGTCAGCCTCTGGCGCAGGCACTATTCGCGCCCGCGGCTGTGCTCGCCATACCGCTCGCCAACAGCGGCGAGTTGACGCACTGGCTCGTGTTCGCCAGCTCGCTGGCGTCGCGTTTTGCCCGCGTGCATCTCGAGCAACTTCTGCTGCATGTCAACCTGGCGGCAAGCCTGATCATCCGGCCGATCGCGCTGCGTTCGCTGGCGCGCCAGAGCGAACGCCAGCGCCGCGAAATCGAGAGCCTGGCCGATATCCAGAAGTTGCTCCTGCCGGACAACCCGCAGATTCGCGGACTGGACTATGCCTGGCACTGGCAGCCGGCGGAGACGGCGGCCGGCGATTACTTTGAAATGAGCAACCTGACGCCGTACGCGCCAGCGGATTTTCATCCGACCGGGAACGATGTCTGGGGCGTGATCGTCGCCGACGTGTCCGGTCACGGCGCGGCGGCGGCGATGGAAGCCGTGCAATTCGACGCGATCATGCGCACGTATCGCGGCGAGGGTCCGGCGCCGCCGGCCGGCGCGCTCTCCTACGCCAACCGCTATTTCTTTTCGCGGCGCAACCGCGGTCACTTCATGACCGTGTTCGCCGTGCTGTATCGACCCGACACGCGAACGTTGAGTTATCTGAGCGCCGGCCACCCACCGATGCTGCTGCGCCGCCGGGGCGCCCTTCCCGGGTCCGCGGATGTCAGCAACCTCGGCGAGAGCGACCAGATTCCGCTCGGCGTGCTGCGCGACTACGAGTATTCCAACAACGAGATCACGCTCGAGCCGGGCGACCTGCTCGTGCTGTACACCGACGGGATCACCGAAGCGCGCGATCGGCATGACCGCATGTTCGGCGCCGAGCGATTACGCGAGCTCGTCGCAAGCGGTCCGGATTCACCGCGTGCCCTGTGCGACAGCATTGTTGCCGAGGTGACCGCGCACCAAGGCCGCCCGATCGGAGACGACGATCAGACCCTGATCGTGCTGCGCATCACATTTTAGTTGCGCAAATGGCCGGCGGGCCCATGGCCTTTGGCGGATTTGAACCCTGACGAAGGTAGGCGGGACTCACCCTGCGTCAGCGAGTTCCGGAAACGGCGGGTGTGCGGCAGCATTCATCCACCATGCAACGGCAACCTTGCTGTCGGCGCGACGCGGATTCGAACGGGCGCGGCACGGGGAAGTGTCGATGCCTGGCCTAAAGCCAACTCGTGCTGGCCAACCGGCAGCACACTCAACGAACGGGATCGATCATGAACACACGTATGTCATTTCTGGGGATCGCGGCGCTGCTGTTGCTGTGCGCCGGGCCGGCTAGCGCCAAGGAGTGGGAAGTCGACGCCGAAAACAACCTCACTTTCAACCCGCCGACGCTGACGATCAATGCCGGCGACACGGTCACGTTCAAGAACAAGGGCGGCCAACATAACGTTCAAGCCGACGATGGCTCGTTCAAGTGCGCCCAGGGCTGCACGGATACGGGCGGCAGCGGCAATCCGAGCGGCGCACTCTGGAGCTTTACACGTACATTCAACACGCCGGGCACGATTCGCTATTTCTGCATAAACCACGGGGCGCCCGGTGGCCTTGGCATGGCCGGATCGATCACCGTCAATGCGGCCGCTGCCACGTTTACGGTACGCCCGGGCCTCAGCGGCAACTGGTTCGACCCGAGTGCCAACCAGGCTGGTCATGGCTTCCAGTTCGAAGTCCTGCCCAACAATGTCATGGTCGCGATCTGGTTCGTGTTCACGCCCGACGGCAGCGGCCAGACCTGGCTGTTTGCGCAAGGCAACTATGACCCGGCCAGCGACACGGTCACGTTGCCGACATTCCTGTCGCTCGGCGCCAAGTTCCCGCCGCTGTTCACCCATGCCGACGACACGGTCACGCAGTGGGGCACGATGACCTTCAAGTTCACCGACTGCAACAACGGCACGATGAACTGGAATTCGACCGCAGCCGGGTACCCGCCGACAGGCAACCTGCCGATCACCCGCGCCACCACGATCGCTGGCCTGGCTTGTCCTTGAGCCAGAACCCTCGCAGCCGCTCATGCTGCCGCGCGACCGATTCGCGCGGCAGCCACGCGGCAGTTCCGAACTGACCACTGACGACAGGCACTCATGCGCACCTCACTGCCACGGATTCTCAGCATCTTCGTGATGTTCGCTGCAAGCGCTGGCGCGCATGCGGCCGTCGAAACGGTCGTCGGCAAACCGGCGCCGGCGTTCGAACTGCCCGTGTTCGGGTCGGAATCGCGACACGTCGCGCTCGAATCGCTGCGCGGCAAAGTCGTCCTGCTCGACTTCTGGGCATCGTGGTGCGGACCCTGCCGGCAGTCGTTTCCACTCTACGAAAAATTGCACGGCGAACTGCCGGCGCAGGACTTCACGTTGCTGGCGATCAATCTCGACGAGATGGCCGACGGCCCCGCGGCATTCCTCTACGAGCATCCGGTCAGCTACACGTCCCTGGCCGACCCGGCCGGCGACGTTGCCAGGAAGTTCGGCCTGATCGGCATGCCGACATCGTTCGTGATCGACCGCGACGGCGTCGTCCGCAGCCGCCACACCGGATTCAAACCGCAGGACATCGACGCCGTGCGCGGCGAGATTCGCGAACTGATCGCAGCCGGCACCGAGGGACGCCAGGCCGATGCGAATTAATTTCGGCGCGGCCGGGCGCCTGATCCTGGTCACTGCCGCGTTGCTCGGCGGTTGCGCTACGACGCCGGTCCAGCCGTGGGAACGCGGACGCCTGGCGCGCTGGGACATGCGCTGGGATCCCGATCCGCTGCAGGCGGCGATGCGTGAGCACGCGCACTTCAGCAAGGAAGGCAGCACCGGCGAGATCGGCGCAGCCGGCGGCGGCTGCGGCTGCAACTGATGCGCCGGCACCTGTCCCCATCGCTGGCGGCACTGATGAGCGCTGCCACCACCCTGGTTCCTGAAGCGCACGCGCAGACAGCGACCGGCGCCGACACCGAATCGCTGGTCAGCTATCGCTTCAACGAGTACGACGAGGATGCGTTCGCGCCGCGTCCGGTCATCGGCAGCGCGGAGCGCTACGGCGTGATTTCCCAGCAGTTCCAGCTGGCCACGCCGGTCGGAACCGACGCCGCGCTCAGCGCCAGCGCGACCCATGAAGTCATGAGCGGCTCGTCACCGTGGTACGTGGTGCAAGGCCCCAACCACCAGCCGATCCAGGTCATGAGCGGGGCGACGATTCGCGACCATCGCAGCGCGGTGAGCGCATCCTGGACGCAAGGCACGGGGAGCAGCGGCGGCACAACCTACAGCGCTTCGTATTCGGCCGAACGCGACTACCACGCGACGGCAGTCGGCATCGAGCGCAGCATCCCGCTCAGCGCTGCGCTGACGCTCGGTGTCGGCGGCAGCTTCTCGCACGACCTCATCGATCCGGTCGATGCGCAGCTCTACGACCGCGTGCAGCACGGGCAGAAGAACACCGCATCGCTGTTCGGCAGCCTGGCCTGGATCATCGACCGGTCCTCGGTGCTGCAGACCGGTATCCAGATCAACAGCGAGCACGGATTTCTCTCCGACCCGTACAAGCTCGTCACTGTCGGCGATGGCACGATCCACGATCTGCGGCCCGGTCAACGCGATCAGATGGCGTGGCTCGTCCGTTATCGCCACGCATTCAGCCGGCCGGATGCTTCGCTGCACCTGGATTTCCGCTACGCGCAGGACAGCTGGGGCGTCACGTCGCAAACGCTCGAGGCTGCCTGGTACCAGCCGCTGCCGGCGCGCTGGCAACTCGTTCCGGCCCTGCGCTACTACAGCCAGCACGAAGCGCGCTTCTACGCGCCGTTCTTCAGCGATCCTGCCGCGCACAATTTCTTCACCAGCGACTACCGGCTCGGAACGTTCGGCGCTTTTTCCGCAAGCCTCAATCTGCGCAAGCGCCTCGGCCAGTGGGAATTCAGCGGCGGCTTCGAGCGCTATCACGGCGCGACCGATTACGCGCTGGGCGGTTCCGATGCCGCGGTGCCCGCGGTGGTCAGCTACACTCGCGCCTTCATCGGTCTCGACTATCTGCTGAAGTGAACTCCGCGCACGAGCGCCGCCTGATCCATCGCTTCGATTTCAACGCGATGGGCTGTCCGTGCGCGCTCCAGCTCGAAGCGGACGCCGAAGTTGCCGCGCGCGCCGCCGCCGCGGCGCAGGCTGAAGTCGACCGGCTCGACCGCAAGTACTCGCACTATCGCGACGACAGCCTGGTCGCGCAGATCGGCGCCAGCGCCGACGCCGGCGAAAGTATAGTAGTGGACACCGAGACCGCCGATCTGCTCGATTTCTCGGCGACACTGCATGCGCAGAGTGGCGGCCGCTTCGACATTACGTCCGGCGCCCTGACCCGGTTGTGGGACCTGAAGAACGGCCGGATACCGGACGCCGCGGCGATCGAGCGCGCGCGCGCGCGTTGCGGCTGGGATCGCGTGGAGTGGAAACGTCCGCACTTGCGGCTCGGCGTCAAGGGCATGCGCCTGGATCTCGGCGGCGTCGTCAAGGAATACGCTGCCGACCGCGCCGCGCAGGTGTGCCGCGATGTCGGCATCGTCCATGGCATCGTCGATCTAGGCGGCGACCTGACCGTGGTCGGCGCGCACCCGGACGGCTCGCCGTGGCTGGCAGGCATCAAGTCGCCGCGGGACACGAGCCGGGCGTTCGCACAGATAGAACTGCATGCCGGCGGACTTGCGACGAGCGGCGACTACGAACGCGCCGTGATCGTCGATGGCCGGCGTTATTCGCATATCGTCGATCCGGCGTCGGGCATTCCGGTCGAAAGTTTCTCCAGCGTCAGCGTCGTCGCCGACAGCTGCCTCGTCGCAGGAGCGGCGTCGACGCTCGGCATGCTGCTCGGCTTGCGCGCCGGTCATGACTGGCTGCTGGGCCTGGGCCTGCCGTTCCTTTGCATCGATGCCGACGGCAATGCGAGCGGAACGCTGGCTGGAGCCGGGGACGACGGACGAGGGACGAGGGACGAGTAGAAGCACAGCGCTTTTGCTCGCCCCTCGCCCCTCGCCGCTTCGCTTCTCAGAACTTCACCGTCACCCTCGCCCAGTAGAACCGGCCGATCGTATCGAACGTATTCGCGTCGACGTTGCCGTTGACGCCGTTGTTCAGATAGATGAGCGCGGGCGCCTTGTCGGACACGTTGTCGATGCCGACATCGACGCGCGTGTTGAGCGGCTCGATGTTGTAGCCGGCTGTCACGTTGTGATACACCGACGCGCCGTATTTCAACTCGCAACCCGGAGGGCTTTCGGACTTGCAGGCCGACTGTCCGTAGTTCACGTTCGCATAGCCGACGTTGTACTTGCCGACATACTTCGCCGTCCACGCCGCACTCCACGGACCGAGGTTCCAGTTCAACACCGACAAGGCCTTCCAGCGTGAGTAGTTTGCCTGGAGCGGAACCGAATAGTGCCCGGCAAATTCGCGCGGGAAGTCGCCTGGCGTGCCCGGAGCCGGATCATCCGTGTAACGGTCGAGGTACGTCGTCTGGAAGTTGATCGCGAAGTTGCCGATGCCGGTTTCCGGCAGGCGATAACGAAACGCCAGGTCCGCGCCTTTGACATCGAGACGGCCGAGGTTGGCCTTCGGCTCCTGGATGAAGCTCACGTTACCGGCATTCGGCCCCGACGTGACGCGATGGATCAGGCTGCAGAACGGTCCGCCGTTGGCCTCGAAGCAAAGATTCAATGCGTCCTGTGCGGTGACGCGGCTGATCTCGTTGTTCAGATACACGCGCCACACGTCGATGCTGACCGACATGCCCGGGAGCCAGTGCGGATCGTAGACGAAGCCATAGTCGAACGACTTGCCCTGCTCCGCGCCGAGCGCGATGCCTGCGGGGACCGAGCCGGATTGCCCCGCGTTGATCTGGGAGACTCCGCCCGGCGGTTTCTTGAAGCTGCCATCGCCCGGAACACCCACGCATGCGGCGTTCGTTCCGACCAGGTTGTAACACGGGTCGGTCGCAAACGGCGCATCGGACGTCGAGCCCTGGAACAGATCGCTGATCGTCGGCGCGCGGAACACACTCGACACGGTCCCTCGCAGCAGCAAGTCTTCGATCGGCCGATATTCGATTGCGAACTTCGTGTTGTTCGTGCTGCCGAAGTCGCTGTACTTCGAGTAGCGGTCACCGACAGTCAGGTTCAGCGCGTTGGCGAACGGCACGTCCTTCAGGATCGGGATCAGCAATTCGCCGTACGCTTCCTTGACGTTGTAACCGCCGATGGCGGACGAGACGCAGCCGGTGCCGATATCGCAGACCAGGGCGGAGTTCGGAACTTCGATCGCGTCGGGAATCGTCTGGCCGAACTGCTTTCGATAGCTGACCCCTGTGGCGAGCTGCACCGTGCCGGCCGGCAGGTCGAAAACGTTGCCATTGGCTTCGGCCACGACCGAGCGGTCGACAAACACGGTATTCGTGAACGTGTTGCCTGAAGCTTCGTTCAGTGCCGCGACTGTATTCGGATCGGTGATCGCGAAGAAGTTGACCGGCGTGCAATCGGTGAGCGGGATCGGGTTCGCCGCGCTGCCGCACTGGACCACGCCTTGCGCATTGAGGAACGAAGGACCCAGCCCTGCGCCGAGCTTGTTGAGGTTGATGAAACCGCTGGTGTGGCTGAGCGTATTGAAATGCCCGTAGTTGAAATACGCATTCCACTGCCAGCTGGTGTCGCCGAACGTGCCCTTGAAGCCTGCGGTGAACTGGTCGACCGTCGTGCTGAAGTTGTTGATGCGGTTGCCGTTGCCGATCGAGCGCGTCTTGAGCTGGTTCGCACCGTTGGCAAAGTCCACGCCGAACGGGTTGTAGTAGCTGTCCTTGGAAATCACCAGGGGGCTGCCGCTCGTATCGATCGGCTGGGGTGCAATCTGCGAGGCCGACTGGGTCTTGTTGTGGAAGAACTCCAGGTAAGTCTCGATGCTGTCGGTCAGCTTGTAGTTGCCGACGACGAACGCATTCGAGCGCTCCTGCGGGGTGAGCTCGACGTTGCCGTGCGCCTGGAAGTTGAAACCGTCGGCGCTGGAGTAGCACTTGTAGTCGCTGAGCGAGGTGCCGGGCGAGCCCAGCGTCTTCAACGTGACGCGGTCGCCGCCCTTCGGGCAATTGAACTGCGCTTTCAGATTGGCTGGCAGCTGAATGTTTCCGGTCGGCGTGCGGCTGGAGCCACCGGCAACGTGTGCGGCGCCGTAGTAGTAGTAGATCGCGTTCCTGGAGAATTCACGGTTCGCTGCCAGCACCGAGTCGAACTTGTTGTAGTCGACGCCGGCCATGATGCTGCCCTTGTCGGTCGTCTGGCCGAAGACGAAGTGGTAGCCCTGGCGCTGGCCGTCGTCATGATCGGAAATGCCGTAGTCGGCCGAGAACTCCGCACCCTGGTAGTTGCTGCGCAGGATGAAGTTGACGACGCCGCCGACCGCGTCGGAGCCGTACACCGACGAGGCACCGTCGGTCAGGACTTCGATGCGCTCGATCGCGTCGGCAGGAATCGCGTTGACGTCGCCGAGCAGATAGCGGTGACCGTTGACCAGGATCAGCGTGCGCGCCGAGCCGAGGCCGCGCAGCGAAATCGTCGACGCGCCGGTGCCGCCGCCGTTGTTGACGCGCGGATTCGTGACCGGGCCGGTCACGGCCGGCAGGTCCTGCACGAGGTCGCCGAGCGTGACCTTGCCGGACTGCTGGATCGCCGTCTTGTCGATCGTGACGATCGGGTTCGCCGTCTCGATGTCGACGCGGCGGATGTTCGAACCGGTCACCACGATGGTTTCGAGGGACTGGCTCTTCTGATCGGTATTGTTATCTGCAGCGGTTTGCGCCTGGGCGGTCCCAAGCGTGGCCGCCGTTGCGGTTACGCCAAGCGACAAAGCAAGGCGGACCGCCGACGAAAGCTTATTCGCGTCGAGTCTCATTACACTCTCCAACGTCAGGTTGTACAGACAGATTCGGGGACTGATTTCGTTTCCTTCTTGAAATCTCCTCGCCAACAGCGCCAAGTCCGCAGACGCGTCGGCGGCTCATGCAGTCTATGCACCGTGAACATTTCGTGAGGTCGAAATGTTTCGAGAATCTTGTCTAAAAATTACGAATGTTCCGATGCGTTGCAGGCGCGCGCGAGCGCGCGAAGATTTTCAGGATCGGAAACGATTGCGCGCGCTGTTGCAGCCCGCGCGGACGACGCATGCCGCGGGGACCTTCGTCAGGAATTCAGAATTGCGCGCGGCGGACTGACTGCCGCGGTGCGCGCGTCAGTCCGATTCGGTTGCGAATCGACGTGGTGATTCCGCGTTGCCGAGCCCGGCGACGAGGCGGCGCAACTTTTCGTTGTCGCTGAGCACGTGCTCGAGCCGAGCGAGGATGTCGTCGGGCACGTTTCGACAGGCGCTTTCCCATTCCTTGATGCTGTCGGGCTGCAGGTGCAGCGCCTTGCACACCTGTTCGGGCGCCGACCCGGAGCGGATCAGGCGCACGGCCTTGAGTTGCTTGAATCGCAGTGACCCGACCGGCATGGACATTCCTGCACGCTCAGCAAGTTGGTGAAGAAGCGAAGGCGCCAGCCGCTACCGGAGTCATCGCGTCGCGCGCGCTGTCGCCTGCGCTCTCCGGACCAGGCGCGCGCGACGATGACGCCCTGTGCGTGATCGACGCATGCCTTCCAGCGGCGCCGCAGAATCTCGA
>DATIEJ010000247.1:0-4652 GCA_035455825.1 Rhodanobacteraceae bacterium | reverse complement strand
GAGGTTGTTGCCTGCGGTGACGATGCGGCGCTCGCGCAGCTGGAGCGCTGGCTTGAACTCGGACCGCCACTCGCGCAGGTGAGCCACGTCGTACGCACCACGGCCGACATCGCCGCGCCGGAACGGTTTCGCATCGCCTGAATCAGTTCAGCGTGCTCCCTCGCCCGTGGCCCGCACCGCTAGTGGGTTGTGACGGTTGGTTCGGGAGCAGCTTGTGAGTCACTAACTACGGTCGCCTCCATCCGCCTTCGGCACCTTCCCCCGCTTCGCAGGGGAAGGAAAAGAGGCGTCAGTCTGGAGTCCTTCACCCGCCTGCGGGGAAACATCGGCAGGATTGCCGATGTTTGCAGCGGAGCTGCCCGGAGGGTGAGCCACAAGGATGTGGCGAATACAAGGTGGCGGCAGCCGGAAGGGGGCACTCCATGCGAGCGCATGGACGGACTACCGTCCCTCAAACGTTACCGTCCGCTAGTATACTTTTTTTACCCACAGCGACTTGTCCGCGAGCGACTCGGTGCCGGGCTTGTCCTTGAGCTTCGGCAGTTTCAGCGGCTTGACCGGAATCTTGCGGTCGGGAAGCTGGTCGAGCAGGTGCCGGATCAGGTTCAGCCGCCCGGTCTGCTGGTCGTTGAAGTCGACGACATGCCACGGCGCGTAGTCAGTGTGCGTATGCTTGAGCATGACCGCGCGCGCCTTGCTGTAGTCGCGGTACTTGTCGCGCGCGGCGATGTCGATCGGCGAGATCTTCCAGCGCTTGAGCGGGTCTTTGGCGCGCTCGGCGAAACGCTGCTCCTGCTCGGCCTGGTCGACGGCGAGCCAGTACTTGTAAAGCAGGATGCCGTCGTCGACGAGACCGCGTTCGAACACCGGGCACTCGGTCAGGAAGCGCCGGTATTGGTCGTCGCTGCAAAAGCCCATCACGTGCTCGACGCCGGCGCGGTTGTACCAGCTGCGGTCGAACAGCACGATCTCTCCGGCCGAAGGCAGGTGCCGGATGTAGCGCTGGTAGTACCACTGCGTGGTCTCGCGCTCGCTCGGCTTGCTCAGGGCGACGATGCGGTAGTGGCGCGTGTCGAGAAACTCGCTGATCGCCTTGATCACTCCGCCCTTGCCGGCCGCGTCGCGGCCTTCGAACAGCACGACGACGCGCTTGCCGGTGTGTATCAGCCAGCGCTGTAACTCGACCAGCTCGACGGCAAGGGCCTCGAGGTGCTTCTCGTAGACTTTACGTTTCATGATTCACGCAGGCGCGGTCGGAGATTGGCAAGATTGCAGGGCTTGGTGCGCGCGTCGAGCTGCGCGCCGATGAGTTTTTCCCAGGCGGTGCGGCAGGCCGACGTCGATCCGGGCAGGCAGAACACGAACTTGTCGTTCGCCAGTCCGGCGAATGCGCGCGACTGCAGCGTCGATGTGCCGATCTCGTCGAAGCTCAGGACACGGAACATCTCGCCGAAGCCGGGCATTTCCTTGTCGAGCAGCGGACGGATCGCTTCCGGCGTCGAATCGCGTCCGGTGAAGCCGGTTCCACCCGTGATGAGAATGCCGTTGACGGCCGGCTCGGCGATCCAGGCCGAGACGATCGCGCGCAGCCGGTAGACGTCGTCCTTCGTGATCGCGCGATCGTGCAGCGTGTGGCCGGCATCCGCCAGCGCCTGCGCGAGGTAATCGCCCGACGTATCGTTTTCGCGCGTGCGCGTGTCCGAGACGGTCAGCACGCACAGGTTCAGGGCGGAAAATTCGGCGGCAGCGGTCATCGTGTCAGGTTACCTCGAAGTCCTCTGCATCGTAGCCGCCTTCGTGGCGCTTGAACATTGTCGTCAAGGCCATTTCGAAGTCGCGCGCGTAGCCGGCCATGTCGAACAGGCTGCCGGCCTTTCGCGCCGCTTCGACGCGCGCGCGCAGCGCGGCCAGCCCGGCAGGATCCTGCGCGAGGCGCACGGCCATTTCGACGTAGGCCTGGTCCGACCCGGCGTTCATATCGTCCAGGCCCAGGTGATGGTTGAGGCTGGCAGCCACTCGCGAGGCGAACGTGGCGCCCGGCTGGGTCAGCACCGGGCACCCGGCCCACAGCGCATCGCTGGCCGTCGTGTGGGCATTGTATGGATTGGTATCGAGGAACAGGTCGGCATGGCGGTAGCGCGCCAGATGTTCGCCGTGGCGCGCGCGCGCGGCGAACACGAGCCGATCGGGTCCGACTCCGGCCGCGGTCGCGGCATGGCGCAGGTGGTCGTCGGCCATGCTGCCCGCGGGGCCGGTCAGCAGCCACAGGACGCTGTCCGGCACGGCCTTGAGGATCTTCATCCAGCGGGCAAAACTGCGCAGCGTGAACTTCCAGCTGTTGTTGAAGCTGGCGAACACGCAGCCCTGTGGCGGCAGGCCGAGCGCCGTGCGCGACGGCGCTGCTGGCACGATCCGCGACGTGTCGCTCGGCTGGTAGCAGCGCGGCAACCAGGCGATCTTCTCGGAGTAATGCCGGCGCTGCTCGTCCGGGATCAGCTGGTGATCGGCGATCAGGTAGTCGTACCACGGCGCGCCGAGCGATCCGGGATAAGCGAGCCAGTTGACCTGCAGCGGCGCCGCGCGCAGCGCGAACAGTTCCGGGCGCGAGTCTTCGCAGTAACCGTCCAGGTCGATGAGGATATCGACGCGCGCGTCGCGCACGGCGCGCAGCATCGCCTGCAGCGGCTGCGCGGACAGGTCGTGGAATTCGCGGAATGCGCGTGCCAGGCGCGCGCGCAACGCGCCGTGATCGTCGGCGCTCGTGGCGAAGCCGATCGTATGCAGCGGCGAGCGGCGCAGGCGTTCGATCAGTTCGACGACCAGCAGCGCGGTCGGATGCTCGACGAATCCCGACGAGATGAATCCGACCCGGATCGGACCGCCGGCGCGCGCATGCTGGCCGGCGGCCAGGCGCTCGCGCAGCGGCGCGACCTGCGCCTCCTTGAGTTCGGCAAAACGGCGCGCGCAGGCCAGCTGCTGGGCCGGCGTTGATTCCTCCACCAGCAGCGAAAACGGCGTGATGCCCGTGGCGCCGGCGTCGACACCGGCCAGCAGTCGCTGCGACAGCTGCGCGAGCTGGTGCCAGTCGCAAACGCGGCGCTTCAGGAACGCCAGCTGCGACAGCGCCGGCCAGAAGTCGGGCTTGAGCGCGAGCGCGCGTTCGTAGGTGCGTTGCGCCTGGGCGAAATCGCCCTGGTCTTCGAGCGTGAGGGCGAGCTGGTAGTGATAGCGCGAGTCGCCCGGCGCGTCGCGAACCGCGTCGCGATACGCTGCCGTTGCCTGCAGCGTCTTGCCGGCCTCGGCCAGGATATTGCCGAGCACGAAATGCGAGTCGGCCCAGTGCGGCGCGAGCTGGATTGCGCGACGCACGCTGCTTTCAGCGCGTTCGAGCCGGCGCAACGTGAGCAGGGCGCCGGCCTGGTTCAGCCAGGCGCGCGCGTAGTCCGGCCGCTGCGCGATCGCGCGGGCAAAACATTCGGCGGCCGCGAGATAGTCACCGCGTGCGTCGAGCAGGCTGCCGAGATTGTTCAGCGCGGCGGCGTGGTTCGGCTCGAGTTTCAGCGCCCGGTGCAGAGCGCGCTCGGCATCGTCCAGGCGGCCGCTCGCGGTATGCACGCTGGCCAGGTTGCACCAGATCTCGACCGAGTGCGGCGCCAGTTCGACGGCGTTTGCCAGCGCGCTCTGCGCGTCGTCGTACGCGCCCTGCTGCAGGCAGCTGATGCCGAGCAAGCGCCACAGTTCGGCCTGCTGGGGGTAGCGCTCGAGCAGCTCGTTCGCGCGCACCCGCGCGCGCGCAAGTTCGCCTTGCGAGATCAGGTCGACCAGTTCGGAAACACCCGTGCCGAGGGCCGGATCGAAATTCACATCGTCCCTGCAATGCGCTTGAGTCGGCGCATCGTGCCACAGTGCGGGGGCGCGCGTGAATGTGCCGGGAGAGCAGGGCTGAGGGCTGAGGGCAGCATATCAAGAGAGGTGTCGCCTGCGCTCCTCAGCCCTCAGCCTTCAGCCCTCAGCCTCAGCCCTCAGCCCTTAGTCCTTAGTCCTTAGTCCTTAGTCCTTAGTCCTAGCCCCATCCTCAGCCCTGTCCCGTCAGCGCCTGCATCTGGTCGGCCTGGAACTCCTGCGTCAGGGGAGCGATGACCGGATCGAGGTCGCCGGCGACGATCTCCGGCAGCTTGTACAGCGTCAGGTTGATGCGATGGTCGGTGAGGCGGCCTTGTGGAAAATTATACGTACGGATGCGCTGGCTGCGGTCGCCGGACCCGACCTGCAACCGGCGCGATTCGGCCTGCGCCGCCGTCTGCTTGGCGCGCTGTTCGTCGAGCATGCGCGCCTTGAGCAGCGACAGCGCACGCGCGCGATTCTTGTGCTGGCTGCGCTCGTCCTGGCATTCGACGACGATGCCGGTCGGCAGGTGCGTGATGCGGATCGCCGAGTCGGTCTTGTTGACGTGCTGGCCGCCGGCGCCCGAGGCGCGGAACGTGTCGACCTTCAGGTCGGCCGGATTGATCTCGACGTCCTCGATCTCGTCCATCTCCGGAAGGATCGCCACGGTCGCGGCGGACGTATGGATGCGGCCTTGCGCCTCGGTCGCCGGAACGCGCTGCACGCGATGCGTGCCGGACTCGAACTTGAGCTTGGAGAACGCGCCC
>DATIEJ010000246.1:0-15835 GCA_035455825.1 Rhodanobacteraceae bacterium | reverse complement strand
AACCTGGCTGGCATGGCCGCGCGCGAACGACAGCAGGATCGACGAGTGGCCGACGCCCGGATAGATTTTCAACTCGGCCGTGCCATCCATCGCCTGCGCGCGCTCGGCCATGATCTGGGCGTTGTGCAGCGGCACTTCGTCGTCGTCGGCGCCCTGCAGCAACAGCATCGGCGGTTCGTCGCCGCTGATGAAATTGATCGGCTGCGAGTCGTAGCGGCCGGTGGCGTCGTTGCCGAAAATCTGTTCCTCGTTGTCGACGAACGGCAGGAACGCGTAAGCGCCGGCCAGCCCGATCATGCCTGACAGATCGCGCGGGCGCATGCCGACCTGACCGAGATACCGGCCATCGGCCGCGAGCAACGCGGCGATCTGCCCGCCGGCCGAATGTCCCATGACGAAAAGACGCTGCGGATCGCCGCCGAACTCGCGCGCGTGATCGCGCGCCCAGGCGACGGCATTGGCCGCGTCGTGCATGAATGCCGGAAAGCGCACGTCGGGATACTTGCGGTAGTCCGGAATGATCGCGACGACGCCGTTGCCGGCGAGCGCATCGCCGACGTAGCGGTACCAGCGGCGCTTGCCGCCCTCCCAGCTGCCGCCGTAGAAGAACACGACGACCGGCGCGAGCGCCGCGCGGGCCGGCGCGTAAACGTCCAGCGACAGTTGATGCGCAGCATCGAACTGGACGCCTTTGGTCGCGTTCACGCCTTGCGCCGAACCGACTCCGCCGACGGTCGCGAAAAACAGGTCCGCGCAGCCTCCGAGCGCAACGGCCAGCAGCGGCGCGAGCCATCGCGCCGCGCCGCACCAAACGCGCAAATTGCCAAGCGCCGGATTCGTTCCTATCATCAGGACAATTGTGGCATGGGATGTCGACGATGGATCAGCCGGGGACAGAACGCACGAGTGCGCTTTTCGCGCACATTCCCGAGCGCAATACCAGCGACAACCTGCTGCGCACGGCGCAGCAGCACCACGTCCAGTTGAGCACGATGGCCGATACGAAGGCCAACATCATCATTACCGTCTCTTCGATCGTGTTGACGCTGAGCCTGGGCAAGCTCGACCAGCCGACTCTGCGCGACAGTGTGCTGACATTGAGCATATTCACGCTGTTCGCGCTACTGCTTGCGATCCTGGCCGTGCTGCCGAAGTACCGGCCGCTGCGCCTGTCGACGGTCGAACTGCCGCCGAACTTCAACCTGCTGTTCTTCGGCCATTTCGCCGAACTGCCGCGCGAGCGCTACCTCGCTGAAATCTCGCGAACGCTGGTGCCCGACGGCTCGATCTATGCGGCGATGGCGAACGACATCTACAGCCTCGGCACCTACCTGGCTCACCACAAGTATCGCTACCTGCGCTTGAGCTACCTGTGCTTCCTGGCCGGTTTCATGCTGGCATCGGCGATCCAGTTGTTCCATCTGGTCGTTCACTGAGAAACCCGACAGCCGGGACAGCGACCGCGCCGCGGTTCGTCAGGGCGGCGCGCTTGAGCGCTGATCGGCGCCGACGCGCGCAAGCGGCCCGCCGCGCCCATGGAGAATCACATCTTGAAAGAGACAACAGTGCGCGGTTTGCTCGCCGCCTCAGCGACGCAACTGGGCGTCGACGAACCGGCGCGCGAGGCCGAACTGCTGCTCGGCCATGCGCTCGGCCGGAATCGGGCGTGGCTGTACGCGCATGCCGACGACGCGCTGGATGCCGAAAGCGCGCGGCGCTTCCAGGCTCTGCTGATGCGCCGCGTGGCCGGCGAGCCGATCGCCTACATCGTTGGCCGGCGCGAATTCTGGTCGCTCGACCTGGGCGTCAACCCCGACGTCTTGATCCCGCGGCCCGAGACCGAGCTGCTGGTCGAGCTGGCCTTGCAGCGCATTCCACAGAATGTACAAGTGGACATTGCCGACCTGGGCACCGGCTCCGGCGCGATCGCCGTGGCAATCGCACGCGAGCGTCCGCAGGCTCGCGTTTTGGCTACCGATTCGAGCATGGCCGCTCTTGCTACAGCGCGCGAGAACGCCAGGCGTCTCGGCATAGGCAATGTCGAGTTCGCGCAGGGCGACTGGTGCGCGGCGCTGGGCGAGCGGCGCTTCGGGCTGATCGCATCGAATCCACCATATATTGCGCAGGCAGACGCACACCTGCAGCGCGGTGACCTGCGTTTCGAGCCGCGCGCCGCACTCGCGTCCGGTGCCGACGGCCTCGACGCGATTCGCTCGATCGTCGCGGCGGCGCCGGCGCATCTGCAGCCGCACGGCTGGCTGCTGTTCGAGCACGGCCACGACCAGGGCGTTGCTGCCCGCGAGCTTCTCGCGCTGAGCGGGTTCGTCGGGATTTTTTCCGCGGTCGACCTCGAACAGCGCGAGCGCGTCAGCGGCGGGCGCGCGTCCCGGTGACGCGCAGCGGACACCGGCGTGCTCAGTTGACGATGTCGGCGGCGCTGCGTGGCATCAGCTGATAAAACTTCGGCGGCGGATCCGGCGGCGGATTCGGATCGAACTCGTCGAACACGCCGGTGATCGATGTCAGCACCGTGCCTGTCAGGGACGTGTACTGGTAGATGAACGGGGCGACCGACAGGTATGGTCCCGTATCCGTGTCTCCGATCTTGAACGCCCCGGTGCCGCCATTCTAAGTCTGCACGCTGACCGAACTGAGTTTCACCAGAACGCTTTCGAGCGATTCGGCGCTCGCTCCAGGTTCAGTGTCGGCGGTGCCCGGATCGGTATCGGTGGCAACTGACAAAACCGACGCCGCGAGATACGGAGTAACGGCAGTATTGCCGCACTCCCCGGGTGCGGCCGTCCAGGTCGCGGTGGCCAGCTCGCTTGCTCCATGGAAGAGCGCGATGAATCCCTCGGCTCTGACGCAATCGCCAACGGCGGGCGTGGGGCCGGTCGCGTCACCGAACGTTTTCAGCGCTGACCACAACGGATAGTCGGCATTGCCATTGAGTGCTGGCGGAACCTGCAGGTACAGGGTCAGGAACGCGCCTCCACCCGTGACTCTCAGCGCGGTGACGTAGGCCGGTCCGAGCGCAAGCGACACTCCGCCTGCCTTGGGATGGTGCCGCACCCACTGAATCGGCTGACTGTTCTGAAAATCGCTGGCGAAGACAAGATCGACGGCGGCGTCGCACGTGGAGGCCACCAGCAGCCAGGCAAGAATGCCGGACCGGATTACGGATCGACAATTGCGTAGCACGTTCATTTGAATCCCCTGCATCTGGCTGTCGACGGCGTGGTCTTGCCCGCGGGACAGCTTTGCACCCCGGTCGAATTACACTCCTCCCGGACCGCACCGTCAATCCAGCCAACGCGAGTGCGTCGGGGTGTTCGCTTGGCGCAGGGACCAGGCCGCGCGCCTGGACCGCAACCGCGGTGGTTAGCGCAGACGCGCCATGGCGCGCACGGGAAACGTGCCGACGCCCTTGAATTTTGGCGGAATTGCGCTGAACGCAAAGCGATCGTCCGGCAGCGCCGACAGGTTGCACAAATGTTCCGCAATCAGGATTCCGGCGCCGAGCAGCGCCGCATGCACGGGACGCGCGTTGCCGCGCGTGTCGTCGATGTTCATCGAATCGATGCCCACGAGTTTCGCACCGCCATCGCGCAGATGGTTCGCGGCGTCTTCGGTCAGGAACGGATGTTCGCCGGTGTACGCCTGCGTGTTCCAATGCCGGTCCCAGCCGGTGTGAACTAGCACAGCGCGATTGCGGACTTGCAGGCCGCGGAAATATTCGATGCCGACCGCCAATGAATCGCGCTGGTCGGCGCGCACGACGATGGCGTCGATATCGGCAAGCTGCTCGATGCCGATCTGCGAGAAATCACGGCCGTCGGCAAAGCGATGGAACGGACAATCGATGTACGTGCCGGTGTTCGCGACCATCTCGATTTTCGCGATGTGGAATTCGGTGCCTGGCGCGTAGCGGGATCGCGACGCTTCGCGGCTCAGGTAGTCGCAGATGACCGGCGCGGGCAGTCCGCGATGCGTGACCGTGCCATTTTCAATCACGTGGCTCAGGTCGACGTAGCGCTTGGCGGACGCAGATGCGTCGACCGGGTTGCGTTTGTGCGCTTCGGCGATGATGCGCTTGTTGCGAATGCGAACCGCGCCGGCCATCGGCAGGCGCATGTCGGCAACGAGATGGTCGGCCAGTTCGCGATCGGAGATGTCGTCGCTGGCGATGTCGAGGCGAAAGTCGCGGCCCTGGATGCCGCCGCCGTTGCTGAAGTCGATTTCAAAGTCGAACTGGACGCGCTGGTTCATCGGGTACTCGTCGGGGAAGGACGACGGGTACAGCGTAGCGCGTTGCCATGATGCGGATAAGGCGGATTCCGGCCACGAAGCAGCCGGAAACGCGATCGGTCAGATCACGCTGCGGACCTCGACGACCGGCTTCGGGGCGAACTGCGGCCAGCGCGAGAGGATCGCCTGGTGGATTCCGGCCGCGTCGATGCCGGCTTCGCCGAGCAGTTGTTCGCGGCTTGCATGCTCGAGGAATGCGTCCGGCAGGCCGAGTTGCAACAGTGGGACCTGCAGGTTTTTCCCGGCAAGCAACTCGGCCACTGCACTGCCGGCGCCTCCGGCGATCGCGTTGTCCTCGACCGTGACGAGCGCGGTGTGAGTGCGGGCCAGGTCCAGCACCAGCGCCTCGTCGAGCGGCTTGACGAAGCGCATGTTGACGACCGTCGCTCCCAGCTCGGCGCCGGCAGCCAGGGCCGCGGTCAGTGGACTGCCGAACGCGAGTATCGCAACGCCTGCACCGTGGCTGCGGACTTCGGCCTTGCCGATCGGCAGGGACGCGAGCTCGGTCTCGATCTTCGCTCCGGGGCCGGTGCCGCGCGGATAGCGAACGGCAGCGGGACCGGCGTGCTCGAACGCGGTCGTCAGCAGTTGTCGGCATTCGTTCTCGTCGGCAGGTGCGGCGACAAGCATGTTCGGGATGCAGCGCAGATAGGTCAGGTCGAAGCTGCCGGCGTGCGTGGCGCCATCGGGTCCGACGACGCCGCCGCGATCGATTGCGAACGTGACGTCGAGGTTCTGGATCGCGACATCGTGGATCAGTTGGTCGTAGCCGCGTTGCAGGAAGGTCGAATAAATCGCGACGACGGGCTTCGCGCCTTCGCAAGCCATGCCGGCGGCGAGCGTGACGGCGTGCTGTTCGGCGATGCCGACGTCGAAGTACCTTTGTGGAAATTCCTTCGAGAAGCGCACCAGGCCGGAACCTTCGCGCATCGCCGGCGTGATGCCGTACAGGCGCGCATCGGCCGCGGCCATGTCGCACAGCCAGTTGCCGAAGACTTCGGTGTAGGTGATCTTGCCAGGACCTTTCTTCGCCAGTCCCTTGAGCGGATCGAACGGACCGACGGCGTGATATTCGATCTGCTGCGCTTCGGCCGGCGCATAGCCCTTGCCCTTGGTCGTGATGATGTGCAGCAGCTGCGGACCCTTGAGTTCCTTCAACGTTGCCAGTGAATGCAACAGCATCGGCAGGTCGTGGCCGTCGATCGGTCCGAAGTAATGGAAGTTGAATTCCTCGAACAGCGTCGAAGGGACGAACATGCCCTTCAGGTGTTCCTCCCAGCGCTTGAGGAAGCGCCACAGGAATCCATCGCGGCGCATGTGACGCTTGGCGCTCTCGCGCAGTGCGTTCAACCGGCGGCTCGTCATGAGGCGCGCGAGCATCTTCGGCAGCGCGCCGACGTTCTCGCTGATCGACATCTGGTTGTCGTTGAGGATCACGAGCAGGTCAGGGTCGAGATCGCCGCCGTGGTGCAGCGCCTCGTAGGCCATTCCGCCGGTGAGGCCGCCGTCGCCGATGATCGCGACGACCTTGCGCGCATCGCCCTTGCGTTGCGCGGCAAGCGCCATGCCGAGCGCGGCCGAGATCGACGTCGAGGAATGACCGACGCCGAACGTGTCGTATTCGCTTTCGTCGCGGCGCGGGAACGGGGCGAGCCCGTCCTTTTGCTTGATCGTCCCGATGCGGTCGCGGCGACCGGTCAGGATCTTGTGTGGATAGCACTGATGACCGACGTCCCAGACCAGCCGGTCGACCGGAGTGTCGTACAGGTAGTGCAGGGCGACGGTCAGTTCGACGACGCCGAGGCCGGCGCCGAAATGCCCGCCGGCACCGGCGACCGACGCGATCAGGTACTCGCGCAACTCGCGCGCCACCTCGGGCAGTTCGCGCTCGTCGAACTTGCGCAAATCTGCCGGGGTGTCGATGCGGGCAAGGCGCGGATAGCGCTGGGAGTCGATCATTACGGACACTTCTGTGAATTCAGGAATGCGGCCAACGCCGGCCGCCCTTTCGCTCATGCGAATCGTCGCTGCGAACAGCGATCCGGTCTTGCGGCACGATCGACGGGTTCGGACAGGTGCCGTTGCAACGCAAGGTCGGAACGGCTCTTCTGCTCATCGAAATCGAGCTGGGCGCAACAATTCTGCATTTTCGGTTATCGTGCCTGCTACGGCAAGATATTTTGCCCTTCTGCGCCTGTAACGTCCTGATTCTGGTTTTATTCTGACTAACCTGAACCAAGCCGCATGCCGGATCCCCGAACTCAAGCGCCTGCCTCGGACTGGTCCGCCATGGCGATGTCGGCGTTGATGCCGGTCACGATTTCCGCCGGATTCGTGCATGCCGCGCTTACCTGGCAATGGGTCGAATCCGAAACGTGGGTATGGGGTCTGGTTCTGCTGGTGCCGTTCGAGTTCGTGCGCACGCTCGTGTACTCGATTCTCGGCGACACGTTCCGGACCTACGAAAGTCCCATGCAGGCCGTGCGTTCGTTCCTGCTGTCGATGTTGATCCTGCTCGTCATGGGCCTGATCTTCGGCGTCTACGTTCTCGGATTCCGCGATTTCTTCGCGGCCGTGACCGACCTGGCGGTCTTGCGCGTCATCTCGGTGCCGGCCGCTATCCTCGTCGCCGACGGGATCATCTCGGTCTATTTTTTCCGCGGCAATCCGCGGCTGCAGGCGGTGCGGATCCAGGCAGCGGCAGACGATCTCGTCGACTGGCTGCAGCTCGCGCTGTTTCCCACGCCGTTTGTGTTCGCGCTGCTGTGGGCCGGCTTGTACTGGCTGCGCGCGAGCGGCCACATCGACGCAGCGTGGCTGCCCGAGGTCGACGAAGATGCCGCACGCAGCGCCGCGTTGCTCTATGCCGGCTACTACTTCGCCGGCAAGGCGATATTGCTGGCGCACGTGCACAGCGCGCATTTCAACGGCAGCGGCCGCCGCCTGCTCGGCACGCGCTGGATACAGTGGCTGACGACCAAACCGGAAAACCGCAAGGAGAACGCGCTCAAGGAAGCTGCCAACCAGAAGCAGCGCTGGTCGGTACTGCAGTCCGAACTGGCGACTTGCGGCAGCGTGGTCGGAGAACAGTAGCCGGCGGGCCGCATTCCCCTCGCCGCAACGCAGCGAGGGGACGGGACGCAGTCGATCAGAGTTCGGCGCGGAACTGCACGCCCCATATCGCCGGTTCGTTGACGTAACCGGTCAGGTTGTCGAAGTCGATGCCGCCGGTGATCGCTTTCTCGTTCGTGATGTTGCGTCCGAACAGCGCGACTTCTCGTTTGCCGCCGTCCCAGTCGTAGCCGACGCGCAGTCCGCCTTCGACCCACGGCTTGCCGCTGAACTCGACCGACTGGTACAGGAAGAACGAAACCTTGCTGCGGTAGGCCCAGTCCGTGTACACGAACCACTCGCCTTCGCCGACCGGTATGCCGTAGCGTGCGGTCAGGTTCGAGATCCACTTCGGTGCCTGCGGCAACGGGTTGCCGTCGATGAGCACGGTCCCGGCCGCCGGTCCCGGCGGATCGAGCACGGTGCAGCCGCTGCCGCACGGCTGGATCGCCAGGTTCGGATCGTCGATCTTCGTGTCGTTGTAGCTGGTTCCGAACGTGACCATGAGCCGATCGGTCAGATAGGCCTGGGCGTCGAGCTCGAAGCCATGGCCGTTGGTCTTCTTCGCGTTGACCAGACGATTGAAGTTCGCGGTGCCGCCGACGGCGGTCAACTGCTGATTCTTCATTTCGTAGTCGAACAGGTCGAAGCTGATCGATGCGCGATTGTCGAACAGCCGGCTCTTGATGCCGATTTCGCCGGACGTGACGGTCTCGGCCTTGGCGACCGACACGGTGTCGCCGAACAGCAGGCGGCCCTGGATGGCCGGTGCGCGGAAGCCGGTCGCGACGCGCGCGTACAGGTCGGTCGTCGGCGACGCGGACCACACGCCGGACAAATCCCAGTTCGTGTGATCGTAGCTCGGGTCTTCGTAGATCGGGCCGACCGGTGGCGCGCCGAACGGCGAAACGAAGCGCTGGGCGACGTAGTTCTTGTCATCCTGCGTGAAGCGCACGCCGCCCTTGAGCTTGAACTGGTCGGTGATCTGGTAACCGAGCGCACCGAAGATCGCCGAGCTGATGTTGAACTGCTGCTGGCGCGCGTATCCGTCCTGGGCGCTGCCGGCGAGCGTGTTGTAGTCGAAGCTGTCGATCGTGATGTTCTCGTTGAAGTAGTACGCGCCGACGATCCAGTCGAGCGGAGCGGTGTCCTTCGAGGACAAATGCACTTCCTCGGTGATCTGGCGATGGAACGGCATGCCGTCGGCCGACTCGGACGGGAACGGGATGAAACCCGGTCCGTACGGCGGTGCGAACGATGCGCCGTAGCCGCCATCGATGTCGCCGTGGCTGAGCGTCTTGACCTTTTCGTAACCGGTGATCGAGACCAGCTCCATGTTGTTGAAGTCCCAGGTCAGGCGCGCATCGCCGCCGTGCTCGGTCACGTGCTGGAAGTTCTGGCCGTCGAGCGAGATCTCGTCGCGCTTGAAACCCGGAACCAGGTCGTCGCTGTGCGGAGTGATGATGTTCGCGCGGAACAGGATCGCCGAACCGTCGAGGTTCAGCGCGTGCAGGTTGAACAGCGCATGGAACGAGTCCGACGGCTGCCATGCGAACTGCAGGCGCGCGGCGCGTTCGTTGTAGCCGCCGAAACTGTCGCTGCGGCCCGGGGCGGTGTTGTCGACCCAGTTGTCGCGATGCTGGCCGAGAATCGACAGGCGCGCGGACCAGGTGTCGCTCAGCGCCCCGCCGATCGCCCCTTCCAGATTCGCGGTGTTGTAGCTGCCGTAGCTGACGTCGACATAGCCTTCGTTGTCCTGCGTCGGCTTCTTCGAATCGAGCTTGACGACGCCGGCCGGCGTGTTGCGCCCGAACAGCGTGCCCTGCGGGCCGCGAAAGACTTCGACCTGATCGAGGTCGAAAATCGGGAATCCCTTCAGGATCGGGTTCTCGAGCACGACGTCGTCGTACACGAGCGACACCGGCTGCGAGGCGTTCAAGTCGAAATCGGTGTTGCCGAGGCCGCGGATGTAGAAGCGCGGGAACGTGCGTCCGAACGACGATTCGATCAGCAGGCTCGGCACGCGCGCCGACAGCGAGCGGATGTCGTCGCCGCTGGAACGCAGCACGTCGAGTTCCTCGGCCGGAATCGTCGAAATCGAAATCGGAACCTTCTGGATGTCTTCCTCGCGTTTTTCCGCCGTCACGGTGATGACGTCGAGCGTCTTCGTGCCCTGGTCGCTGGTTGCCGGCGCGGTCTGGGCGATCGCGGCGGGTGCGGCCAGCGCAAGGGCCAGCGCAAGGGTGAGCGGATTTACAACGATGGGCTTGGCACGGAAATGGCCGGCTGTCATTTGATGTTCTCCGCGATGTGGATGTTGGAATGGCATGCGGCAGGGGATCCGCGCGCTGCAATTCGTCAGGTTCGAGTTGGGCTCAAAAAAACGGTCCCCGCGCAGTAGCGTCGCGCCGTCTTGCGAACGGTCGCAGTTCTACGCAAATGTGAGGAAATTGTAAAGGGACAGCCCGTGGCTGTCAGCTGGCAGGTAAAAACCTGTCCACGGAGCGACTAGGCGCGGCGGCGATTTTTCGGCATGTGACTGAGCAGGAAGTCCATCTGGTCAGCCAGGATATTGCGGTTCGAAAGGATCAGGTGCTCGACCCAGCTCGGCCGGTACGGCACGGCGAGCAGCGGCATCGAGGCTTGCTGCGGCGTGTGGCAACCCTTGCGCACATTGCAGGCCAGGCAGGCCGTGACGACGTTCTCCCACGCATCGTGGCCACCCTTGGACAGTGGCACGACGTGGTCGCGAGTCAGCTCGCCGCGCGTGAAGTGATCGCCGCAATACATGCACAACATGCGGTCGCGGGCGAACAGGGCTGCATTGGTCAGGGCGGGCGCCGGTTCCTGGATCGCGGGACGCGCATGGCCGCGGCTCGCCACGATCGGATGCAGGTCGATCAGGCTTTGCTCGCCGCTCAAGCGGCTCGTACCGCCATGGATCGTCAGGCATGGCTCGCCGAGAGTCCATGACACGGCGCCGCGGACGTACAGGCATACCGCGTCTTGCCATGACATCCAGTCGAGGATGCGGCCGCTCGAATCGAGCGACAGCAAACGGGTAGTGTGGATGCTGCTGCTTCCTCCAGCCGTCATGTCCACCAGCATTCTTTGCTCCGGATCAGGCCCGATTTACCTGATTGGCAGCATAGACCATTTGCATGAATTTTGCGCGACCGGGGCGGGCGTGGCGTCTCCGGCTGAACACGGCGTAAGCCAGGCGAAACAAGCTGCTGGATTTTTCGGCCTGCATCCATCCGGGAAGCAGCCGGAAATTGCTGCTGCATTTTCGGCGGCATCCGATATCCGAATTTTCGTTTTTCGGGATCGTGGGCTTTGATGCACTCGCCGAAAATTGCTGCTGCATTTTCGGCCGGCATCCGGTATCAGAATCTTCGTTTTTTGGCATCGTGGGCTGCGAAGCACTCGCCGAAAAGTGCTCCTGCATTTTCGGCACATCTTCGTTTCAGCACGTTGAGCCGTCCAGGCACCCGCCGGAAATTGCTCCTGCATTTCCGGCATACATGCCGTCCATGGCAATAAAAAGCCGCGCCCGGGAGGGCGCGGCCAGTCTGATCAGCTGTTGTTCCGGAGCCAATCGCAGAGCGATTGACCCGGAAAAAGATTATTAGCGGACGTCGAAGCTCTGCAGCTTCACCGGCAGCTGCACGGCGCTGACGCAGGCGTTGGTCAGCGTGCTGGTGCCGTATCCCGGACTCTGGGAATCGGTGTTGATGACCCAGGGCGGCGCCGGCGGCAGAACCGATGCCGGTGTGGTCAGCGACAGGCCGGTCGAGAAAGGAACGTTGCCCGGGTCGCCGCCCGGAAGCGTCAGCGTGACCGTGAGATCTACGCTGCTGCCAAACGGAAATGCGGGGAACGAGCCCGTGACGACGCCAGCCGTGTTCACGATGGTGCATGAGGCGCCGCCGTTCGGCGTGCACGAAACGGTCTGCACCGTCACGGCAGGCGTAGCGATGGTGAAGTCGTCAATGAAGGTCGTGCCGTCGGCAGCCTGCGTGTGCGCCGGATCGTCGTTGGAGACCGTGACCGTCGCCGTGATGGTCGTGCCATCGAACGTGATGCCATCCTGTACGAGGTTCGTATGGCACACCGGGTTGGCGTCGTTCGTCACGAAGACGTTGCCCACCGGAACGGTCGAGGCCTGGCACTTCGAGCTCGTTCCCGCCGTCACGTCGTCGGTGGTGTTGCAGGTGCCGTTGGTGTTGTTCGCATACACGATCGCGTACGGTACGACCAGGCGCGGATCGGTCGGGGACGCCTTGATGCACGTCACCTTGGCGCTCGTCACGAGGTTGGTCGTCGTCGAGTTGCTGTGGTAGTCGCCGCAGGCGTTGTTGTCGCCGTTGAACCAGCCGACTGTCGGAGTGCTGTTGGCGCCGGTCGTCGGGAAGATCGCGACCGAACACTGGCCACCGGCTGCCGTCGGATCATTGCCGGTCTGGCCGACGAAATAGCCAATGTCGTAGCGCTCCGGCGATCCGGACTGGATGCCCACGAGGATGTCGACCGTATGCACCAGACCGTCATTCGGGCAGCTGCCGACAGTGTTGTTGTTGATCGTCGCACTCGCCGTGACGACGAGGTCGTTGGCGACGCAATTGAGCGTGCTGCTGCCGCCCAGAGCCTTGTACTGGTCTTCCGCACATCTATGATCGACGGCGGCGGCTTCGGTCGTGTCCTGTGCCAGCGCCACCTGGGCGCCGATCAGCAGAGCGGCCGTGCCGGCCAGTCTGCAAAGCAACGTGGCAGCCCGACCATGGGCGAATCTGTAAACAGGGGCCTTCAACATTTTCATTCTCCGAGTCCGGTTGTTCAGCGCAGGGTCAAAATAACTGGTGGCTATGCACAATCAATGCCGTCAGCTGCAAGCCGCGGAGCGCTGTGAGGCAGAAAAACCCCTTTCGGTGACCGTGGAAACGGTATTTGGGCAGAGCAGTGCTTATAAAACAAACGCGTACCGAAACCCCAATCAACGTGCCTTCCTCACGTTTTCGACCGCAAATTGTGACGCTCCGCACAGAAGAATAGGTTGGAAAGGCCGGAAAAGCAAGCGATTAACCGTCAGTTAAGTCACCAATCGGGCCGTTTGTCGGCATAAGCTGACCATGCTTGTCACTTGACCGGTTTTGCCATCCGCACCAGTTCCTCGCCATAGCCGTGTTGCCGGTACAAACTCCGGGCGCGTTCGTTGCCCGGGAATACTGCGAGCGTGACGTGGCGACAGCGATGCTCCCTGGCCCATTCCTCGGCAAACCGGACCAGCGCGCTGCCGATCCCCTGGCCGTCGCGTTCGGCCGCGACAACGAGGTCGGCGATGTGGCAATTCAGAGCGCCGGTGAAGAAATCCTTCTGCGTCTGCAGGTGCAGGAAACCGAGTCGCTCGCCGTCTTCGTCTTCGGCGACGAACAGGTGAGAAGCCGGCGGCAATTCGCGCAGGTGCCGGGCGATGTCGGCGCGTATCCCGGCAAGGGTTTCGCTGCGCTTGCGCCACTGCGGCAGATCGAAACTCGTCAGGCGCTCGGCGATGGCGAGAATGAAGTCGTCGTCATCGGCATGGGCAAGCCGGATGTGAGGCGTGGATTCGGGTTTCTGCTTGGTCGACATGACGTCGGTCTGGTCGATGGAGGTTGTCGGGAAAACATCCTATCCAAATTGCGCGTCGGACATTGCCATCAGGCTGTCCACTCCCGCGCGAAGCGCTTGCGCGTGAGTCTGCGTGCGCGGCAACAGGCGGGCAAAGTAAAAGCGGGCGGTCAGGCGCTTGCCCTGCTTGAAATCCGCCGGCTGGCTCGAATCCTCGGCTGCGGCAACGCTGCGCGCCCAGAAATACGCCAGCGCCACGTAGCCGGAGTAGAACAGATAATCGACCGCGGCGGCGCCGATCTCCTCCGGATTGGCCAGGGCGCGCTTGCCGATTTCCTGGGTCAGGTCGGCCCATTCCTTGGTCGCAATCGCCAGTGGCGCGATGAATTCGGCCACGGCGGGGTTCTGCGCGTGAGCGTGGCAGAACGCGCTGATTTCCTCGAGAAAATGCTTCAGGCCGACGCCCTGAGTCTGCATGATCTTGCGGCCGAGCAGGTCGAGTGCCTGGATTTGCGTGGTGCCTTCGTAGATCGTCGTGATGCGCGCGTCGCGCGCGAACTGCTCGACGCCGGTCTCGCGGATGTAGCCGTGGCCGCCGAAAATCTGCACGGCGTGATAGGCGCACTCGTTCGCCAGTTCGGTCAGCAAGGCCTTGACGATCGGGATGATGAACGACAGCAGTTCGTCGGCGCGCTTGCGTTCGCCGGCATCCGCCGAGCGCTCGACCAGATCGACCTGGGTCGCGGCGTAGTAGCTCAGCGCGCGGCAGCCCTCGGCGAATGCCTTCTGCGTCAGCAGCATGCGCCGGATATCCGGATGCACGATCAGCGGATCGGCCGGTTTGTCGGGAAAGCGCGCGCCGGACAACGACCGCATCTGCAGGCGATCGCGCGCGTAGGCGAGTGAACTCTGGTAACCGCGCTCGATGATGCCCAGTCCCTGGATGCCGACCGCGAGCCGCGCCGTGTTCATCATCGTGAACATCGCCATCAGGCCGCGGTTCGGAGGACCGATCAACCAGCCTTCGGCGCCGTCGAAGTTCATCACGCAGGTGACCGACGCCTTGATTCCCATCTTGTGCTCGATCGCGCCGCAAGTGACCGCGTTGCGTTCGCCCATTTGTCCATTTTTATCAACTTTATACTTCGGCACGATGAACAGCGAAATGCCCTTGACCCCGGGCGGCGCGTCCGGCAGCCGCGCCAGCACGAGGTGCACTATGTTCTCGGTCAGGTCATGCTCGCCGGCAGTGATGAAGATCTTCGTGCCGCTGATCGCCCAGGTTCCATTCGCCTGCGGCTCCGCCCTGGATTTGAGCAGCCCGAGGTCCGATCCGCAGTGCGGCTCGGTCAGGCACATCGTGCCGGTCCAGCGGCCCTCGACGATCGGCTTGAGAAACGCCTGGCGCTGCCATTCCTCGCCATGCTGGCGCAGGGCTTCGGAGGCGCCATGCGAGAGCAGGGGGAAATTGCCCCAGGACAGGTTCGCCGAATCGAGCATCTCCTTCAGCGGCGCGCCGATCGATTCGGGCAGGTGCTGGCCGCCGTATTCCTCCGGCGCGGTCAGGCCGCTCCAGCCGCCGGCAACATACGTCGCGTACGCTTCCTTGAATCCTTTTGGGGTCGTGACTTCCGCGGTCGCGTTGTCGAGGCGGCAGCCTTCCTCGTCCCCGCTCGCGTTGAGCGGCGCGAGCACCTGTTCGGAAAACCGCGCCGCTTCCTCGAGGATCGCGTCGACGACGTCGCGCGTCGCCATCTCACCGCCCGGCAGTCGCTGATATGCCGCTTCGACCTTGAGCAGATCGAACATCACGAAGCGGATGTCGGCGAGAGGTGCCTTGTAGGTGGTCATGGGTGGGCCTGTTTGTGCGTGCGGATTCTAAGGCTGAGGGCTGAGGGCTGAGGCTGACAAGCAGGGAGCAGGCTTCTCTTGATTTCAGCCCTCAGCCCTCGGCCCTAGCCCTGCTTCACCGATACTGATTCGGAATGCCCGGCACCGGTGACAGGCGGCTCTTGTGCTCGAACTTGAAGTCCTTTCCGGCTTCCGGAATGCCGATCATGCCGCTCAGTTCGTAAGGGGCGCCGCCGGGTTGCCGGATGTCGCTGGCGAATGCCTTGCCGAGCTCCGGACTCGGCGTAATCGTCGTGTCGATGATGTCGGCGTTGATGCCAGGGATGTCGATTTCAGGAGAGAGCGAAATATCCGCGGCAGCCATGCCGGACATGCGCAGCGCCGCCTTGAAAGTGGAGTAGTGCACGGTCTTGTCGGAAAAGTTTTCGATCCGGATCTGCACTTTCCAGCGTCCGTCGGGCAGCACGTCGAGTTGCTGGATGCTCGCGCTTGGCGGATTGATCGGATGCAGCGGCGGCGAGCAGCCCGCCAGCAACGACAGAGCGACGGCGATGACGAAAAAGTGCAGCGATCTGATCATGGTGCAAGCCAGTCCTGGCAACGCAGGAGCGCTACATTAGCCAAAAGCCGCAGCCGGCGAAAGCACGGCGAGCGGGTCCGGGCATTTGTTAGGATAGGGCCACCTTGATTACGGTGATACAGCTGACGATCGCACGCGCCAGCGACACGCCTTTTGTCGCCTCGGGCGCAGAATCCTTGCCGTTGCCGGGCATTGATGCCCTGCCGGGAGCTTTTTCAGCGATGCCTTGCTCTCCAATGCCATGGATGACCCGATGACCACACCTGTAGACATCCTCAGAAGGGTTTTCGGCTACGCGCGGTTTCGCGGCGAACAGTCGGCGATCATCGATCACCTCGTCGGCGGCGGCGACGCGCTCGTGCTGATGCCGACCGGCGG
>DATIEJ010000245.1:0-3894 GCA_035455825.1 Rhodanobacteraceae bacterium | reverse complement strand
CCTCGGCGGGCACTCGATACACGGCGTCGGACTGGCATTGCCGTGGCGCGTCGAAGAACGATCTTCCGTTCACGCGGATCTGTCGCTGCAGTTGCCCGAAGACCAGCGCTGGCCGTTCGGCGGCACGGCGCGCCAGCGCATCGAAGCCAGTGAAAGCGCCTTGCGCCTGGACTTGTCCGTCAGCGCCGGCAAACTCGCGATGCCGGCCATCATCGGCTGGCATCCGTGGTTCCTCAAGCCCGACCGGATCGAGTTCAAACCGAGCGCCATGTATCCGCTCGACGCCGACGGCATCGCGGTACGCCCACTGCAGCAATCATCGGCGGGACCGTGGGACCATTGCTTCGTCAACAGCGAGCCGGTGCTGCTCGAGCGCGGCGGACGGCGCCTGCGGCTGACGTCGAACTGCAGGCATTGGGTCGTCTACGATCAGCCCGAGCACGCCACCTGCATCGAACCGCAGAGCGGCCCGCCGGATGCATTCAACCTCGAACCGGCCACGCTCGCTGCCGGCTCGTCGATCGAAGCCTGGTTCTTGCTGGAGTGGCTGTAACGCTGCTTTGTATACCGGCGCGCGAAAAGCGCCGCCCTATTCGACCGTGACGCTTTTCGCCAGGTTGCGCGGCTGGTCGACGTCGGTGCCCTTGAGCACGGCGACGTGGTAGGCCAGCAACTGCAACGGGACCGTGAACACGATCGGCGCGATCATCTCGCCGCAGGCCGGCAGGGTGACGAGGTGGCCGCGGCCGAGCGGCACGTGCTGGGCAACGTCGGCATCGGCGAGCACATAGAGTTCGCCGCCGCGCGCGCGGACTTCCTCGAGATTCGACTTGAGCTTCTCGAGCAGGTGATCGTTCGGAGCGACGGCGACGACCGGCATGCTCTCGTCGACGAGGGCGAGCGGACCGTGCTTCAACTCGCCGGCCGGATACGCCTCGGCATGGATGTAGGAAATTTCCTTGAGCTTCAACGCACCTTCCATCGCGATCGGAAACTGCGTGCCGCGGCCGAGGAACAAAGCGTGCTGCTTGTCGCCGAAGTGCTCGGCGAGCCGCTTGATGTCGGCGTCGAGCAGGAGTGCGTCGCGCACGGCGCCCGGCAGTGTTTCGAGCTGGCGCACGAGCGTTTCGTAGCGTTTCGCGTCGAGGCCGTGGTGGCGGGCAAGCTCGAGCGCCAGCAGTGCCAGCGCCGTGAGCTGCGTCACGAACGCCTTGGTCGAAGCCACGCCGATCTCCGGGCCGGCGCGCGTCATCAGGGTCAGCTCCGACTCGCGCACGATCGACGATTCCGGCACGTTGCAGATGCCCAGGGTTGACAGGTAACCCTTCGACTTGGCGAGCTTGAGCGCCGCCAGCGAGTCGGCCGTTTCGCCGGACTGCGACACGGTCACGAACAGTGTGTCGGCCGGAACCACGGCATCGCGGTAGCGGTATTCCGAGGCGATCTCGACGTTGCACGGGATGCCGGCGAGACTCTCGATCCAGTAACGCGCGACCAGCGCGGCGTGATAGCTCGATCCGCAGGCGATCAGGTGCACGTTGCGCGTCTTCGTCAGCAGCTCACGCGCGCCGACGCCGAAGATCTCGGTCAGGATATGGCCGCCACTGATGCGTCCTTCGAGCGTATCGGCGATCGCCTGCGGCTGTTCGTGGATTTCCTTGAGCATGTAATGGCGGTACTCGCCGCGCTCGACCGCGTCGGCGCCGAAGTGCGCCTCCTTGACCGGACGCTGCACCTTGTTGCCGTGTTCGTCGTAGATTTGCACAGCGTCGATGCGCGCATCGGCGATATCGCCCTCGGCGAGGTAGATGAAGCGCCGCGTCACCGGCAGCAGGGCGTGGATGTCCGAAGCGATGAACTGTTCGCCGTCAGACAGGCCGACGACCATCGGACTGCCGCGGCGCGCGCCGATCACCCGTCCCGGTTCGCGCTTGCTCAGCACCGCGATCGCATAAGCGCCGCGCAGGCGCGCGATCGTCGTGCGCACGGCGTCGAGCAGGTCGGCGCCGGCGCTCTGGTAATGGTCGATCAGGTGGGCGACGACTTCGGTGTCGGTCTCGGTCGCAAAATCGTAGCCGAGCCCCTTGAGTTCGGTGCGCAGTTCGTCGTGGTTCTCGATGATGCCGTTGTGCACGACCGCGACGTTGTCGCGCGAAACGATCGGATGGGCATTGACCGTGTTCGGCGCGCCGTGCGTCGCCCAGCGCGTGTGCGCGATGCCGGTGAATCCGGCGATCGGCCCGGACGCCTGAAGTGCTTCCAGATCGCGAACCTTGCCCTTGGTCCGCACGCGCTCGAGGCCGCGCTCGGTCAACAGCGCGATTCCGGCCGAGTCATAGCCGCGATATTCGAGCGCCTTGAGGCCGCCGATCAGCGTTCCAACCACGTCGCGCCGCGCGGCCGCACCGACAATTCCACACATGTTGTTCCGATCCTCGCTTTTTCAGAGTGGGTATTTTACGCCTCAGCGCGACCGCCGTCCGCGCGGCGGACCAGCGGAAGGCCCAAACCCGCGTTTTTCGATGGGCACGAACGCCAGCGTGCCCGGCGTGGCTGCCGGGAGCAGGGGCGGCTGCGGCGTTTTCGCGGGCAGCCGGTGCCGGCGCAACCCGGCTACACTTCCGGCACGGGCCGCGGCCGCCTGACGCTGCTCTACTGGGTCTTTACCTCGGAGGATGCCGAATGCGAACGCTGTTACTGATGTGGGGTTGGATTGCCACGGCAACGGCGCTGGCCGCGCCGCGCGAGGACCAGATCCTGATCCAGGGCATCGCCCAGGGCAAACAGACCGTCACGCCGGTCGACGCGAACACGACCCAGAGCGAATACTCCTACAATGACCGCGGCCGCGGCGATCACATCACGGCGACCTGGAAGGTCGATGCCGCCGGCGTGCTGACCGAGTACACCGGATCCGGCAACGACTACATGAAGGCGCCGGTCGAGGAGAAGTTCTCGATCGCCGACCGCACGGCGACCTGGAAGAACCGCACCGAGCATGGCACGCAGCCTGTTTCCGGCGAGGCGTTCTACATACCGCTCAACGGGCCGCCCGAGTTGTTCGCGGTGCTCGCGCGCGCGTTGCTCAAGGCGCCCGAACACAAGCTGGCGCTCCTGCCGGCCGGCGAGGCGCGCATCGAACCGGTCGGCAGCGTCGACGTGACGACGCCGGGCGGCAAGAAGAAGGTCACCCAGTATCACATCACCGGACTGACTTTTTCCCCGGCGGCGATCTGGCTCGACGACCAGGGCGAGGCGGTCGGGTCGCTCGGAACCTGGTTCAGCGTCGTGTCGCCGGGCTATAGCGAGGCGGTGAAACAGTTGCTCGACGTACAGGACGCGAGCGATGCCGAATGGTCGGCGCGCATGGCCAACGAGCTGACCCACGTGCCGAAAGGCGCGCTCGTCGTCCGCAACGCGCGCCTGTTCGATCCGCGCGACCTGTCGGTCAGCGCGGATACGAGCGTCCTCGTCGAAGGCGAACGCATCGTCCGCATTGCCGCCGACAAGGATCTGAAGGTGCCGGCGAATGCCGAAGTCATCGATGCACGCGGCCGCTTCCTGATGCCGGGCCTATGGGACAACCACCAGCATTTCAGCGACAACGACGGCGCCCTCGACCTGGCCAACGGCGTGACCAGTTCGCGCGACATGGCCAACGACACCGATGCGTTCCTCAAGCGCGTCGATCGCTTCGACAAGGGCACCGAGCTCGGGCCGCGCGTGTTCAAGGCCGGCATCATCGACGGCACGGGCGAGCTCGCCGGGCCTACCAAGATGCGCGTCGACACGCCCGAGGAGGCGATCAAGGATGTCGACTGGTACGCCGACCATGGCTACGGCCAGATCAAGATCTATTCGTCGATCAAGCCCGAGCTCATGCCGATCATCGCC
>DATIEJ010000244.1:0-13728 GCA_035455825.1 Rhodanobacteraceae bacterium | reverse complement strand
CAGGATCGCGTGCTTGCCGGCGCGCAAGGTCGGCTTGTACACGTAGAACTCATCCGGATTGACAGCGCCCTGCACGACCATTTCGCCGAGGCCGTAGCTGCCGGTGACGAACACCGCGTCGCGGAAACCCGATTCGGTGTCTAGCGTGAACAATACGCCCGAGGCGCCGACGTCCGAACGCACCATCAGTTGCACGCCGGCCGACAGGAACACGTCTTCGTGCCTGAAGCCGTGGTGCACGCGGTAGGCGATGGCGCGATCGTTGTACAGCGAAGCGAACACTTCCTTCATCCGGTGGACCACGTCGTCGGCGCCGGAGACATTCAGAAACGGTTCCTGCTGGCCGGCGAACGAGGCGTCGGGCAGGTCTTCGGCGGTGGCCGAGGAGCGCACGGCCACGGCAATGTCCTCGGCCCCGGCATCCTTGCACAGCTTCGCATAGGCATCGCGCACGGCGGCGTCGAACTCCGGGATCAGCGGCGTGTCGATGACCCACTGGCGAATCTCTGCGCCGGCCTTCGTGAGTTCGTCGACGTTATCGACGTCGAGCGTCGCGAGACGATCCTGGATGCGCTTGGCCAGGCCGCTCTGGGCGATGAAATGCTGGAACGCGAGCGCCGTGGTCGCGAAGCCCCCGGGGACGGAGACACCGAGCTTGCTCAGGTTGCCGATCATCTCGCCGAGCGAGGCATTCTTGCCGCCGACCTTGCCGAGGTCGGACAGGCGCAGTTGATCGAGCCATAGAACCAGGTCGCTCAAGGAAATCTCCGGAAGGCGGTACGGTAGCGGGCGCGGGCCCGCAAGAACGCGAATTTTCGGTGTTTATGCGCGCAGAGACAAGCATTCGGGAATTGCTCATTCCGCATTGGGTCAGCTTCCCCTCTCCCCGCTTGCGGGGAGAGGGTAGGGTGAGGGGTGCGTCAATGCTTGGGATGCGGACGCCACAGCGATGACTTGCTCTGATCTTTGCACTCACCCCTCACCCCAGCCCTCTCCCCGCTGGCGGGGAGAGGGGGAAGAGCGATGACTTGCTTTGATCTTTGCATTCATCCCTTCCCCAGCCCTCTCCCCGCTGGCGGGGAGAGGGGAAGAGCGTGCGCCGACGCTGGAACGACACTTGTGGAATTCTTGCGCAACGCCGGCGAAGGCGAACATGCGACATCATCGCGTACACTTCGTCCATGCGCAGAACGATTTTCTACCTCTCCGACGGCACCGGAATCACGGCCGAAACGATCGGCCATTCGGTGCTGACCCAGTTCGACGACGTGGCGTTCGACACGTTCCGGGTGCCCTTCATCGACGATGAGGAAAAGGCGCATGGCGCGGCTGCGCGCATCCGCAATGCCTATGCAACCACGGGTGCGCGGCCGATCGTCGTCAATACCGTGGTCGACCCGGCGCTCAGCGAAATCCTCGCCAGCAGCGGCGCCTTGATGATCGACGTGTTCGCTCCGTTCATCGGACCGCTCGAGGCCGAACTCGGGGTTAAACGCAAGCCGAAGGTCGGCCGCGCGCACGGACTGACGAATTTCGCCGAGTACGAGGCGCGCATCAACGCGACCAACTACGCGCTGACCCACGACGACGGCGTGGATGTGAACTATGCCGACGCCGATATCATCCTGATCGGCGTTTCACGCGTCGGCAAGACGCCGACGTGCCTGTACATGGCACTGCACTACGGCGTAAAGGCCGCTAACTACCCGCTGACCGAAGACGACCTGGACAAGCTCGAGCTGCCCAAGCGGCTGGTCGCGTTCAAGCAACGGTTGTACGGACTGACGATCGATCCGCAGCGTCTGGCCCAGGTGCGCGAGGCGCGCAAGCCGAACAGCCGCTACGCGAAGATTGAGCAGTGCCGGCAAGAACTGGCACTGGCCGACAAGATCTTCCGTCGCGAAAACATTCCGGTCGAGAACACCACGCACACGTCGATCGAGGAGATCGCGAGCAAGATTCTTGCGCGGCTCGGGATCGAGAGGCACATGTTTTGAGAAGCTGGGCTGAGGGCTGAGGGCTGGGGGCCGAAAGGCGTGGCCGTCGGACGTCGAGGGCGCCGGGGCCAGAGAGTCGAGCGCGTGGGAACCCCATTGTAGTCCCGTGCGCGGCATTTGTGCAGACTGGCCAGTAATGTCTTGAATGCTATGATCGGCCCATGTCGCAGGTGCTCGAAACTCGCAACAAGCTGCTGCCGGGAAGGTTCGCCTACCTGATGGGGTTGTATGCGGAAAATTATCACCGCCTGGCGCGCACGTTCGCGCCGCAGGAACTCGAGACCGGCAGTTACTGTTCCTCGGTGGACGATGGACTGGATCTGCATCTGGACATCATCGAGCGCCATCCGTACACGCTGGAACTGCGCCTGAGTTATTGCATGCTCGACCGCGAGACCGGCGAGCCGGCTCCGTCGGCCTGGCTGCGCATGTACCGCGACGCGCACGTCGCCGAAGCCACGCACTGCCATCCGGGCAAGCACCTGCATCGCGCACTGGGACCTCTGCCGCCGGCCAAGACGCTGTTCCAGCAGCGCATGCGCATGGCGACCTTCCTGAATCGCTGGCTCGAATATCTGGCCGAGCAGGGACATTCGCGCGGTACGCTGGTCGCGCGCGCCGACGCAGGGTCGCAAGCCTGCGCGTAGGAAAACCTCCGCAGGTCTCGATATGGTCGACCTGCCCGCGCAAGCGGGAAGTCATTCTGCCTTTTGGTCCAATACAATAGGACCAAGCCGCAGCACCAGCTTGCTGTTCAGAGTCTCGCTCGCGCGGGAATGACGACGTTTTGCAGAGCCCTCTCCAGGTCAGCCGCAAATGAAGGAATCTCAAGTTCACATGGCCAATGCCGCCGCCCAGCCGCAGCTTACCGAATCCACGGCCTGGCGTACGCTGGCCGCACATCATGCGAGCTTGAGCCAGGTGCATCTGCGTCAGCTGTTCGCGGACGATCCTGGACGCGGCGAACGTCTGGTGGCCGAAGCGGCCGGGCTTTATCTCGACTACTCCAAGAACCGCATCACCGACGAAACCCTGCGCCTGCTTGTGCAACTCGCCGAAGAACGCGGCGTCCACCAGCGCATCGGCGCGATGTGGAACGGCGAAAAGATCAACGTCACCGAAAGCCGCGCGGTATTGCATATCGCCCTGCGCGCGCCGCGCAGCGAGCGCATCGAAGTCTACGACAGCAACGTCGTTCCCGATGTTCACGCGGTCCTGGATCGAATGACTGCGTTCGCCAATCGCGTGCGCAGCGGCGAGTGGAAAGGACACACCGGCAAGCGCATTCGCTGCATCGTAAACATCGGCATCGGCGGCTCGGACCTCGGGCCGGTGATGGCGTACGAAGCCCTGCGCGCTTATACACAGCGTGACCTGGAAGTGCGTTTCGTCTCGAATGTCGACGGCGCCGATTTCGAGGAGGCAACTCGTTCACTCCAGGTCGACGAGACCCTGTTCATCGTTGCCTCGAAGACATTCACAACTCAGGAGACGATGGCGAACGCGCGCGCCGCGCGCGCGTGGCTGTTGCGGTCGCTCGGCGACGAGGCGGCAGTCGGCAAGCATTTCGTCGCCGTTTCGACCAACGCCGCTGAAGTCACCAGGTTCGGCATCGACACCGCGAACATGTTCGGTTTCTGGGACTGGGTCGGCGGACGCTATTCGATGGACTCGGCGATCGGCCTGTCGACCATGCTCGCGATCGGGCCACAGAATTTTCGTGACATGCTCGCCGGCTTCCATGCGATGGACGAACACTTCCGGACGACGCCATTCGCGCAGAACCTGCCGGTGCTGATGGCGCTGCTCGGCATCTGGTACACGAACTTCTTCGGCGCGGGCACGCAGGCGGTCCTGCCGTATGCGCAATACCTGAAACGCTTTCCCGCGTACCTGCAGCAATTGACGATGGAGAGCAACGGCAAGTCGGTGACACTCCAGGGCGCGCGCGTCGACCATGAGACCGCCGCGGTCTGGTGGGGCGAACCCGGCACGAATGGCCAGCATTCGTTCTACCAGCTGCTGCACCAGGGCACGCGGCTGGTGCCATGCGATTTCATCGGCTTCTGCCGTCCCCTCGGCCACCTGCGCGATCAACACGACTTGCTGATGGCAAACCTGTTCGCGCAGAGCGAGGCCCTGGCTTTCGGCAAGACCGCAGAACAGGTGCGCGCCGAAGGCACGCCCGAATGGCTCGTTCCCCATCGCTGCTTCGACGGCAACCGGCCGAGCAACACGATCCTCGCCGACAGCCTGACGCCGCACACGCTCGGCGCGCTGGTCGCGCTGTATGAACATGTGACGTTCGTCCAGGGCGTGATCTGGAACGTCAACTCGTTCGATCAGTGGGGTGTCGAACTCGGCAAGGAACTGGCCAAGCGTACCCAGGCCGAGATTGCCAGCGCCGACGATCCGCAGTTGACCCACGACAGCTCCACGAATGCGCTGATCCGGCGCTATCGCCAGCGCCGGGCGTAGCGAAGCAAGCAATTCCCGCACGCCTCCAAGGCGCCATCCTGCCGATCCCGGTACGACGCCATCGACCTCCGGCATCCAGGCTATGGCCTGCGGTCCAGCCATCCCAGCCTGCGCTCGATGACGGGCGCGCGGTACCCGCGTATGTGCCGCAAACGCAACAAGTGGACAAATCCGCACTGGCGGCGGGTTTTTTTGATACCCTCGAAACGTCGGTGCGGAGTCACGCTGGCGAGGTTTCATGGCGCGGCCGTCTGGCCGCTTTCCGCATAACTTCTGCAGGATAGTCCGTTGTCAGCATCCGTGTTGAAGTCGGCAGAGCTCACTGACCTTCGCGCCGCCGTTCCGCTCACGATCGGCGTCACCAGCCATCGCAACATCCCCGCGCGCGAAGAGGCGGCGATTCGCGCGTGCGTGCGCGAGTTTCTTGCGCGTCTGCGCAGTGAGTTTCCGCAACTGCCGCTGATGGTGCTGTCGTCGTTGGCCGAAGGCGGCGATCAATGGGTGGCGGAGGAGGCGATCGCGGCCCGAATTCGTCTGGTAGCGCCGTTGCCGCTGGCGCGCGCGCAGTACGCGCTCGATTTCGACGACGGCGCGGCGCGGGCGCGCTACGAATCGCTGTGCGATGCGGCCGAGATCATCGAGGTGCCGGACATCGGCAGAAAGAAACCGGCCAATGCGAGTGCGGCGCCGGCCGGCCACGAGCGTGACCTGCATTACCTGCAGGCCGGCGTTTTCATCTCGCAGCACTGCCACATCCTGCTTGCAATCTGGGATGGAAAAACGAGCGAGCGGACCGGCGGCACCGGGCAGGTCGTGCAGTTCCACCTGACCGGTGTCCGGCCGCTGCGGGACGATCGACGCCGCAGCATCGCACGCAGCGCGTTGCTGGGCGACGACGATCGTCTCGTGTTCCACATCGTCTGTTCGCGCGACGAGCCTTCCGGCACGCCGGCGCCACCCCTGGAGCCGCTGCAGACTCTATGGCGTTCGGGTGAATTGATGGCGCCGGGCGATGGACCGATGCCGGCCGACTTTCGCGCGATGCTGGTGCAGGCCGCCGAGTTCAACGCCGACTGGGCCAAGTACGCGCCGCGGATCGACACATCGCCGTCCACCGCGGCGCGCCCGGGGGCGCCGACCGCTGCCAGTGCGATCGAGAGCCTGTTCGCCGCTGGCGACTGGCTGGCAATCCATTTCCAGCGACGCGTGCTGTTTTCGATGCGCACGCTGTACACGCTCGCCGCGCTGATGGGCATCGCGTTCACGGCCTACGACAATCTGCCGGCGCAGGACGACTTGATCTTCGTCTTCCTCGTCCTGTTCGTGATCGGCGCGGTGATCGTCTATATCGCCCAGCGACGCAGCTGGCACCGCAAGTACCTGGATTACCGCGCGCTCGCCGAGGGTCTGCGCGTACAGTCGTATTGGCGCCGCGCCGGCATTGCGATTACCGGCGAGTCCGAGTTCGCCCAGGACAACTTCCTGCAGAAGCAGGACGTAGAACTTGCCTGGATCCGCAATGTCATGCGCAGCGCGGCGCTGGAAAGCGCGCTGGGCGTGACGTCGTCGGCGCCGGACGATCTTGCCAACGTCGTCCGCGAATGGGTCGGCGCCCCGGGCAAAGGCGGCCAGCTCGACTACTACGCGCGCAAGAGCGCGCAACGCGCGCAGACGCATAAATTCACCGAGGCGCTCGGCAATTCCAGCCTTCTCGTCGGTATCGGCATCGCCATCGCACTCGCGGTGTTCGCGCGGCAGATGTCCGCCGATGCCAAGAACTGGCTGGTCGTGATCATGGGCGTGTTCTCGATCCTCGCGGCCGTGCGCGAGGCCTATGCCTACCGCAAGGCCGACAAGGAACTGATCAAGCAGTACCGGTACATGGCGCAGCTGTTCGGCGCGGCGCGCAAGGCGCTCGACCGCACCACGGATGCCGCCGAGCAGCGCGAGATCCTGCGCCTGCTCGGCGAGGCGTCGCTGGCCGAACACGTCGAGTGGGCGCTGATGCACCGCCAGCGGCCGCTGGAGCACGGCAAACTGTAGTTCCCTGGCGGCCGCGCCCAAGACTCGATCGCAATCTCAGGCCAGGACGTGGCACCGCGACGCCGGCTGGAACACGCGTCGCTGCAGAACGCATGCAGGCCTTCTATCGGTGAAGGCAGCTTGCGATTTGCGCAATGGAGATCTAGTGCTGCGCGACTTCCCTGATGCCGCCAAGCGTGATTGCAATAGCGCCGTCGCGCCAGCGGCGAACGAGGCCCTTCTCGACCAGCGCATCGATTATCTCATCGGGAATTTCGATGCGATCGGACAAGCCCTCGTATTCGCGGCTTTCGAGAACTCTCAGCCAGGTCGCCTGGTCTTCGGTCACGAAATGGAGATCTTGCATAGTCAAATCCCCTCAGGTTTCGACACGCAAGATCGTGCGCCGAACCTCGGGCAGGTGCCTTGATTCAGATCACTTTCTGGACGAATGGAAAAGCCATGTCGAAGGGCGCTGCGGCGAATACCCGGCACTCGGCGCTGTAAAGCAGCTACTACCCACGGAACGTCGGATCGGCTGGTTCGCGCTGACTTCTGGAAGCGCAGCTCGGGACAATTCGGCTTACCCGAAGCAGCCATGCGTGACCCGCAAATGCGTATTTGTATAAATGTGGATAGAAAGTAGCGGGGCTTCGGGTCGGCGGCATGTCACTTAGCGGATTCGCAGGGTCGTGACCCAGTTGCCGACCGCAATCGAGGCGAGCTTGGAGCAAATGACTTAGGCCACCCATGCGGCTGGCCTAAGTATTTGATTATATTGGCGTCCCCAGGGGAACATGAAAACTAACTATAAAGTATTGAATACCATATAATTTACAATATCTATTGTTTTGCGATACCCCCAAAGTTACCCCCGCCTGCTCGTCGCGCCCAGCAAGTTGTAGGGCCGGTTGCCGGCGCTTCGTTCGGGACTCGACCGCAAACCCTCAGCCACACCCACACGCGGCCCCTAGGGTTGTAACGGGGTGGGGTGTGCGTTGCGGTTCCCCGCGAATGGTCGCGGCATTCCTCACGGCCCTGAGGGCCGATTCGCGCAATGGCCCGCGATAGCTCAGATCGAGGGTTGAGCTTGGAACCTCCTTAAGTTCCAATCCTGCGCTGCTCTCCTCCTTTGCTCCTCAATTCTGCGCCATGCGTCCGTGATGGACCGCTCGCTGATATTGAAACTCGGATTCGGACTGCCAGGATAGCGCCGCATCGTGAACCCGAGGCTCAGCGCGGCCGCAATGAAAACTCCGTTCGTTATGTATCCGATCTCCGCTTCGGCAATGTGCTTCATCCCGTAGCTCGATCGCTTCGGATTGATCGTTTTGATTTTAGCTATCCCCCGAAGCCAATCACGCGTAGCTCGGAACCGTTCGATGTTCACCGCGATCGACTCTCGCGATTTCGCAAAGTGTTCCTCTACCTGTGCCTTCGTCCATCGGAAGGAAACCGCTTTGCCGAGGCCGTAATCACTGAGGTCGGGATGGTCGGCAAGAATGCGCCTCAACGCTTCGACATCCGGATCGAAGTGATTCGAATTTGATGCTTGCGACTGTTGAGCGTGGGCGAAATTCGCAAAACCGGCCTGCTGTGAGGCTAGGTCCAGCGCCTCATGATATGCGACCCCGCGAGACTTCTTGATGCGGGTGGCGGCGCGCTTGATTTGGGAAATACTGAAAGTCATCGATGCTCTCCCCGCGCGAGAGATCGTCACCTGCCAACCGTCACCCATGCGCGGACGAGAAGATCGATACCGACGGAAGGCAATGCTCTACACGCTTCGCGATGGCAGGTGGCCGGCCTATGCCGAGGCCGTCGATGGTAATGCTACGCCTAGCCGATCGTTGCAGCAAGAGACTGTCGGAGGTGTCCACGGACTGAATCGTTGGGCAAATGCTACGATGTGCAGTAGTGGGGAGGACGACATTCGAACATGGCGGCGAGTGGCTCCGAAGAATCTGGGCTTTTCCAGCGCGTCTGGCGCAAGTTTGCCGACTCATTCGCCGATCACGCGGCGGCATGGCTCGTCGCGACGATCGGTGCCGCTGTTCTCTTGGTCTTGGGGATCGCGAAGGGTTACCTGCTCGGTCTCGCGGGACCCATCGATCATGCGCTGGCAATGATCGGCTATCGTTCGTGGGCGTATGCAGTTGTCGTTATCCTCGCCCTATGTCTCTTCTTTGAATGGCGGTGGCGCGTACTGCGGAAGCGATTAAAAATCTGGCAGCCGGGCGAGAGCGACTTCCAGCCATACGGAGGGGTTCTTTGGAAAGTATTTCCTCGGGACGGATATGTCGAAGAGTCTCCTTACTGCACGTGCTGCGATCCGCCACGTGTGCTCGGTTCCACTGAAATCGCCGACAGGTTTGCACCTTTGCGCTGCCCCATACAGGCGACGGAGCTAAACATTGTCGTTGATGGGTTTGCGAGGCCAGTCCGCGACACTTGGGATGCTATTTCTAAAGCGTGGTTTCATGAGGTCCTAGAGCGCGAATTAACCACTACATACTTCAGACTAAAAGAGTTGCATCCAGACGACGATGAGACCGCTCTGCTCAAGCGCGTATTCGGCGAGGAGCCGCAAAACAGGATTCCGAAACGGCTTCTCAGGCCGGTCTTCCGGCGATATAAGACCGCGTTCGAAATCTTCAAATTTATAGGGCAGAACCCACGTCAGTATTGGCGCTACCTGATTGCTAAAAAATAGAAGAGCGCCGGCGCAAACGATACGGATTTTCGAACAGTCCGCACGATGAGGTGACGCCCCGGTGCCGGCGCTACTTATGGACTCGAGGGAAATTCCTGCGCCATGCCCATACGTGACCTGTGGGGTAGTAGCGGGGTAGGGTGCGCGTCGCGGTCCTACGCGAATGGTCGCGCCTTCGCCTTGCGTCGGGTCACAGAAGGTCACACCGGCCTACAGCGCGGACCCCAGAGCCGCGACAACTCTTGCAGAACGGGTCAGCGTGCCCGCAGGCGCATTCCTCGAATTGCCAGCACGAACGATGCACGAATCGGCCGCGATGACAGTGGAAGCATTCCGCGCCGACCGCATGCAGCCACCAAAGAAACCGACCGCACTCGGCGTTGTCGCATACGCCGGCTGGCATGAGCTTGAGCGAAACCGTCATTGCACCAGCTTCGCACCGCAGCGTCTCACGGCCTTGGACTCAAAACCTCCGAGGGCGCGCCCTTTGGTCGCAGCGCCTACGGGGCAGAGGGGGAGTCGAAAAGTTGAGAGTAGACGGCGACCGACACGGGCTGCCAGAGAAAGATTTGTGCCGTCAGTTCGGAAAATGCCGTTTCGCCGGCGGCCGCTTATGGAAACTTCGGACTGCTCGGCTCGACAGCGTCGCTAGGCTTCGCATTGCGAGGACGTACGGCAGCACGATTTCGCGAGTTGAATGGGAGGACATGGCACAGTCCCGTAAGAACAGAACACACAACAATCGCCCGGCTTGGGGTGCAGCAGTGCACTACAGCGCGCGCACTCGTGGAAAAATATACACGCGTTAGTGGGCATCGTTTCCGTCGATTGATGCCCACAATGCGGGCAAGTCAATGTGGACTCCAAAACCGGAGCGCCGGCAACGGCAAACGGGATCATGCTCATTTCGCGGAGTCATCTCTAGCAGAGGAGGGAAAGCCCACGTCGGCCGTCGTCTGAGTGAGAGCCTGCACGGTCGTCTTGGTGTCGTCGAAGGTCACCGTGGCTTCCTTCTTCTCAAAGCTAACGCTAACACCACTGACGCCTTCCACCCGCGACAACGCCTTCTTGACAGTGATTGGGCATGCGACACAGTCCATGTTTGATACCGCGAGTGTCGCTGTCTTGGTCGCGGCATCGCTGGTCGAACAATGAAAGAGTACGAGAGCGGAGGTTAGTAGGGCCGAGACGAATTTCACGGGATGCTCCTAGTAGAAATAGGGGATGACATAGGGGAAGCCAAGCGCGATCAGAATCAGCGCCGCCACCAGCCAGAAAATAATCTTGTAGACCCGCCGGCTTTCCGGCAACGCACACACCTCACCAGGCTTGCAATCGGTGGCGGGCCGAAAGATGCGGCGGTGCGCGAAAAACATCGCTACGAGTGCCGCCCCGATGAAGATCGGCCGGAACGGTTCCAGCCGGGTCAAGTTGCCGATCCATGCACCGCTCAAGCCCACGCTGACCAGCACCAAGGGGCCGAGACAGCACGCCGAAGCCAGAATCGCGGCCAGACCGCCGGTAGCTAGGGCAGTTTTCTCAACAGTTGATTGCGACATTCTCACGCGCCCTATGGCGGATTTTCGGATTGGGCGTAACCTTACGACCGTAGTCAGATACGGAGTCAAGATGCCAGCGCAATACACCATTGGAACTCTTGCGAAGGTGGCTGGGGTCAGCGTGGAGACCATCCGCTATTACCAGGGCCGGAGTTTGGTCGAGGAACCCGCTCGGCCACTCGGAGGCACACGCCGCTACACGGAAGCACACGCCCGACGGCTCCGGTTCATCAAAGAAGCCCAGAAGATGGGGTTCACTTTGGACGAGGTGGCCGAACTCCTGATGCTGGACGATGGCCGGCACTGTCGTGAGGCGGAGCGGATCGGACTGCGAAAACTGACGATGGTCCGCGAGCGTATTGCACAGTTGAGCAGAATCGAGCACGCGCTTGCCAAGCTGGTCGAAGAATGCCACTGCAACACCGGACGAGTGCGGTGCCCGCTGATCACTTCATTGGAAGTGTCGTGATCAACAGGGCGACGGAAAGCCATTCTCGCTGAACGTGCGGCTTTCGGCGGTAGTCTGGCTTGGCGACGAGTGGCTAATCCGAGAGCGGCCGCTCGTGACTGGCCGGAATGGGCCGTTAGCTGCCGTTAGCTGCCGGCCCCCCCCTGTGCAAATTTCACGCGCGTGAAAATCTTGCTGGCAACCCGTATCAATCGCCGTCGTCTTTCAACTTTTCCACTCCCCCTCCGCCCTGTCAGGGACCCGACGTACAAGCTGCTGCTGAACCTGTTTGTCTATATAGGGGTGTATGTTTTCAACACTAGCGCAAGGTTTCAAATCCGACACCGGGGAGCCATGCAACCATTGCGGGGCGATGGCGAAAAGGTCAGGTTTCTTTCCGTCTCGCGTGTAGCCGCCCTCCACGGCCCGTCGCAGAATTCCGGACGCGACGGCGCGCGCACGATTGCGGTAGAACGTGCCCTTGTTTGCAAACCCCGGTCGCCCGTCGAAATCCGCCCACGTCAGAGCGATGTTATCGTTGTTGCTACCGTCAAAACGACGGAACGCGGTGATGATGATGCTTTGGGCAGGGGGCGGAAGTGTTTTCCATTCGGCCGAGTCGAGCAATTTATGCGGCAACATAACGAATCCCGTTGATCCGTACGCGACTGCCTGCGCCACGATCCTGTCCACGTCGCGGGCGCACAGCGGCGGCTGGCATTCGACCGCATTGATCCGTTGTACGCGATGGTTGACGGCTTGTGCATCGTGACCTCGCCGCACGAAACCAGCGGCCCGACTGAGGAGCGCGTTGTCGCGTTCCCCTTCGGGAATGATCGCTGGCAACGCGCGCTTCCGTCGCGGCTCCGTGTTCGGCAGTTGCTTGGGTTCGGAACCCTTCAGCGCGTGCAGATCGAAGCCTTCGACTAGCTCCGCCACGGTGTACGCCGGTTGTTCGGAGACAGAGATGACTCGCGAGCGATACGGCCCGCCCTTGCGATGGTCGAAGCCCGGCAGGCGCATGACGCGCGGCAGGTCGCACACTTTCGGATCAGCAGCGAAACGTGCGGCCAGCGCCTTTTGCAGTCGTGTGAAGTCATCCGACGCGCAGTCCGAAACTCGCCAATAGGCATGCCATCGGTTCGGGGACGTTTCGACGATGCAATGCGCCGGCAGCGGGGCGGCTTGCACAGGTTCCAGGGGCGCGCCATCCAAGTCCACGAACAGCGCCCGAATGGAGCGCACGTTAGTCGCCGCACGCCCGACGCCGTCGCCGGCGTTTACCATCCAGAACACGCCCGCGCCCGCCGCGTTCAAGCGGGCGAGGGCGGCGGCGTGTTCGGCCAACGTCCCATGAAGCACCTTCGACAGTGCGGGTCGCTTCGCGCCGGTCTCGTCGAAGGTCTGGAACGTTATCGACGCATTGACGCCGGCCAGCAGACGCAGAAACGCATCGGCGTCCGGACTCGACCGCAACTCTTCAGCCGCGCCCATGGGTGGCCTGTAGGGTAGTAGCGGGGGCAGGGGCACGTAGCGGTTCTGTGCGAGTGGTCGCGGCTTCGCGGTGCATCGCGCGTTCGATCCAGAACCCGAGAGCGTTCCTCGACCATCCGCGTGCAGTCAATTCGGCAGCGGTCAGGCAGCGACGGCTGTTCTCGTTCGCGTAGTGGCCTGTGCGGTGCCGGTCGAAGGTTGACGTCGAATTGAAGAAATCACGGCAGGCGGGGCACTGGCAGCGGTTGCCGGTCAACTTCTGAATCATCGGCACACCTCGCCCGACAACAGCGCGTGGGCGGCGTCAAGATGGTCCGCCGCATCAACTACGCGCCAGTCGGGCGAGTCGGTTTGCGTGGCGAAGCGCGAGAGTTCCGCGCGCGCCGTGTTTACAGCGACCAACGTCAGGCAGCGAGAGGTATCAGCTACAGCGGTTTCGTCCGGCCATTCGTTCTGGACTGCATGGATCGCGGTGGCGTGACTCATGCGGCTGCATCCGTTCCGGCGTCGCCGGCAACGAAAGCGGCCAAGTCGGTGCGGTGATAGCGCACAAGCCGAAGGCCAATCTTGCGGAAGCGCGGTCCTTCGCCACGCCAGCGCCAATTGCGCAGGGTTTGGACGCGCGCGCCGAGGATGGCGGCGGCTTCGTTTTCGTCAACGAGGTCGCCGGGGACAAGCGGGGTTTCAAGGTTCATCAGTTGTCACTCGCACAAACTGCGGATTGCAGGGGCGAGCAAAATATGATGGAGCCTCGCCACTTGCGAGGAAAAAAAAGACCGTTATTTTTCCGGTGATGGCTTGGGTACGGGTACGGGGTTTCGGCCTCGAAACATCCTCAAGATGCTCTCGGGTTCAGGTTTGCCACCGAATTGCGCCGACACGGCTTCGGCAGCCTGCATTCGGGTAGCCCCTTCGCGCAAGAGTTCGTCGAAGTTGTATCTCATCATCATGCGCCGAAACCGAGCAGCACTCCGCTTCGCGTAGTTACCTGCCTTTGGAGATGCCCTTCCGAGAAAC
>DATIEJ010000243.1:0-13582 GCA_035455825.1 Rhodanobacteraceae bacterium | reverse complement strand
GTGGGGGCTGCAACGCGTTCGGCAAGCACCGCGGCCGCTTCGCGCTGGATTACAGCGTTCTGGCTCGCGTGGGGATTCAGCCAGATCGTCAGGATCGCGCTGGCCGCGAACCTCGCGCCATTCGGCGATGAAGCCTGGTATTGGCAGGAAAGCCGCGTGCTCGACTGGTCGTACAGCGATTTGCCGCTGGCCACCGCGTGGTTGATCCGGCTCGGTGAATTCTTGTTCGGGCACAGCGCGCTGGCGATGCGCGCACCGTTCCTGCTGCTCGGCGCGCTCTTGCCGCTCGTTCTGATTCGTACCGGGAACCGCATGTTCGGTTCACCCGTTGGATGGCAGGCGGGGCTGCTGGCGCTGGCGTTGCCGCTGCTCGGCACGCTCGGCATGTTCGCGCTGCCTGATGTACCGCTGACAGTGTGCTGGATCGTTGTTATCGACGCGTTCGACTCTGCGCTGCGCACGCGCGGCCGGCTCAGCTGGACGCTGCTTGGTTTAGCGCTGGCCGGAGCCTGGCTCAGCCACTATCGCGCGGGCATGCTGATCCTGACCGGCCTTCTGTTCCTGCTGCTCGTGCCGCGCGGAAGGCTGCTTTGGCGCGAGCGCGGTCTCTGGCTGGCGATCGGGATTTCATTGCTCGGCCTGGTCCCGTTGCTGATGTTCAATCTCGAGCACGGCTGGGTCGCGCTCGGATTCCAGCTCGTCGAGCGCAATCCGTGGAGTTTCCACGCCGATGCGCTAGTGCAGCCGCTCGAGCAGGCGATCGTCTGCACGCCGCTGTTCTACCTGCTGCTGCTGTGGGCGGCAGCAGGCGCTGCTCGCCGTGCGAAAGCGGGCGAACCGTGGGATCTGCTGGCGGTATGCGCGCTCGTGCCGATCGTCGGTTATTTCGTGCTCGGCTGTTTTGCCGACGACACGCGCTTGCGCCTGCATTGGCCGCTGCCGGGATATCTGCCGCTATTGCTTCTTCTGCCGGTCCTGCTGCGCGAGCGCGGTCGCGCGCAAGAGGGCCTTCTGCGCCGCACGGCACTCACGCTGACATTTGCGCTGCTGGTACTCGGATGCTGCGTGGCTTATGCGTACCTGGCGCTGGCCGCGACGCCCGGCGGCGCCGGCGTACTGACGCAGTTCAAGGCCTTTCCGGAGCACTGGGTCGGCTGGAACGAGGTCGCCGCAGAGACGCGCGCGCGTCTTGCGCGGCCCGAATTCGCGCAGGCCGTGCTGGTCGCCGACAATTTCATGCTTGCCGCGGAGCTCGACTTCGCTCTCGGCGGTGAGCGGACGGTATACACGCTGGATCATCCGATCAACGTCAAGCACGGCCGTGCGCCGCAACTCGCATTGTGGCGACGCGACGAGTCGGCGCTACGTTCGCTGGGCCCAACTCGCGTGTTGCTGGTGGTCGAGCCGACCGCTAGACGCGAACGTGAGCGAGCGGCGTGGTTGTCGTCGTTGTGCACGCGTGTCGAAAATCTCACGCCGGAAGGCAGGCTCGACCTTTACGGCGGGCGCAAACGCTATCTGTTCTTCTCTGCGTCCGGCGCAGCTGGCGAGGGCGCGACGGCAAAATCGCAAGATTGCCCCGCGATGTAGGGTGCGCCTTGGCGCACCGGCTTTTGGCGTAGAGAAAGAAGCAGAACGGTGCGCCAAGGCCCACCCTACACGACCTCGACGCCAGCTTCGCGCAGCAGCCGGCTCAGAGCAATCAAGGGCAGGCCGATCAGCGCGGTCGGGTCGTGCGACTCGATCCGCTCGAACAGCGTGATGCCCAATGCTTCAGCCTTGAAGCTGCCGGCGCAGTCGACCGGCTGCTCGCGTTCGACGTAGCGGGCGATTTCGTTCCGGTCGAGCTCGCGAAAGAACACGCGTGTCGTGTCGAGTGCCGCGAATTCGCGAGGCTCGGTTCGACGCGAATCGATCAGGCACACCGCCGTGTGGAAGACCACCTCGCGGCCGCTGGCGGCGGCGAGTTGCGCTCGTGCTCGATCCATGTTGCCGGGTTTGCCGAGGATCGTGCCTTGCAACTCGGCGGACTGGTCCGAACCGATCACGATGGCATTCGGGCACTGTGCCGCGACCACTCGCGCCTTGGCTTGGGCGAGGCGAATCGCGAGCGCGGCGGCGTCCTCGCCGGCCAGGACTGTTTCGTCAGTGGCTGGAGCCAGCACGCGGAAGCGCGGGGCGATGCGCAAGAGCAAGTCGCGCCGGTAACGCGAGGTCGACGCCAGCACCAGGTCGACCTTGTCCAGACTGATCATGTCGCGAGCCCCCGGGCCCGGACCAGCGCCGCCGCGATCGCCGGCGGGATCCATCACGTTGTCGTCGTTCTCCCGCGCGGCGCGACCGTGCGAGCGCTCGACTGCGCGGCGGCAAGCTCGGCGGCGATCGCGTCCAGACGCGTCAGTTGGGCCTGCATCAAGCGGTGCGATTGCTCGATCGCCGCGCAGGCAGCATCGAGTTCGGCCGGTGTGGCCTCGGCTGCATGCTGCTTGATCCACAGGCGATGGGCGAGCAGGTCGCGCAATGCGGCCTGGACCTTGTCGTCCGCCGTCAGCGCGACATTCGCATCGGCGCTCATTTCCTCGGGCAGCACCGCGAGCATCGACTTGAGCTGCTGCATGCGCGACCGGCAGGCGAGCAGTTGCGCTTCGAGCGCATCGGCGCCATCGAGCAGGCGGCGCATGGCCAGTTCGCGCGCTCGCCACTGGCGCTGTCGGAGGAACAGAACAAGCAATGGCAGCGCTGCCGCTGCCGCTATAAGAAGGATATAACCCACGTTGTGCTCTTGCCCCTGTCAGGACTCCAGTCTGCCGCATGTGGCGCGATTGGTAAATCAGGGCCGGGGGCTGAGGGCTGAGGGCCGAAAGGAGCGCCGTGAGCCAGCTCCATGGCGCTTCCAGCCCTCAGTCCTCGGCCCTCGGCCCTCAGGTTTTCATTGACTTTGTGCAGTGCGGCACCTACCATCGCGCGCGCCATGTCCCAGGCCCTGCCAGAAATTGTCGATGCTTGGCGCATGGTGCAGTCGCGCCGGCACTTCCAGGGCAAATTGCCCCTTGCAACGCTGAAACGCCTCGCCACGGACCTCGCGGGCACGCAGGGTGATGTGGTGTTCGATCTGGAATTCGGCAAGGACGACCTCGGCATAGCTTTCCTGCAAGTGCGGGCGAACGCGGCGCTGCCGTTGACCTGCCAGCGCACGCTGGAAGTATTCGACTTGCCGGTGCAGATCGATTCGCGCCTCGGCTTGATCACGCGCGAGGAAGATGAGGCCGGCTTGCCGGCGGGTTACGAACCTCTTTTGACCGCCGACGGCGCGTTGCGCCTGGCCGATGTCGTCGAGGATGAATTGATCCTGGCCATACCGGTCGTGCCGGTGAAGCCGGGCACGGAACATGTGCAGCAAAGCTGGGGCGGGGACGCGGACGAGGCCGAAACGCCGGCCAAACCGAATCCATTTACCGCCCTGAAGCAGATCAAGATTTCGCGGTAAGCGTCGTCCGTGCGATCATTGGCGATTCGCCGGGTCGCACCGACAGGCAAAATTGTTATTGGAGAATCAACATGGCAGTCGCAAAAAGTCGAAAATCCCCGTCCCGCCGCGGCATGCGCCGCGCGCATGACGCCCTCACCGCCAAGCAGCTCGGCACCGATCCGACTTCCGGCGAAGTGCACCTGCGTCACAACGTGACCAAAGACGGTTACTACCGTGGGCGCAAGGTCATCGAGAGCAAGTCCGCGGCCAAAGACGAAGACTGAGCGGACGGCGATCCGCCCGCAGCATTCGGCAACGCGTTTACGTCCGACCTGAATCGCCGTGCGTTCGTGTGACCGTTCCGGTTCGTCGACTGCGTCGATAAGGCGTCGCCGGCGTACCGTCATTTCAGGGGCAAGGCATTGATCTACTCACGCATCGCCGGCACCGGCAGCTTCCTGCCGGAGCGGATCATCACCAATGCCGAGATGGAAAAGCTCGTCGAGACCAGCGACGAGTGGATTGCTTCGCGCACCGGCATCCGCCAGCGGCATATCGCCGTTGAAGGCCAGACCACCGGCGATCTTGCCTTCGGTGCGGCAAAAGCCGCGCTCGAAGCCGCCGGCGTCGAAGCCAAGGACATCGATCTGATCGTGGTCGGCACCACGACGCCGGACCTGATCTTCCCCTCGACCGCGTGCCTGCTCCAGAATCGCCTCGGCGCCAACGGCTGCCCGGCGTTCGACGTCAACGCGGCATGCTCGGGTTTCATCTACGCGCTCACGGTTGCGGACAAATTCATCCGGTCCGGCAGCGTCAAGACGGCCCTCGTGGTCGGCGCCGAGACATTGTCGCGCATGCTCGACTGGTCAGACCGCTCGACCGTCGTGCTGTTCGGCGACGGCGCCGGTGCGGTCGTGCTGAAGGCTTCCGAGGAAGCCGGCATCATGTCGACCCACATTCATGCCGACGGCGCCTACAAGGAACTGCTGTGGAATCCGGTCGGCGTCTCGGTCGGCTTCACGCATGAGCACAATCATGGCGTTCGCGTCGTCATGCAGGGCAGTGAAGTATTCAAGGTCGCGGTCAAGACGCTCGATCGCGTCGTCGAGGAAACGCTCGCCGCGAACGGCCTGGATCGCCACGCGATCGACTGGCTGATTCCGCACCAGGCCAACCTGCGCATCATCCAGGCCACGGCCAAACGCCTGGACATGCCGATGGATCGCGTCATCGTAACCGTCGACAAGCACGGCAATACCTCATCCGGATCGGTTCCGCTGGCACTCGACTTCGGCATCCGTTCAGGCCGGATCCAGCGCGGCCAGCTGCTCCTGCTCGAAGCGTTCGGTGGTGGGTTTACCTGGGGTTCGGCACTGATCCGATATTAGGGCTGAGAGGCGAGGGCTGAGGGCTGATAAAGCGCCTCTTCGCGCCGAACCTTCCCTGACCTGCGTCTCTTATTTTAAATGAAATCGATTACGTCCGAGTTCTCAATGCCCACAGCCCCCAGCCCTCAGCCCTCAGCCCTCGCTTTCGTCTTCCCCGGCCAGGGTTCGCAAGCCCTCGGCATGCTCGCCGAGCTGGCCAGCGAATACGCCGTGGTCAAGTCGACGTTCGAGGAAGCATCGGCCGGCGCCGGGGCCGATTTGTGGTCGATTTCGCAGGAAGGCCCCGAAGAACTGCTGAACCGAACCGACAATACCCAACCGGCATTGCTCGCGGCCGGCGTTGCCGTGTGGCGCGTCTGGCAGGAACTGCACGGCCTCGAACCGGGCGTCCTGGCCGGGCACAGTCTGGGCGAATACACCGCGCTCGTTTGCTCCGGCGCGCTGTCGCTGACGGACGCCGCCGCGGTCGTTGCCGAGCGCGGACGCTTGATGCAAGCCGCGGTGCCGCAGGGCGTCGGTGCGATGGCGGCGATCCTTGGCGGCGACGATGCGCAGATCGCGCAGGTCTGCGCCGAAGTCGCGCAAGGCCAGGTCGTCGCGCCGGCCAACTACAACGCGCCGGGACAACTCGTCATCGCCGGCCACACCGAAGCCGTGGATCGCGCGCTCGCGCGCCTGGCCGAACTTGGCGTGAAAAAAGCCGTGAAGCTCGCGGTCAGCGTGCCATCGCACTGCGGACTGATGCGCGAAGCAGCGGACAAGCTGGCCGAGCGCCTCGAAAGCGTCGCATGGTCGGCGCCGAAAATACCGGTCATTCAAAATGTTGAGGCAAAGTCCTACGCTACCGTCGAGGAGATTCGTACGGCCTTGGCGCAGCAGCTCTACATGCCGGTGCGCTGGACCGCGTGCGTTCACGAGCTCGCCGCACGTGGCGTGACGCGCGCCGCCGAATGCGGACCCGGCAAAGTGCTGGTCGGCCTGCTCAAGCGCATCGAACGCGCGATCGATGGCCGTGCGATTGGAGCGCCGGCGGAACTGGCACAGGCGATCGCAGACTGGTCGACTGCAAAGAGGTAGGCTTCGTGAGCAGCCCGCCGGACAACCTGCCGATCTACCGCGTGCTGACCGGGGTGGACGACGACGCGTTCTGCCGGCGTGTGAGCGCGGCGCTGGCGCTCGGTTATGTGCTGCATGGTTCGCCCGCGCTGACGTTCGACGGCAAGTCCGTGATCGTGGCGCAAGCCGTGGTCTGGCCGGTGTCGATCAGATCTTCGAACTGAAACTACTGGAGTTGCCGATGAGCGCAATACTTCAGGGCGAGATTGCCCTCGTCACCGGCGCCAGCCGCGGCATCGGAGCGGCCATCGCCCGGACGCTGGCCGCGCATGGCGCCAAAGTCGTCGGCACGGCCACCAGTGAGTCGGGCGCGCAGGCGATTTCGGAGCGCCTGTCGCCGACCGGTGGCGTGGGCCGCGCGCTCGACGTCAGGGACGGCGCCGCGGTCGAGACGCTGATCGACGAGATCGGCAAGGAATTCGGCCCGGTGTCGATCCTCGTGAACAATGCCGGGATCACGCGCGATCAGCTGCTGATGCGCATGAAGGATGATGACTGGAATGCGATTCTCGACACGAACCTCAGTTCGGTCTACCGCACTTCCAAAGCCGTCATGCGCAGCATGATGAAGGCGCGCAAAGGCCGCATTGTGAACATTGCCTCGGTCGTTGGCGTCACTGGCAATCCGGGCCAGGCGAATTACGCCGCGGCGAAGGCCGGCATCATTGCTTTCTCGAAGTCGCTGGCGCGCGAGATCGGTTCGCGTGGCATCACGGTCAACGTCGTCGCGCCCGGATTCATCGACACGGACATGACGCGCGCGTTGACGGAGGACCAGCGGCAGGCGTTGCTCGGACAGATCGCGCTGGGCCGCCTCGGCGCGCCAGACGATATCGCGCAGGCGGTGCTGTTCCTGGCGTCGCCGGCGGCCAGCTACATCACCGGCGAGACCCTGCACGTGAACGGTGGCATGTACATGGCTTAAACGCCCGTTTGCTGGCGCTTCGGCAGGCCATCCACTACAATCCGCGCGCTTACAGCCCCGGCTTTTGAAATTACTCTCCCTCGTGAGGTTTTGCACACATGAGCAGCATTGAAGAACGCGTCAAGAAGATCGTCGTCGAACAGCTTGGCGTCAAGGAAGATGAGGTAACGCCGAACGCGTCGTTCGTTGACGATCTGGGCGCGGACTCGCTCGACACGGTCGAGCTGGTCATGGCCCTCGAAGAGGAATTCGAGTGCGAAATTCCCGACGAGGAAGCCGAGAAGATTACAACGGTGCAACAGGCCGTCGATTACATCAAGGCTCACGTCAAGGCCTGATTTTTCCGATGCACTCCCTGGACTGCGCCCACGTGGCGCAGTTCGTGTTTCTGAAAGCAGGGCTGAGGGCTGAGGGCTGAAGAGCTGCTCGCCCTTGATTTTCAGCCCTCAGCCCACAGCCCTCAGCCCTATGAATAAACGACGGGTAGTGATCACCGGACTGGGCATCGTCAGCCCGGTTGGCAACGATGTGGCGACGGCGTGGCGCAACGTCGTCGCCGGCACCAGCGGCATCGGACCGATCACGCATTTCGATGCCAGCACGTTTCCGACGCGGATCGCCGGCGAAGTCCGCGATTTCGATCCGGCGAAGTTCGTGGCGCCGAAAGACGTCAAGAAGATGGATCCGTTCATCCACTACGGCATCGCCGCATCGATCGATGCGCTGGCCGACGCCGGCCTGCAGCCGCATGAACACGACGCGGAGCGCATCGGTGTCGCGGTCGGCGCGGGCATCGGCGGGATCCACACGATCGAACGCACCAGCATCATCTATCACGAGAGCGGGCAGCGGCGCATTTCGCCGTTCTTCGTGCCGAGTTCGATCATCAACATGGCGGCGGGGAATCTGTCGATCATGCTCGGCCTGAAGGGGCCGAACATCGCCTGTGTCACGGCCTGCACGACGGCCACGCACAACCTGGGCCTGGCGATGCGCATGATCCAGTACGGCGACGCCGACGTCATGGTGGCCGGTGGCGCGGAATACGCGACGACCGGAGTCGCGATGGGCGGGTTCTGTTCGGCGCGCGCGATGTCGACGCGCAACGACGATCCGCACAAGGCCAGCCGGCCGTGGGACAAGGATCGCGACGGCTTCGTGCTCTCAGACGGCGCCGGCGTGCTGGTGCTCGAAGACTACGATCATGCCGTCAAGCGCGGCGCTAGGATCTACTGCGAACTCGCGGGATTCGGCATGAGCGCCGATGCCTTCCACATCACCTCGCCGAGCGAAGACGGCGATGGCGCGGCGCGCTGCATGCGCGCGGCGATGAAGGATGCCGGGATCAATGCCGACCAGGTCGGCTATGTGAACGCGCACGGAACCTCGACCCAGGCCGGCGATCTCGCCGAGTGCAACGCGATCAAGCGTTGCTTCGGCGACGCGTCGAAAAAACTCATGGTCAGCTCGACCAAGTCGATGACCGGCCACCTGCTCGGAGCCGCCGGTGGCGTCGAGGCGATCTTCTGCGTGCTCGGCATGCGCGACGGCATCGTGCCGCCGACGATCAACCTCGACGAGCCCGGTGAAGGTTGCGACCTGGACTTCGTGCCGAACACGGCGCGGCGGGCCACGTTCGATATCGCGTTGTCGAACTCGTTCGGTTTCGGCGGCACCAACGGCACGCTCGCATTTCGACGCATATAGGCGGGCGCGCCGCACGCGCCGCCGCGATGACACCATCCCCACCCAACCCTCCCCTTGAACGGGAGGGCTTCAGAGCAGGCGCGCCCAAGTCTTCGCGCCTCGTCATGCGCACGCTCGACGGTGTGCGCGACCTGTTGCCGGTCGCCGCCGCCAATCCGCAGCGCTATCCGGGATTGCTCGAAAGCAACGTGCGCGGCCCGCATGCGCGTTATGACATCCTGTTTGCCTGTCCGCAGGAACATCTTGCGCTGCTCGGCGACGGCCGTCTCCACGATTCCCGCGGCGGCGCGAGTGATGCGCGCTTCCTCGACGCGCTCGATCAGGCGTGGCAGCACGAGCGCATCGAGCGGGACTTCGGCACGCAACTGCCGTTTCGCGGCGGCTGGCTGCTGTTCCTCGGCTACGAACTGGCCGCGCAGATCGAGCCGCGGCTGCGCTTGCCGCCAGCGCCGGACGCCGGCTTGCCGGTCGCCCTGGCGGTGCGTTGTCCGGCTGCGATCATCGTCGACCGGGAACTCGAATGCACTCACGTATTGGCCGAGGATGCGTTTGCCGGGCTGATCGACACGCTGCAGGCCGACCTCGGCGGCGCAATGGCGTTGACCGCGAATTGCATCGCCAGTGAAGTCGACGAAGACGCGCCCGAGAAGTTCCTCGGCGGCGTGGCGGCGATCCACGAATACCTGCGCGCCGGCGACATATTCCAGGTAAACCTGTCGCGCGAATGGCGCGCCTCCCTGGCTGGCGATGCGTCGCCGGCGGCGCTGTTTGCCGGCTTGCGTCAGGCCAATCCTGCGCCTTTCGCCGGACTGCTGCAGTGGCGCGACTGCGCCGTGGTCAGTTCATCGCCCGAACGGCTGGTCGACGTGCGCGGCGACGCCATCACGACGCGGCCGATCGCCGGAACCCGCGCCCGCATCGGCGGCGACGACGACGGCGCACGCCTGCGCGAGTTGATCGCGCATCCGAAGGAGCGTGCGGAGCACGTCATGCTGATCGACCTGGAACGCAACGACCTTGGCCGCGTCTGCGTACCCGGCAGCGTCGAAGTCGACGAGTTCATGGCCCTGGAAAGCTATGCGCACGTCCATCACATCGTCTCGAATGTGCGCGGCAGGTTGCGCCGGAACGTAACGCCGGCCGCGATCGTCCGCGCCGTGTTTCCCGGCGGCACGATCACCGGCTGCCCGAAAGTGCGCACGATGGAAATCATCGCCGAGCTCGAAGGGGTCGGGCGCGGCGCGTATACGGGCGCGCTCGGCTATCTGAACCGCGACGGCGACATGGACCTGAACATCCTGATCCGCACATTGTCCTTGTGCCGGGGCGATGTGCGTCTGCGCGCGGGCGCCGGCATCGTCGCCGATTCGATTGCCGCGGCCGAACTCGACGAGACGCGGGCCAAGGCTCGCGGCATGCTGCGCGCGCTCGGCGTGCATGCATGAGACGCGCGAGCGGCCGCCGGCTTCGGGCACAATGGCAGAAGATGGCAACGGACGACACGGTGATCGGATGACGCGGCGCGTCGGCATGTGGCAGAACTCAGGGCGCTTCCGCCTTGCCTTCGTCGTCTTTCTCCTGCTCGTCGCCGGCGTCGCGATGTACTTCTATCGCGACTACCGGCATTTTGCCGAGGCGCCATTGCCGCAACTGGCCGAAACGATCGCGATCGACGTTCCGCTCGGCACGCCGGCAAGCGGCGTCGTGCGCATCCTCGACCAGCACGGGATAGCTGCCGGCAATCCGTGGTACTGGCGATTGCTGGCGCGCGAACTGCACGTGGCCGGGCGGTTGCACGCCGGCGAATACGCGCTGGCTCCGGGACTGACGCCGGCCAGGCTGTTGCAGAAGATGGCTGCGGGCGATGTCGTTCAGCATCATTTTACCATTGTGGAAGGGTGGACTTTCCGGCAGCTGCGCGCTGCACTGGCACAGGATGACGGCCTGCAGCAGACGCTGGCCACGATCGACGACGCGGAAATCATGCGCCGCCTGCAAGCCGGCGGCGCGGCGCCGGAGGGCTGGTTCCTGCCCGAGACGTACAGCTACGTGAAGGGCATGAGCGACTTCGACATCCTGCGGCGCGCGCACGAAGCGATGACCAGGCTTCTCGATGATTCATGGGGAGGACATCCGGCCGATTTCGTGCTCGAGTCGCCGTACCAGGTGTTGACGCTGGCCTCGATCGTCGAGAAGGAAACGGCGCGCGTCGAGGAGCGGCCACTGATCGCGGGCGTGTTCCTGCACCGGCTCAGGCTCGGCATGCGCCTGCAGACCGACCCGACGGTCATCTACGGCCTCGGAGCGCGCTACGACGGCAACCTGCACCGGCGCGATCTCGACGCCGACACGCCTTACAATACGTACACGCGCGAAGGCCTGCCGCCGACGCCGATTGCGTTGCCCGGCAAGGCGGCGGTCGAAGCAGTGCTGCATCCGGATCCGACCGACGCACTGTACTTCGTGGCGCGCGGCGATGGCACGCACGAATTTTCCGCCACGCTCGACGCGCACAATCGCGCGGTCGAACGCTACCAACTGCACAGGAATCGATGAACGGCAGATTGATCACGCTGGAAGGCGGCGAGGGCGCCGGCAAGAGCACGGTGCTCGAAACCGTCCGTGCGCAGCTCGTGGAGCGCGGTATCGACGTGCTCGTCACGCGCGAGCCAGGCGGCACGCCGGCGGGCGAAGCGATCCGTTCGCTGCTGCTCGATCCGAAGCTCGAGGGCTTGTGCGCCGAGGCGGAACTTCTGCTGATGTTCGCCTCGCGCGCGCAGCTCGTACGCGACGTGGTCATGCCGGCCCTGGCTGCGGGACGCTGGGTCCTTTCCGACCGCTTTACCGACGCCAGTTTCGCCTACCAGGGCGGCGGCCGCGGCCAGCCGATCGAACGGATCACGGAACTCGAGCGCTGGGCAGCCGCCGGTCTGCAGCCGGATCTCACCCTGCTGCTCGACCTGCCGGTCGCAGACGGCATGCGGCGCGCGAACGGGCGCGGCGCCGCCGACCGTATAGAAATGGAAAATGTCGATTTCTTCGAGCGCGTCCGCGCCGCCTATCGCGCCCGCGCCGCTTCCGAGCCCGCGCGCTTTCGCGTCGTCGACGCGAGCCGCCCGCTCGGCGACGTTCTGGCCGACGTGCGCGGCAACGTCGACCGGTTCCTGCGCGACCGTGGAGTCGCCGGATGACGCTGGCACCGTGGCAGCGGGAGGCGTGGAGCAAGCTCACGGCGCGCGCTGAAAGCGGCGGCTTGCCGCATGCGCTGCTCCTGGTCGGTCCCGAAAGCATCGGCAAGCGTGCGTTCGCCGAGCACATGGCGGCCTACCTGTTGTGCCAGCAGCGCGTTGCCGCACCGTGCGGACGGTGTCGCTCGTGCGAGTTGTTCGCTCTGCGCGCGCAACGGGATCCCGAAGAGACGCGTCCGGACGGCAGCCTTGCCCAGCCTGACGGCCACCCGGTGCATCCGGACGCGAAATTCGTCGGCTACGCGCTGAACGACAAATCGAAGAAGATGTACGGCGAAATCGTCGTCGACCAGATTCGCGCGCTTTCGGCCTGGTTTTCACTGACGCCGCAGCTTGGCCGCGCGCAGGTCGCGGTCATTGAGCCGGCCGATGCGATGAACGCCGCGGCGGCGAACGCGCTGCTGAAGACGCTCGAGGAACCCAGCCCGGGGCGCTATCTCTTGCTGGTGACCGCGCATCAGGCGCGGTTGCCGGCGACGATCCGCAGTCGCTGCCAGCGTATTGCGTTTCACCTGCCGGCGGCCGAGGTCGCGGTCGAATGGCTGACCCAGCAAGGTCTGGGCGAGAAACAGGCGAACTCGGCGCTCGAGGCCAGTGGCGGCAACCCGGGACTCGCGCTGTCCTGGGCAAAGAGCGGACGGCTCGCGCTGCGCGATGAGGTCGCCAGTCAGCTTCGCGCTCTGCAGCAAGGCAAATCGAACGCGGTCGACGTCGCCAACGCCTGGGGCAAAGCTGAACCGGATGCGCGTCTCTGGTTTGCCGCGACACTCGCGCAGAGCGAGTCGAATGCGCTGAGCCGCAGCGCGCGCGGACCGCTCGCCTTGACCGCGGCTGCCGATTTGACCAAGCTATCGGCGTGGTTCGATCAGGCCAACCGGGCGCGCGAACTGTTGCGCGGCCCGTTGCGCGCTGAACTGGTCGTGCTCGAAGTGCTGCTGGCGTGGACGCAACTGGTGCGGCCGCGCGGCGCAGGCAAGGCGGGACACGGAGCGTAGTGTTCCCGATCGCGGAGTTTCATTGCAGATGCGCCTGGCGCTGACAAGGACCGGAGAGACGAGATGGCTGGACCGATAGGCGGCTTGCCGCGGCAGGGCATCCTTTCCCTGGCAATCAAGGACAAAGGCGCGCTCTACAACGCCTACATGCCGTTCGTCAAAGGCGGCGGGCTGTTCGTGCCGACGGCGAAACGTTATGGCCTCGGCGACGAGGTCTTCATCCTGCTGACGCTGATGGAAGACAAGGACCGCCTGCCGATTGCCGGCAAGGTCATCTGGGTAACGCCGCCCGGTGCGCAGGGCAACCGCACGGCCGGCATCGGCGTGCAGTTCAACGAGTCGGCCGACGGCGAGACGGCGCGAACAAAGATCGAATCGCTGCTCGCCGGCATCATGAATGCCGACCGGCCCACGCATACGATGTAGTCTTCGGCTTCACCCATCCGAACAGAGCGGGAAAAGATTCACCACGAAGGCGCGAAGGGACACGAAGAAAAGAAAACTGGTCTTGTGCTCTTCTTCGTGTTCTTCGTGCCTTCGTGGTGAATCTTTTTTCGCTCTTTTCCGTTGACTGAAGGCCGAGACTACATCGTGTGCGTGGGCCGGTCGGCATTCATGATGCCGGCGAGCAGCGATTCGATCTTTGTTCGCGCCGTCTCGCCGTCGGCCGACTCGTTGAACTGCACGCCGATGCCGGCCGTGCGGTTGCCCTGCGCACCGGGCGGCGTTAC
>DATIEJ010000242.1:0-9592 GCA_035455825.1 Rhodanobacteraceae bacterium | reverse complement strand
CGCTTTCGATTACGCAGGACGGCTCGAAAAGCCCGTCGGGTGTGTGGTGAACACGAACGGCGCGCGATTCATGCCCCGGGTTCTTCCCGGGTTCCCTGCCTGCGGCTTCACGCTGGTCGAAATGATCGTCACCATCAGCGTCGTCGCGGTGCTCGCCGCTTTTGCGGGGCCGTCGATGACGACGACCATCGCGCACCACCGCGTCGAGGACGCCGCCAGCGATCTTTGCGCCGTGCTGTTCAAGGCGCGCGCCGACGCCTTGATGCTCAACAACGACGTCAGCGTACTGCCGATCGGGGGCAATTGGGCAGCCGGCTGGCGAATTCCCGATCCGGTCAACAGCGGCCAATATCTTCAGGCGCACGAGGCAGCGCAGGCGGTCGCCATTACGCTGTCGGGCGCAAGCGCCGTCACTTACCAGTTCAATGGCCGGATTCGCGGCGGCGTCGGCATCAGGTTCAATGTCAGCTCGAGCGCCCCTGGAAAGTCGACGGCCAAGTGCATCGCGGTCGACCCGAGCGGGCGTCCCTATACCCAAGACGGCACATGCAACGGCTGATGCCAGCAGCGGTCGCCTCGCAACGCGGCACCAGTCTTGTCGAGGTCCTGGTCACGCTCGTCATCACCGCCTTTGGACTGCTGGGACTTACCGGGCTGATGAGCAGCATGTACCAGGTCCAGTCCGAAGGGTTTGCGCGGTCCCAGGCGCTGATGCTGCTGGCCGACATGACCGAACGTATCAGCGCGGGCAATCCGCAAACAGCTGCTGCGGTCGCGGCCTACGCCGATCCGATCCGTGCCGGCCTGGTCGCGCCCGCGGGAACCGGCGACAACCAGCCGGTGGACTGCAGTGCGTTTGCCGCGGGTGGCGCACGTGATGTGTGCGAGTGGAGCAACCTTCTCAAGGGTACGTCGGAAAAGCTGGCCGGAAACTCGGTTGGTGCGATTCATGGCGCGCGTGGCTGCATCGAGCTGGTTACGGCACCCGACGCTACGATCGGCATCTGCACGCCCGCGACGTTTCGCGTTTCATTGGCCTGGCAGGGCGCGCTGGTCAGCGCAACGCCAGGCAACGCTTGCGGTCGCAATCTGTACGGCAGCGCGGACGGCGCACGACGCGTTCTCGCTGAACTCGTCACGGTCGGGCTGCCGCTCTGCACGGTCAGCGATTGAGGCAGGCCACGATGCGCGCAAGAATGCCATCGGCGCTCACCTCCGCGCCTGCCGCGCAAGCCGGCACGACGCTGGTCGAGACGATGATCGCGTTGACGATCGGCCTGATGCTGCTCGTCACGCTCGGCGAAGTCTTCGTCTCCAATGGCGGCTTGCGCCGCGATCTGGACTATTCGGGGCGACTGGTGGAAAACGCCAGCTATGCGATGGATCGCATCAGCGACGATCTGCGTACGGCCGGCTACTATGCCGAGTTCGATCTGGCCGACGCCGGCCTGACCATGCCGGCCGTGAAGCCCGATCCATGCACGGCCGATCTCAATGCCCTCGGGGCCGCGCTTCCCTTGCCGATTCAGGGCTACGACGGCGGCGTGGGGTTACCTGCGTCGTGCACCGGCGGCGCGCATGCCGCAATCCGGAATCCAAAGCCCGGCTCCGATATCCTCGTGATCCGGCGCGTCGATCCGTGCGTGGCAGGGCCGACGACGGCCGCTGGCTGCGACGCCGCGGTCGCGGGTCTGCCGTACTTCCAGGTCTCGCACTGCACGTGGACGTTGCCGCATGAACTGACCGAACTCGCCGGTCCGGCTTCCGGCTGGTTCAAGCTCGACACGCTCGTCTCGAAGCTGGGACTGCACAACATCGACTGCAACCAGAATCCCGGCGCGGCCGTGGCCGACTATCACCGGTTCGTCGTGCATATCTATTTCGTCAGCAACGACGACATCCCGGGCGACGGCATCCCGACCTTGAAGCTGGCCCAACTCGATGCCGGAGGGTTCACCGACGCAAGCGTGGTTCCGCTGGCCGAAGGAATCGAGAATCTGCAGCTCGAGTACGGGCTCGACACCGGTACCGCGCCCGATGGCAGCGCCGACCAGTTCAGCGCCAATCCGGATATTTATGCGGGCTGCGCTGGCGCGGCGTCGCCGTGCAGTGCGGCGAATTGGGCTTCGACCGTCGCCGTCAAGGTCCACATGCTCGGGCGCAACACAAAAGCGACGGCGATCGGCTATACCAACCAGAAAGGTTATGCGCTCGGGCTCAACGCCGACGGTTCGGCCAACACGATTCCGCCGTTCAACGACCGGTACAGGCGCCATGTCTATGAGACTTCGGTGCGGGTCTACAACTCGTCCGGCCGGAATCAACAGCGATGAAGGCGTTGCGCGATCGCCAATATCGTTTCGGGGCGTTCGAACAGGGCACGGTGTTGTTCATCGCGCTGGTGTTCCTGATCCTGCTCACGCTCATGGCATTGACCACGTTCAACCTGAGCAAGGGCACGCAGCAGATCGTCGGCAACATGGCGATGCGCAGGCAGGCGTTCCAGGTCGCGCTGCAAATCAGCGAAGCGGCGATCAGCACGAACCGGCTGGTCCACCATCCGACTGACCTTTTCGGCAGCGGCACGAACGCTGTAGCCGTCGACGTCAACGGCGATCGGAAGACGGTGATCAATGCGACGGTCGATCTGCCGCAATGCGTCAGCATCCGGCAAGTCGTCGACAACAAGCTCGATCTGGGCAGCGAGCGTGACCTCGAGTGCGCGAACAGCGCGAAGAGCGACCTGTTCTGCTACGACGTGCTGTTCCAGTTCAGGGTCCGCGCCACCGATCCGGTCACGAACGCGACGAGCAGCGTCGGCCAGGGCGCGTCGATCCGTTCACAGCCGGCATCGGTGCGCAACGTCTGCCACAGCGCGAGCGGTGATCCGTACTTTTGATGCAGGCGCCGGACACGCCGACACGCGTGTTCAACCGGCCCCGGCAAAACCGCCGCAACGACATTCGACAGAAGACCAGAAACGATTATGAAAATCCACAGGTTTACGACCGGCGCGCGCACCGCCCTGCTCGTTGCAGCGCTGTTCGCCGCCACCGTGAGCCGGGCCGATGACATCGACATCTTCATCGACTCGGCGAGCAGCGCCGGCGTGCCGAACGTCGTTTTTCTGCTCGACAACAGCTCGAATTTTTCCAAGGCGTCCCAGGCCTGGGGGCCACCCGACAACGAGCCGACCCAGGGCCAGGCAGAGCTCGACGCGATCTTCGCCGTGGTCCAGCAGATCTATATCGCCCGGCAACACGATGCCAATGCACCCGCCGTCAAGATCGGTGTAGCGATGATGAATGCGAACGGCAATCCGGGGGGCGCCTACATGCGTTTCGCGCCGCGCGATATCACGATCCCTGCGAACTTCAGCGCATTCAAGAACATCTTCGGCTACGGCACGGCCGGGGTGCCGGCTGCCGGCGTCGCGTCGACTTCGGTCTATGCGAAGATCACCAATCCGGCGGAAAAGATCAACGAATCCTCGAAGGACGAATCCGGATCGCTGTACGAGATCTACAAGTACTACAACGCGCTGCCCGCTTACAAAGGCGCGGCGTCGAAGAATCCGTCTGCCGATTACCCCGGGAACTCGGGCGTGCCGCAGACTCCGGCCGGCCAGGGGCTCACGAGTGGCTTCGCGCTCGACGCCAGTGGCACCAGGTATACCGGCCCCGATACGCTTTGCGCGAAGCAGTACATCGTTTTCATCGCCAACAATTCGCAGGGCAACCAGATCTCGAGCGGCTCGTCGTCGTATGAAAGCATCAGCGCCGGCGCGGCGATCCTGCCGGTCACTTATTCGCCGGATTTCTGGACCGACGAGTGGGTGCGCTTCTTGTCCTTGCATCAAATCAACACGTACATTCTCGATGCCTTCAACGCGCAGCAGAACGCAAGCTATAGCGCAGAACTGAAGGCCGCCGCCGGCAAGGATCGCTACTACCCGGTTGCCAGCGAGGCGGCGATCATCGCGGCGCTGAACAACATCCTGGTCGACATCCAGGCGGTCAACTCCGCTTTCGCCGCGACCAGCATGCCGGCGAGTGCCGCCAATCGCAGCATCAGCCAGAACGAGGTGTTCATCGGCGTGTTCCGTCCCGGCGAAGGCGGCAATCCGCGCTGGTATGGCAACCTCAAGCGATATCAATTGCTGTACGACAGCACGACCGGCGCGATCGATCTGGGCGATGCGTTCGCGGTGCCGGCACTCAATGCCGCATCGGGTTTCATCGCCGAATGCGCTGCAAGCTACTGGACCAGCGATACCTCGGCTTACAGCCCCGGAAGCAACGTAGCCGCGAACCCGTACTGGACGCTGATTCCCGGCTCGACGCCGCCGGCGAGCCTGTGTCCTGCCCCGGGGGCAAGCGGCGGCAATGCCAATCCGGCATCGCGCCTGTTGTTTCCGCCGGGCGTCGCCTGGTCCCCGATGTCGGATGTGCCCGACGGTCCTTTTGTCGAGAAAGGCGGCGCGGCCGAAGTCCTGCGGCGCGGCAACGTCGACATCGGGTCGGCCTCGACCTGGAAGGTCAGCCGGGCGACCAAGACCCTGTCCGGATCCAGCCTGGTCGATTTCAACTCGAGCGCAGCCGGCGTGTCGTTGGCGAGCCTCGGCGTGCCGGCAACGGCCCCGAGCGGAAGCACCCTGCCATCGCTCGGGCAGATGGTCGATTTCGTGCAGGGTTGGGACAGCAAGGATACCAACGGCAACGGTTATACCGATCCGAACGCGCCGTCGACGACCACGGAGACCCGTCCGACGATCCACGGCGACGTGATCCACTCCACGCCTCTGCCGATCACCTACGACAACTCGTCCGGGGGCGTCGTCGTCTACTACGGATCCAACGACGGCATGTTCCACGCACTCAATGCCGCCACCGGGATCGAGCGCTGGTCGTTCCTGGCGCCGGAATTCCTGGCGCGCATGTACCGGCTGTACTCGAACACGCCGCTCGTTCGCTACGCCAACATCGGCAGCGGCATTGTCCCGACTCCCACGCCGAAGGACTACTTCTTCGATGGTTCCACCGGCCTGTATCAGAGCGGCGACAATGGCAAGATCTGGATCTATCCGTCGATGCGGCGCGGCGGCCGCATGATTTACGCGCTCGACGTCAGCCCGAGCGGCGGCAGCGCGCCGGCGTTGCCGAAGTTCCTGTGGAAGGCCGGGTGCCCGGCGTCCGGCAGCGATAGCGGCTGCACCAGCGGCATGACCGGGATCGGCCAGACCTGGTCCAAGCCCGTCTCCGGACTGATCCGCAACGGTCTGACGGATACGGCGCCCGCCCCCGTCGTGATCTTCGGCGGCGGTTATGATTCGACCCCGACCAAAGACGCGAACGGCACTGTCCTGGCATCTTCGTGCGAGGACCAGAATGCCAGGTCGCCGACGTGCAGCGGACGCAAGGGCAACTTTGTATACATCGTCGACGCCGAGCGCGGCCCGGCTGCGCTGCTGCGCAGCTTCGCGCTGCCGGGCGTCAACGGCCACACGCCGGGCAGCGTCGCCGGCGACATCGCGCTGATCGACGCCAACCGCGACGGTTTCGTCGACTACGCCTACCTTGCCGACACCAACGGATTCGTCTATCGCATCGACTTCGTCGATGGTCCGACGACCTTGGTTCCGCTGGCGCAGGCCAACTGGAGCATCCACCAGATTGCCGGCAGCAGCGGTTATGGAAGGAAGTTCCTGTTCGAGCCGACGCTATTCTTCAACCACGACAAGGTCTACGTAGGCTTGGGCTCGGGCGATCGCGAGCATCCGCTGATCATCCAATATCCGTTCACGAGTCCGGTCACCAATCGCTTCTACGTGTTCATCGACGATCCGGCAACGACGAATTACCTCGACCTGGACGGCGCGACAATGGCCAACGCCGCAAACGACGGTATCGGCGCGGACGGCTTGGCGAGCGGCACCGGCGCAACCTGCGCCACCGCTCCGGCGTTGCCGGGCACGGCGGCCACACTCAGCGGCTGGTATCTGCCATTGACCGCAAACGGGACCGGTGAACAAGTGGTGACGCCGGCGGTGATCGTCTCGGGGCAAGTGACCTGGGGGACCAACCGCCCGCTGCTGCCGACGGCCGGGACCTGCACGAATTCGCTCGGCGAAGCGCGAGGTTATCTGGTCGACCTGGTCACCGGTTCTGGCGCCATCGGCACCGCCGGGGTGTGCGGCGGAACGACATCGACGGCGTATACGGGTGGCGGCTTGCCGATTCCGCCCGACATCAACCTCGCACGCCTCACTGGCCAGGATGGCAAGCAAGTCTACGTCGCCACCTGCATCGGCTGTCCGCCCAAGAACGGCGGTCCGGCGTCCGGAACTGGAACCCAGCCGCTGTCGAACTTCAAGCCGAGTGATCCGTTCGCTGTGAAGAGCGAAACGCGCCGGCGCGTTTACTGGTTCACGCCGACCGGCGATTAGGAACTTGCTCGAAAAATAATGTTTCGCCGCGCGAACGGTTTCGTTTCCGGCCACCACGTCCACCTGTTGCAACGCGCTCGATCGAATCCTTGCGGCAATACCGAACCGAAAGAGTGTCCGTTCTCTCGCCGATGGCGACGAGCGCGTGCCGCGGACCGCGGCACGCGCAACGTCGCATTGCAAGTACGTACGGGTACTGATGCTCCTGCTCCGGAACATCATCTACTATCGCACTGCCCTGCGAGGGCCTGAAGCGCATCGTTGTTCCGGCTGTGGAGGATTTGATGAACCGGCCCGTTATTTACAGTGCCGGTGACCGCGGCCAGCTTCCCGAACCCAGGGCCGACGACAACCCTGTCAGCCCGATGGCACAGGCCAATCCGTGAGCGACGCCATCACTGCGATTCCGCCAGCACGGGCTCCCGGCGTCTTTACCTGGCCGGTGCCGCCGTTCTTCCGCCGGACGGGAGCACTGTTGCCGGGTCATGCCAGGGGCTGCCGAATCGAGCTGCTCAACGGCCGGATCATTGAAGGCCAGTTGCATTCGTTCGAATCGTCCTTCGAGTCGCTCGATCTGGCATTGCCCGAAGTCGGCCGGCAGCAGATTGGGGTTGAACACATACGCAAGGTCGTGCTGTCGGCGTCGCTGTCATTGATCCGCGACGGCGATGCGAGCGACGTGTCCAGCGACGAGGAAACGCCCGCGCGGGAAGAACGGACGTTCTCGGTCCGTTTCCGCGACGGCAGCACGTTCGCCGGAACCACACGCGGCTTCATCAAGGAAAATGCCGGCCTGTTCCTCTATTTGCTCGAAGAAGGCGAATCGCGTCGCGCATTACGGTGCTTCCTCCCGGCGCGGCAACTGGCTGACGTGCAGCTCGGCCCGTTGCTGGCGGAAAACCGGACGGTCCAGAGCGAGGTAAACAGCAGGGAGCTTGCAGCTGCGCTCAACAAGCAAGCAAGGCTGCACCAGGAAAACCTCGGGAAGCAGCTGGCCGATCGCGGCGTCGTTTCGCCGGAAGAACTCAAGCAAGCCCTCAAGACTCATCGAGGGCGTCCCACGATGAAGCTGGGCGAATTGCTGATGGAGTCGGATCTTGTCTCATCCGAGCAGCTGGACGAGGCCTTGAGCGTACAGGCAGGAAACCGGCACCGGCGGCTTGGCGACATTCTGGTCGGCATGGGAATCATTACGGCGCACCAGGTGCAGATGGCACTTTCGGAAAAACTCGGGATTCCATTCGTAAACTTGCGCGAATTCAAGATCGACCCGGGCGTCCTGGAGCTGGTCAGCGCGCCCTTCGCGAACCGCCACCAAGTGTTGCCGCTGTTGCGCATGGGCGAGTCGCTCGTGGTCGCGATGGAGGATCCGCTGGCGGTGCCGTTTACCCAGCAACTGGATTTCCTGACCAATCACGCCACAATTCCGGTGATCGCGAATCCCGACGAGTTGCGGGACCGAATCGCCCGGGAATACGCCAACCTCGAGCTGCCTGGGGTGGCTACGTCGAACGTCGCGAAAGCAGCGACGCCCCCCGACAGCGTGGGCGCCCGGGACCTGTCGCGCATGCACGTGGAGCAACTGACGACCGAGCTAGGGCGAACCGTTTCGCAGCTGGAGGAGCCAGGCAACGCCGAGTCCGACGCGCGCGTTACCGACAACGCGCTGGTGCGTCTGGTCAACAAGATCATCATGGAGGCGCACGCCCAGGGCGCATCCGACATCCATATCGAAAGCTACCCGGGGAAGAGCTACACGCGCGTCCGTTTCCGCAAGGATGGAGAACTCGAGGATTACATCGAACTGCAGCCCGCTTACCGCTCCGCCCTGGTTTCCCGGATCAAGGTGATGGCCGGATTGGACATTTCCGAGCATCGGCGCGGACAGGACGGCAAGATTGCATTCAGCAAGTTCGGGCCGTTGGCGATCGAATTGCGAGTCGCGGTCGTGCCAACCTCGAACAATCTGGAAGACGTGGTGCTGCGCCTGCTCGGCGGAGTCGAACCGCTGCCTCTGGAGAAACTTGGTCTGGGTCCGCGCGACCTGGCCGAACTGAAGAAGATGGTCACGCACAGCTACGGACTCATCCTGGTGTGTGGCCCGACCGGATCGGGCAAGACGACGACGCTGCATTCGGCCTTGCAGGCCATCAATCGGCCCGATGTCAAAATCTGGACCGCCGAAGATCCGGTAGAGATTACCCAACCCGGATTGCGCCAGGTCCAGGTCAATGCGCGCATCGACTGGACGTTTGCCGCGGCGATGCGTTCGTTTCTGCGCGCCGATCCCGACGTCATCATGGTCGGCGAGATGCGTGATGTCGAGACCACCAAGATCGGCATCGAGGCGTCGCTGACGGGGCACCTGGTGCTGTCGACGCTGCATACGAACAGCGCGGCCGAAACGATCATCCGCTTGCTGGAATTGGGGATGGATCCGTTCAACTTTGCCGACGCGCTGGTCGGTATCCTTTCGCAGCGTCTGGCGCGAACGCTGTGCAGCAAGTGCAAGAAAGCGCGCGTGGCCACGGATGAGGAAATAGCAGCGCTCGCGGAAGAATATTGTGTCGACTCGAAGCTCGATGCCGTCACGGTGATCGCCCAGTGGCGCCAGACCTTCGCTGCCAGCGGTCATATACAGCTGCAGGAGCCGCGCGGATGCGCGAACTGCAGCGACACCGGCTACCGCGGCCGGACCGGGGTATACGAGCTGCTGGTCGCGTCGCCAAGGATCAAGGAAGTGATCCGCTCGCGCGGCACGGTGCCGCAGGTGGCGGAAGCAGCGCAGAACGGCGGCATGCGCCTGCTGCGCCAGGACGCGATTGAAAAGGTGTTGAGCGGCCTGCTCGACCTGCCGAATGCCCGGTCTGTGTCGACCTAGCAGATCACCACAGAACACCCGAAACCCGGGAGGCCGAGACGGAACGACGGGTATTTTGAGATCTCGCCCTTGTTCGACTATGTCTTCGCGAAGTCATCGAACGCGCGGTCGGTGACGCGAATGATGTGGTCGCGAATGAAAGCCGCGCCTTCGCGCGCGCCATCCTCGGGATGCTTCAGGCAGCATTCCCATTCGAGCACTGCCCAGCCGGGATAGTCGTATTGCGCGAACTTGCTGAAAACGCGCTTGAAATCGATCTGGCCGTC
>DATIEJ010000241.1:0-6907 GCA_035455825.1 Rhodanobacteraceae bacterium | reverse complement strand
CGGGATCGGCCGCATAGGCACCGAGCTTGAGGTCGGCGCCGGCAAAATGCGCGTCCACCAGCCGCATCGGCGGGTTCTCGTGACCCTGCGGCTCGCGGAAAGCGGACGACTCGATCCGTTGCGACGCCCACGCCGTTTCGTAGGTGCAGGCGGCGCCGTGCTCGCAGCGTTCGCGCCACTGGAACATTTCCACTTTGCGCAACAGCACGGCGGCCTTGGCTTCGATGCCCATGTCGGCATCGCGCGCGACCGAACTGGCCGTCAGGCGTCCCGTCACCTGCACCGGCCGGCCCTCGTTGGCCGGATCGATCCGGTCGGCGGACGCCCTGATCGGCGCCGGTTGCCGTTCGAAGTGCCGGTAGCCGATCCACCCCAGCGCTGCCAGCCCGGCCAGCGCCGCGGCTGCCGCGACGATGCGGATTCCGTGCTTGCGCTTGCGCCGCGCCATGTCAGGCCGCCACGCCGGAAAGTTCCGCCAACTCGTCGACCGTGCCGAATCTGCCCTTGGCGTCCTGCGTCACGCCGGCGAGCGCGCAGCCGGTGTCGTGCGTGAAAAACAGCCGCACGCCGCGCGCAAGCTTGTCCTCGAGAAATGCGCGCTTCTCGTCGATCAGCAGTTCCGGCGCGCGGTCGTAACCCATCGTCACCGGCAGGTGGACCCATGGCCGGCCCGGGATCAGGTCGGCGCAGAACACGACACCGCCAGTGCTTCCACCCTGGATCTCCGCCAGCATCAGGCCGGGCGTGTGGCCGTCGCTGTAACTGAATCGCACGCTTTTTCCCAAAGTGGACGAATACTCATTTTCCACTATTTCCAGCCGGCCCGACGCTTCGAGCAGCGGCTGCAATTCGGGGATGAACGAAGCGCGGTCGCGCGGATGCGGATGCGTCGCCCGCCCCCAGCACTCGCGGCCGACGAGATACTTCGCGTTCGGGAACAGCAGCGCCGGCGGTTTGCCCTCCTGCCAGGCCGCGAGCAAACCCCCGGCGTGGTCGAAATGCAGGTGCGACAGCACGACGGCATCGATGTCCTCATGGCTGAATCCGGCTGCCTGCAGCGAGTCGAGCAAGACATGCCGCGATTCCACGACTCCGAAGCGTTCGCGCAATTTGGGTTCGAAGAACGCCCCGATGCCGGTTTCGAACAACACCGTCTTGCCGTCGAGATCGTCGACCAGAAGCGCGCGGCAGGCCAGATCGATGCGGTTCTGCTCGTCGGGCTTGACCCATTGCGACCACATGCCCTTCGGCACGTTGCCGAACATCGCGCCGCCGTCGAGCTTTTGGGAGTTTCCGAGGATTGACCAAAGGCGCATAGAGTTGCATCTGCCGCGTCTGATTTCCGTTCTCCCGCCGGCGGGAGAAGGTGCCGGAAGCGGATGAGGGTGGCCTATCCGACTGTCCTTGCATTTCCGAACGCCACCCTCACCCGGCGCGCTGCGCGCGCCGACCTCTCCCGCCAGCGGGAGAGGTAGTGGTGGTTATTTTACTTCGCCACTGCCACTCGTGCGCCGCGTATCGGCGCCGGCGTAAAGCTGGCCGGTCTTCCGGTCCTGGCTCACGACGTTCATGTCGCCCCACGGCCGGTTGCCGTCGTTGACGACGTGGCCCATCGCCTCGAGCGCCTTGGTTTCTTCCTTCGTGAACGCGCCCTTCTCCGCCGAGACGACGTCGGGCAGGTATTGATGGTGAAAGCGCGGGTTGTCGACGATCTTCGCCGGCAGTTCGCCGTCGATGAACGCGAGAATTCCTTCCAGCACCATCGTGATGATGCGACTTCCGCCCGGCGTGCCGATTACCATCTGGCGATCCTTGCCGATCACGAAGCTCGGCGTCATCGACGACAGCGGCCGGCGGCCGGCGGCCGGCGCGTTGGCGTCGCCACCGACCAGGCCGAACGCATTCGGTGCGCCGGCCTGCAGCGCGAAGTCGTCCATCTCGTCGTTCATCACGAATCCGGTGCCGGGAATGACGAGCGCATCACCCAGGTACAGGTTCACCGTCTGCGTGCCGCCGACCGAGTTGCCGTCCGCGTCGATGATCGAAAAATGCGAAGTCTCGGTGCGCTCGTTCTGCTCGAGGTAGCCCGGCAGCAGGTCGCTCGGCGTCGCCTTTTCCGGATGGATCGAGGCGCGCAAGCCGGCCGCGTACAGCGGACTGGTCAATTCGTCGACCGGCATCTTCACGTAGTCGGGATCGCCCAGGTACGTGGCGCGATCGCGATACGCGCGGCGCATCGACTCGATGATCAGGTGCAGGCGATGCACGCGGTCGAGCTTGGCCAGGTCGTAGCCGCCAAGGATGTTCAGCATTTCTGCAAGGGCAATGCCGCCCGACGACGGCGGCGGCGCCGTGACGATGCGCCAGCCGCGGTAGTCGATCGTCAGCGGCGTGCGTTCCTTGACCTGATAATCGGCCAGATCCTTGAGCGACCAGTTGCCGCCGGCGGCATTGATGCCGTCGACGAGGCGCTTGGCGAATTCGCCGTGATAGAAACCCTCGTTGCCCTTGGCCGCGATCAATTCGAACGTCGCGGCGATGTCCGGGTTCTTGAACACCCAGCCGGCCTTCGGTGCGGCGCCGTTGTCCAGATACAACGCGGCCGACCCGGGGTAGCGCTTGATTACGTCGATGCGCGCGGCGATTCCCTCCAGGAATCGATCGTCGGGCTGGAATCCCTCGCGCGCGATGCGGATCGCCGGCGCAAACGATTTGGCCAGCGGCAACTTGCCGTAGTGCTGCGCGAGCCAGACCAGTCCGGCCGGCTCGCCCGGAATCGCCGCGGCCAGCGGACCGTTGCGCGCCTTGTCCGCGTCGAGCTTGCCCTGGGCATCGAGATATTTCTTCGGATCGACCGCGGCCGGCGCGGTTTCGCGCGCGTCGATCATCGTGTCCTTGCCATCGCTCGCGCGATGCAGCAGGAAAAACCCGCCGCCGCCGATTCCCGAACTGTGCGGCTCGACGACCGACAGCGCCGCCGCGACGGCAATCGCTGCGTCGAATGCGTTGCCTCCTTGCGCGATCACTTCGAAACCGGCTTCCGTCGCCAGCTTGTGCGCGCTCGCGATCGCCGCCTTGCCGGTTTTCGGCGTCGAGTCCGCCGCCGCAGCAAGCGCGGGCGCCGCCAGCAACAGCAACAGCAACAGCAACAGCATGAATAGGCGCGTGCCCACTTGTTCGAATGTGCGCTTGCTCACTTCTTCGCCTCTCCAGTCAATTCTTGGTATTTGGCCAGCAATTGTTCGCGCGTCTCCGTGTGATCCGGATCGACGAAAATGCACTCGACCGGGCAGACCTCGACACACTGCGGCGTGTCGAAGTGCCCGACACACTCGGTGCAAAGCGATGGCGCGATCTCGTAGATGCTCGCGCCGAGTGAAATCGCCCGGTTTGGACAGACCGGTTCGCACACATCGCAGTTGACGCAGGCTTGCGTGATCGTCAGTGCCATTGGCGCATTGTGCCGCGTCCGCGCGGCAAACGCTGTCTATTCATGTAAACGTCGAACAACCAGGGCGTGCGCCACAAGCTATCGCAATATGTCATGCACGCGGATGTGTGCGTGATGTTGCCGCGCCGATCCCGTCTGCGACGTGAACAGCAGGCGCGCTGCGACGCCGACATTCGCCGCTCGGATCTCCCCGTTTTTCCCTTCTCCCGCTGGCGGGAGAAGGTGCCAAAGGCGGTTGAGGGCGACCCATCCGAGATCGACAACTTCTTCCGACCGCCACCCTCACCCGGCGCGCCGATGGCGCGCCGGCCTCTCCCGCCGACGGGAGAGGCGATCGCTTCCGCTTCGCTTGGCGCGACTGCCTGGTCCGGGCAATTGCGCTTACTTCATCTCGACGAAGCGATACTCCGCGGCGCTCTTGGCGAGTGCATCCTTGACCCGGTCGCTGTCTGCCTGCGCGCCGATGAACAGCACGACGACGCCCTTGAGCGCGCCATCCTGCGCAACCTTGGCCGACTCGACGATCATGTCGGCGGTGCGCTTGGAGTCCGGACCGCCGAACGCCATCATGTTGCCGGGCAGCACGCCGCGCTGCACCGTGAGCGAAACATTGTCGAGCTGGTCCTTGCGCGCGCTGTCCTGGTCCGCGCCTTCGCCGGCCGGCACGTAGTACATGAACGGGCGGTTCGTCTTCACGCCCTTCATGTTCTGCATGACGGTCTTGCTCAGGTACTTCTGCCAGGCCGTCTTGTCGGCGCCGGCGGCCGGCACCGGCACCGGCTTCGCGGCTTCGGCCTCGGCGGCGGCGGCCGCAGCTTTCGCCTTGTCCTCGTCGCTCTGGCCGCAACCGCCCAGGAGCAGCGTGGCGCACGCGGCAAATGCGAGTGTACGAATATACTTGTTCATGTTTTCACCTCTTGGTCGAATCGGGAATCACGCCAGCGCTGTCGCAGCGCCTGTTGCACGGCCGGATGGACGAATCCGGACACGTCGCCGCCCAGGCGCGCGATTTCGCGCACCAGCGACGAGGAAATGAAACTGTACTGCTCAGCCGGCGTCAGAAACAGGGTCTCGGCCTGCGGAATCAGATGCCGATTCATGCTAGCCAGCTGGAACTCGTACTCGAAATCGGACACGGCGCGCAGGCCGCGCAGGATGACTCCAGCGCCGGTTTCCCTGACGAATCCCGCGAGCAGCCCCGTAAACCCTCGCACCTCGACGTTCGTCATGCCGGCCAAAGCCAGCCGCGCCAGCGATATGCGGTCGTCGAGCGAGAAACTCGGGTTCTTGGTCGCGCTTTCGGCGATGCCGACGACAACGCGGTCGAACAGCGGCGCGGCACGGCTGACCAGGTCGATGTGCCCGTTCGTGATGGGGTCGAAACTGCCGGGGTAAACCGCGATCCGGGATCGGGCCGGACTGATTGGCTGGCTTGGCATCGGCGGTCTGGGCAACCCTGTTGCGCTACAGCTTAGCGGATGCGCCAAGGCGACGGTAGAGCGCATAGCGCACGGCCCCGGCGACGGATTCGCGGTGCTGGCTCCAGGTCGCGGGCGCGTCCACTTGCGCGGACGCCGGCATCTCCAGGTAGATCAAGGCGCCGGCGCGCAACCAGGCGTTGGCCTCCAGAGCGGTGACAGCGGGCTGCCACAACGATTCGGTAAAGGGCGGATCGACAAAGACGACGTCGTAGCCATCCTTCGGCGGCTCGCCGAGCGTTTGCAGCGCGTCGGCGCAACGGACGGCCGCATCGGTTTGCCGCAGCCGCTCCAGATTCTGGCGCAAAGCCTGCGCAAGCCTCGGATCGCGTTCGATGAAGTCGACCCAGCCGGCGCCGCGCGAAAGCGCCTCGATGCCGAGCGCACCGGTTCCGGCGAACAAGTCCAGGCAGCGCGCCCCTTCGATCATCGGCGCCAGCCAGTTGAACAGCGTTTCGCGCACGCGATCGGGCGTCGGTCGCAGACCCGGCGCGTCCGGCACTTCGAGCCGCGACCGGCGCAGGCTGCCACCGATGATGCGCACCGATCCGAATGCGGGCCTAGGCGCGGCGCGGGGCATGGCAACGGATGTTTGACGGCGCCGGTGATAGCATGCGCGTATTGTCGTTCAACTCGATGTGCAATGCTCAAGTTCTGGAAAAAGAAGCCGGCCGATGAGGCGCAGGAGCCGGTGGCCGACGCGCTGTTGCCGGAGACCGGCCCGGCGGCCGCAGACACCAGCCCTCAGCCCTCAGCCCTCAGCCCTGCTGAAAAGCGCAGCTGGCGCGACCGCCTCGCCGGCAGCGTGCTCAATCGCGATATCCGCACGCTGTTCTCGCGCAACCCGCAGCTAGACGAGACGCTGCTCGACGAACTCGAGACCGCCCTGATCAGCGCCGATGTCGGCATCGCGGCGAGCACGGCACTGGTCGAAGACCTGCGCAAGCGCATGGCAAGGCGCGAGTTTGCCGACGCCGATGCGCTGCTCGCTGCGCTGCGCGGCGATCTCGTCGCGTTGCTTGCGCCGGTGGCGGAGCCGATCCGCGTCGATCCTGACGCGCGGCCCTACGTCATCCTGATGGTTGGCGTGAACGGCGTCGGCAAGACCACGACGATCGGCAAGATCGCGCGCCGCCTGCAGACGCAAGGCCGCAGCGTGCTGCTCGCGGCCGGCGACACGTTTCGCGCGGCCGCCGTCGAGCAGCTCAAGACCTGGGGTGAACGCAACGACGTGCCGGTGATCGCGCAGGGTCCGGGCGCGGATTCGGCGAGCGTGATATTCGACGCGCTGCAGTCGGCGCAATCGCGCGACATCGATGTATTGATCGCCGATACCGCCGGCCGCCTGCACACGCAAACCGGCTTGATGGACGAACTGACCAAGATCCGTCGCGTGCTGACCAAGCTCGACGCGAACGCGCCGCATGAAGTGCTGCTCGTCATCGACGGCACGACCGGCCAGAACGCGATCAACCAGACACGCCAGTTTCGCGCTGCGATCGGCGTGACCGGACTCGTCGTGACGAAGCTCGACGGCACCGCGAAGGGCGGCGTCGTTTTCGCCCTGGCCAAGGAATTCGGCCTGCCGATCCGCTACGTCGGCCTCGGCGAGACGGCCGAAGACCTGCGCATCTTCAGTCCGGACGCCTTCGTCGACGCGCTGCTGCCGGCGGATCTCGGTCGGACGGATGCCTGATCCGGCCATCGCACCGCGCCTGCTGAACTGGCATGCGAAGCATGGCCGCAGCAACCTGCCCTGGCAGCACCCGCGCAGTGCCTATCGCGTGTGGCTGTCCGAGGTCATGCTGCAGCAGACCCAGGTGGCCACGGTCATACCGTACTTTTTGCGCTTTGTGGACAAGTTCCCTGACCTCGTCGCGCTCGCCAAGGCGCCGCTCGACGACGTGTTCGCCCTGTGGTCGGGCCTGGGTTACTACAGCCGCGCACGCAACCTGCAGCGCACGGCACAGCTGTGCGT
>DATIEJ010000240.1:0-4745 GCA_035455825.1 Rhodanobacteraceae bacterium | reverse complement strand
TGCCACCGCTACGATTTTGCACAGACGATATGTCCTCCGGGCTTCTATGACATGCTGCCGCCGATGCGCACGCCGATCGCCGGATTGTTCATGGCCGACACGTCGTATTACTACCCCGAGGATCGCTCGATCGCGGAAAGCGCCGCGGTTGGGAGCCGCCTTGCGGAGATCGCGTCGAGTCGGGATGCATAGAAATTGCGCATTATGAACGAAGCACGCGTGGGCATAGGATCAGGCTAATGCAGGTTCGTTCGCCACTTGAAGGATTGCGATGCTCGGGCCGCCGGCGACCGCGCAGCCTGTCTCTTGTCAGGGACCTTGCATGATTGACACGACGCATCGATCGCTAGGCATCGGCGAAATCGCCACACTGTTTGCGGCAAGCGCGCTCGGATTGTTCTTGCGCGCTCCCGATGCGCTGCTGAACCCGCAGTTCATTGCTGAGGACGGAACTGCTTTTTTTGCCGGTCAGTTTGGTCGCTTGCTACCGCCATTGTTCGGCCCCGTGCAGGGCTATTGGGTGGTCCTGGACCGTCTTGTCGCGTGGTATGCGTCTTTTTTTCCGGTAATCCTCGTCCCACTCGTCTACAACTTGTCGGCGATTCTGCTGGCAGCCACGAGCATCGCGTATTTCTGCTGTCGAGCGCGCGCGCTATTTCATCCGCTGGCCTCTCTGGCCGTCCTGGTGCTCGTACCGATGGTCAGCGGCATCATGCTCGACAACATCACGCACCTTCAGTGGTTCAGCCAGCTCGTAGTCGTCAGCGCAAGTTTGCTGCCGCGACTGCCGTCTGCGCGGACTTCCGGGATCGCCCGGATTGTCGAAATCGCTTTCCTTTCCGTCGCGGCTTTCACGGGGCCGTTCGCAATTCTTTGCTCGCTCGTCTATCTGTTTCTGCAAACCGCATTGGTCACCGCCAGCCTCGCGCGGCTGACGCGCATTCGGGAATGCTTGTTGGAATATCTGCGTTCGTTGGACGTGCCAGCCCTTGTTGTCACGCTGGCGGCCGGAGCAATCCTGCTCGGACTAGCGGGGAGCGAGCACAAAATCCCGCTGCCTCGTGCGCAAGAAATGCTGGCAGATTTCTTTCTCGTCGTCGCGGGCGTCGGACTCCAGGTACACGCGTTGGGGCCCGTCTTCTTTCCGCCGACTGTCTTTGCCTGGTTCCAAGTCGCGCTGTTCGGAATAGTCGGGCTTGTCCGGATGAACGCGCGCGCGCGAATGGGCTGCATCGCGTTGTTGCTGTACGGTTGGCTTGTCCTCCTGGCAGGTTTCGCCAAAGGGCAGACATTGGGCGTCACGGCAACCGCCTTCAACTACGACGACAAATATTTTTTTGCCCTGGCCATCATCGACTGGCTGGTATTGTGGCGCATTATCAGCGTCTTCCTGCGCGATGCCCCGACCGCATCGACCTTGATTATCGTATCGCTGCTCGGAAGCTGCGCGATCGTCTATCCCCATTGGCACATCCGCCCTGCGCTCCCGGACCTCGAATGGGCACAATACGCCAGCAGGATCGAAGCGGGAGAGGCCGTCGACGCGCCCGTCTATCCGCCCCCTTGGCGAGTTCATATCCCCGCGCGCGAGAAGCGATGATCGCCCCGGCGGCCGCCGAAATCGGCTGGACTCACGTCCGGGACGTCGTCTTCACATCTGACGGGAATCTGGGCTTGGTAGAGGGTCGCGCGAGCCTGTTATTCGCGGATGGACTGGATTGCCCATCATCCCGTCTTGCCGGTTGGGCGGGTCGCCCCTGCTATCATATGGGGTCGGCCGCGGCAGCTGATTTGCGCGGTTCGGCAGGTCATGCGGGACAAGAGCCTTGAAGGGGTAATGCGTGGAGGCGAGCAACAATCTCGACCAATTGTATCAGCAGCGATTTCCGGAAGCGGAACTCGCGCAAAAGAATGCGATCTGGAAGGTCCTGTGTGCTGATTTCTTCCAGCGTCATGTCGACGCTGGCGACGCGGTCGTCGACATCGGAGCGGGGTACTGCGAGTTCATCAACAACATCCGCGCGTCGCGCAAGATCGCCGTCGATCTGAACCCCGATGTGCGCCATTTCGCCGCAGCGGACGTGGAAGTCATCAACGCGCCATGCACCGAGATCGCGCAGATCGAATCCGGCAGCATCGATGTCGTGTTCATGAGCAACTTTCTCGAGCACCTGCCGGACAAGGCGGCAGTGCTCGACACGTTTCGCGAAGCACACCGAATCCTGCGCAACGGCGGCCGCATCATCGTGCTGCAGCCGAACATCCGGTTTCTGCCCGGCGAATACTGGGACTTTTTCGATCACCACACCCCGCTCACCGACCGCAGCCTGGTGGAAGGACTGCAACTGGCCGGATTCACGCCGAGCGTCGTGGTGCCTCGCTTTCTGCCCTACACCACGAAGAGCCGCCTGCCGAAAGCCACTGTGTTCGTGCGGCTGTATCTGCGCTTTCCGCCAATCTGGCGCCTGCTGGGCAAGCAGGCGCTGGTCGTGGCGATCAAGAAAGGCAATTGACCCAACACGATGGACGCGAACGCACGGTCAACGGTCATTCGCGCCGATATGATTACGCCGATCAAGTTTCTGCTCGCCAGTGGCGCCGCAGCGGTCCTGAACTTCTGCGCGCGCATCGCGTTCAGCGTGTTCGTGCCGTACACGGTTGCGATCGTGCTCGCGTTTGGATTGGGCATGGCAGCTGCGTTCGTGCTCAACCGCCAATTCGTGTTCAGTGGTTCGACGAATCGCCTTCATCACCAGGTCCTGTGGTTCGTGGCCGTGAACCTGCTGGCGCTGGTGCAGACGCTGCTGGTCAGCCTCCTGCTCGCACGGATAGTGCTGCCGAAGCTTGGCGTCACCTGGCACAGCGAAGAAATTGCGCACGCAATCGGCATCGCAGTGCCCATTTTCACCAGCTACATCGGCCACCAGCGTCTGACGTTTCGCTAGATGCAACCCGACATGGAAACCTTGAACGAAACATCGCCGCCTCAATCGGGGCGGACACACGCGGCCGTGGCTGACATCGTTGTGCTGAGTTCAAGGCAGAAGCTTGGGGCGACGGCGTTCTTCTTTCTGGCCGTCGTATCGCTGCGCCTGTTCATGATCCACCTGTTCGCGGTCGATTCACCGTACTCGGACCAATGGGACGCCGAAGGCTGGAACCTGCTTCGAATGTTCCAGAATGGCCAGCTGGAATGGGGCAAGTTGTTCGAAGCGCACAACGAGCACCGCATAGTCATGGAGCGGCTGGTGTCGCTGGGGCTGTTCCTGCTCAACAACGGCCAGTGGGACAACCTTGTTTCAGCGACCTTCAGCACGCTGCTCTACGCCACGGCATCTTCCCTGGCGTTCCGGACGATGCTGGGCGTGCTGTCTCCGTTGATGTGGCCCGTTCCGGCATTCCTGCTTGCCGCTGGTTGTCTTCCCTGCGGGTTCGAAAATCTCCTCGTCGGCTTCCAGATGGAGTTTTACCTGCTGATAATACTCACCGTGACCGGTGTGTGGCTGGCGGCATCCCAGCCAGTCGATCGCAAGCGCACGCTGCTGCTGGGCGTGATCGCCTTCACCTGCGTGTTCTCACTCGCGACCGGATTTCTTGCATCGGTCGTGGTTGCCATCTCGGCCGCGCTGCGGCGAAGCGCAAGCCGCGAACCGTGGCTGCCTGCGCTGCCGTTGTTCGCAGTCCTCGGCTCGGCGGCGGCTACGGGTTTTTTCCTGCTCGTGCACGCCCCGCAACATGCGAATCTGCAGGCGCATGATGTCCGGGAGTGGCTCGATGCGCTGCGCATCGTCGCGAGCTGGCCGCTGCCGGTCTCGTGGCTGTCCGTCGCCACGCTTTGGGCCCCGGTCGCCATCGGCGGCATCACGCTGATTCGCAGGCGCAGTGCGGATCCCGCCGGTATTGCCGCGGTGGCGGTCGGAGTGTGGACTGCGATCCAGGCAGCCGGCATCGCCTATGGCCGCGCTCACGACATGCCGCTGCACTCGCGCTATACCGACATGCTTGCATTGGGTGTCATCGTCAACACGCTGTTCTGCCTGCGCCTCCTGCATTCCGGATTTTCGCCGCGATGGCCGCTATTGCGCGTGTGGATCGTTTGCCTGTGGCTGACAGCGGTGGCAGGCGCCTATGGGTTTCAAGGTGTCGTCGGCTTCAAGGGCATGCAGGACTTTGCCGCGACGCGGCAACTGCAGCACGACAACGTGCGCGAATACCTGCTCGCCTCGAACGCGACGATCATCAATGCCGCCATGCCATGGAATCTTCCGTATCCGAACAAGCCGCGCTTGCTGATGTTCCTGGACGACCCGACGATCCGCGAAATGCTGCCGGCCGGCGTCCGCAAGCCGCTCTCCACAGGTGCATACGTCAATGGTTTCAGCGTCAATGGAATTCCACCATCGGTCGCCAAGCCCAAAGGCCGCGGCGCCTATGGAACCTTCGCGCCGGTGAAAGGCAACGACAATACGGCGGCCATGAACGCCGCCGGACTGTACAGCCAGTTTCCGTACCTGCTGTTTTCGGTCGCGGGCGATCTAGGTTCAGCGGATATCGGGCTGGAACTCGAGGCGGCCGACGGCAGCGCAAAACGTGAGGTCGTGCCTTGGGCGTCGCCGATGCCCGGATGGAGGGAAGCCGCGGCGTCGCTCCCGTCGCCCTCGTTCAATCTGCTCGCGCGCGACGACAGTCATGATCATTGGTTTGCATTCACGCCACCGGTCGAACTGGGTCGTCTGTCCTACTGG
>DATIEJ010000239.1:0-20403 GCA_035455825.1 Rhodanobacteraceae bacterium | reverse complement strand
GCGCCACATTTCCGGCGATCGGCCGACACTGCTCGTCAGCCCCTGCTCGAGCCATGCCGTGCGCAACTGGCGTCCGGAACGCTACGCCGCCGTGATCGATCACGCCGCCGGACGGGGCTGGCAGGTCGTCCTGTGCGGCGGCCCGGGCAACTACGAGCGCGAGTTCGGCAACGCCATTGTCGCAAAGTGTACAAATTCGCCCGATGATCTGATCGGCAAGGACACGCTCAAGCAGTTCCTGGCGCTGGCACGGAACGCGAGTCTGGTTCTGACACCGGATTCGGGGCCGATGCACATGGCCAATGCCGTCGGGACTGCGGTGCTCGGCCTGCATGCGGCAAGCAACCCGCAGCGTTCGGGGCCGTATTCCGAGCGGCGCTGGTGCGTCGATCGTTACGACGCGGCCGCGCGCAAGTTCCGTGGCAAGCCCGCGGCGGAACTGTCCTGGGGCACAAAGCTCGAGCATCCGGGCGTCATGGACCTGATCGAGGTCGACGCCGTCATCGAGCGCTTCGAGGCATTTCTCAGCGATCGTCCTTGATCGCGAGGATCACGAAGCGGCCATCCCTGGCCGCACTTTTCAAAAGAGCTACGCCCGGTAATCCTGGTAGGACTTTTCCTCGACCAGCGATGACCCGAGCTTCAGGTTGATCTCGCGTTTCACCGCGGCGCGCTCGTCATTGCGGAAGTACACCGCGCGCGCCAGTTCGATGAACTCGGCGTCGAATGCCTGGGCCTTTTCCTTGAGCCGGATCCGGTCTTCAATGTCCCAAAGAAGTTCGTTGACGGCCTTGAGCCGCGCACGCTCCGGCTGGATATCGACGCGCGATGAAGGATGGGCCGCCCAAGTCTTGTCGAGCATGCCCAGCTCGGCGCGCACGTTGGCGAGCTTGCCGGCGTCGGCAATGCGCTCGGACTTGATCTCGAGGATCGTGATCTTGTCGATCAGTTCGCCGAAGGAGATGGGAATCGAGAGTTCGTTCATGGTTCACAGTTTAGCTGGCCAACCCCAATCGGAATACCGCCGAACACCCAAGAGGTTGTCTCAAGCTCCGTGTGCCCGTATCATTCGCGCCCCCTGCCGAGCTATCGGCGGGGGACTTGGAGAGGTGGCAGAGTGGTCGAATGCGCCGGATTCGAAATCCGGTTTACGGTTTCGCCGTAACGTGGGTTCGAATCCCACCCTCTCCGCCATATGGTTTCACCCCAGCCCCTAAGGGTGGGAGTCGAACCTACGTAATCAAAATGACGGGTTCGACAAATCGGAAGGAAGCCGATTTGTGCAGCGCTGCCCGAAGGGCGAGGCACGGGATGTGCCGAGTGCATCCCATCCTGCCCGCCAATTTCCTCACAAACCTGAACGATTCGCGCAACTTCTGCACACCAAACGCGGCGTAGAATCGCCGTGCCTGCTTGCTGCACGGGAGAGTCCCATGAAGTTGACGCCGCTGCTGTTTGCCCTGTCCGTTTCGATTGCTCCGCTCGCTGCGAGCGCGCAAACCTGTCCGGCCCAAAGCGCCGAAGAAGCCGCCGCGGAAGTGCGCCGTTCATTTGATGCGTGGCTTCAGGCGGTCGAGCACCACGACCTGGAGAAGACGATGGCAATCTTCTCCTCGACGCTGCGCTTCCAGTATCAGGGCGTCCCCGACTTCGGCTACGACCACCTGCTGGCGATCTACCAGGCCGACTTTTCGCGTCCTGATGCTCCGATCTGGCGCCCGAACATTGAAAACACGATCGCCTCGCCGACGCTGGTCACGCTGTTCGGCGAATGGACCCTGATGCCGGTCAACGGCGGCGATGCGATCACGCACAATCGCGGCGTCGACGTATTCCAGCGCGAGGCCGATTGCGTCTGGCGTGTGGTCGCTTCGCTGAACTACGCGGACAAGCGCAGCGTGGCCGTCGACACGCAGGATCGCAGGAGCCCGGCCGAGGTGAAGCACGACAAGCTCCAGCCGGACCGCGCCGGAGCGATCGCGCGCGTTAATCGACAGCAGTAAGCAGCGCCGCGGCGGCCTACGATTTCGGCATGAAGAAATATTCGCCGGCCTCGTGACCGGCGAACTGGATCGGCGCGTACTCGGGCACTTGTTGCAGGCCGGCAGTGGCGCTCTTCAGTGCCATGTTCGAGGCGATCTCGCGGAACAGGCGCTGCCCGGTCAGCAACTGGTTGTTGTCGTTCAGCGCGCCGATCAGCGCTCCGGCGAACAGCGAATGCTCGCCGCGTGCGGCGTCGGCAACGGGCTGCACGCCACCGGATGTCAGCGCCGTGCGTGAACGGCCGGCCACCATCGTCCTGACCCAGTCACCCCAGGTATCCGCCGCCATGCTGCTGCCGAAGGTCGCAAGCGACGTGCGCGTCATCGTTCCGGAATAGCAGGAGTCGGCGATGACGAGGACGTGCTTTGCATTCATCGTCGTCAGGATATCGCTGACCGCGCGATTCGAGATCCAGCTCGTCGTCCGCTCGGCCTGCGCATCGACCGGCAGCCAGTAGCCCTGGCGACCGCTATCGAGTTCTCCGTGCCCGGCATAGTAGACGATCAAATTGTCGTCTTCCTTAAGTTGTTCTCGTAAATCGTTGAGTGCAGACAACATTTCGAATCGATTTGCATTGGTCAGCAAGCGTGTTTCGTAGCCGTAGCGTGACTTCAGCAAGCCGGCGACGGTCGTCGCATCGGCTACCGCGCTGCGCAGGGCCGGATAGGCCTGGTAGTTGTCATTGCCGATGACCAGCGCATGGAACTTGCCGAGTTGCACGCCGCGCGGCAACGTGTTCACGACCTGCGCCCGTGGTGCGTTCGCGGAGCCGCTGGCGCCACCGGGCGCGGGCAGCAGCATGAAATCCAGCACGGCCTTCTCGCCATGGCGGTCGAGCGCTGCGACGCGCACGGCGGTGCCATCGCCGGCAACGCCGATGTGCGCGGTGAAATTGCCGCTGGCGTCCGCCGTGACGGCTTGATCGTTGACGCTGAGCGTGCTCAGTCCTGCCGGAGCGACGACACGCCCCACGACATCCATGCCATCCTGCGCCGGCAGCAACGATGCGGCTGGCTTGCTCGCTCCGCGCGTCACCGCCAGGGTCGGTTGCAGGATCTCGACGCGCAGGCTGCTGTCCAGGCTGGCGGTCGTGTAGGCGTTGCCCGCGCGCCGATCCGGCCCGGATTCGAGCTGGGCCTGCAACGCAGCCATTTGCGAGCGCTCATTGGCGATTTCCTGGCGCTTCTCGCGAAGTTGTCCTTCCATCTGCCTGAGCAGCCTGGTGCTTTCTTCGTTCTGCGCTCGCTGTTCGGCAAGTTGCACGCTCGCGCTGTCGAACTTTGCCTGGGCTTCCTGACGCTGCTGGTCGTTCTGCTCGAGCTTCTGCTGCAGCTCGCGTTGCCTGGAACGCGATTGCGCGAGGGCGTTGTCCATCTGCGCTGCCGACGCGCGCAGTTCGGCCAACTCCTTGGCGTCACCGCCCGACTGGCGCTTCTGCAGCTCCTGTTCGCGCGCGCGCAGCCGCGCAATATCTGCTTCGGCAGCGGCCTGCTGCTTCGCGCTGGCCTGACGTGCAGTCTCCAGGTCGCGCTGCTGGTCGGCGAGTGCGCGCTCGCGCGCATCGAGATCGGATTTGAGTTTCTGGTAATTCGGGTCGCGATCGGCGCCGAGCTTCTTCTGCTCGGCGTCGAGCTTACCGCGCACGTCGTTCAACTCGCGCTGGGACTTCTCGTAGCCCTGCTGCTTGCGCTTGATCTCGCCCTGGAGTTTTTCGACCTCGGCGCGCAGCTGTTCCGTCTTGCGCTGTTCGCCGGACAGCTGTTCGCGAACCGCCTGCGTTTCAGCGTGCGCCTGTTGCACTTCGGCCGTCACCGACGAGGCGAATACGAGCTTGTCGCCGCTGATGCCGGAAGCATCGCGGTACAAATTCAAGGCGCGCGCGGTGTCCTGGGACACGCCCAGACCCTGCTCATACATGTAACCCAGATTGATGCGGGCGCGGCGCGAGCCCTGGGCCGCGGCCTTCTCGAACCACTGCGCGGCCTTCGCATAGTCGGGTGTCGTCCCAAGACCCTTGAGATAGATTTCGCCGACGTAGTTCTGCGCGTCCGCGTCGCCGATTTCGGCCTGGCCCAGCCAGACTTTCAGTGCGGTCTGGTAGTCGGCGCGGTCATACGAAACATATTCGCCGCCACGAATCTCGCACTCGGCCTGGGTCGTGCGCACCGGTCTGCGCGCGCTCATGAAGGACGAGTTCGCGCCGAGCTTGCGGACCTGTCCCGGCAGCAGGCAGTCGACGATCAGCAGGTCTTCCGGGTTGCGCTCCGCGCTTGCCGTCGCGGTCTGCGGAGCGGTCGCGACGCCCGCGACGAAAACAACAGCCGCAACTGCGAGCACCTTCAGCGTCTGCAGCCTTGCAGCGAACCTCACGAACGCGAAGCGAAACATCCGATCACCTCTGTGCTGGCCTGCGCCGTCGGCATGGCGCAATAACGCGCGAAACAGCGTTCACTCCTACTGCGACCACGTCCCTGGTCCGCCGTTCCTCCATTGATCACCATAACGCTAAACTCAGGAGAACCGCGACATGCGTACCCGATCAACGTTAATGCCAAATCCGGCCCTTTGCTATAGATTAGCCGGGTGGGAGCTCAACCTGGGGAGGTCGTCATGAAGGTTCATGCCGCTGTCTCGCGCACTGGACGTGCTCCAGGCTGGCGCCTGCCGCTGGTCCTGGTCGCCTGGCTGTTTCCACTCGCGCTGTGCGCGCAGACGCTGACGATCGTCTCCGGCAACAATCAGACGCTGGTGCCGACACAACCGTCGCAGCCGCTGGTCGTTCGCGCAACCGACGCGCAAGGCGCGCCGCTGGCCGGGGCAACGATCGAATGGTCGAGCTCGAATGCAACCGCCGGATTTGCGGCAACGACCCAGACCGACAGCAAGGGCGAGAGCAGCAATCGCCTGACCGCGATACTGCCGGGCAATTACACCCTGAATGCCGAAATCGTCGGCGCGCAGAACGGCGCCAACGTGAATTTCATCTTCGTCAACGGCGTGGCCAACCTCGGCGCGCTCACTCCGGTTCAGGCCGCCGTCGGCCATGCGATCGATGTCGCCTGTCCGGCGCTCGCGACGTCGCCGACTCCGATTTCTTCGCAACAAACCGATTTCCTGCAGCGCTGCTCCGAAATCGTCGTCAACGCGAGCAGCAGTGCCGTCCCCGCCGCGCTCGATGCGATGGCGAACAACAAGACGCAACCGCAAAGCCAGATGGCGTCGAACGTGCAGATCTCGCAGGCGAGCAACCTGGATGCGCGCATGAGCGCGTTGCGCCTTGGCGCCACGGGGATCAGCCTCGGCGGGCTGGCCGTGACGAACAACGGCAAGTCGGTGCCGCTGGCGATGCTCGGCGATGCGTTCCACAAGGATCCGGCGCAGGGCGGCGAAGTTGGGGGCGAGTTCTCGCGCTGGGGATTTTTCGCCAACGGCATGATCAGCAATGGCAGTTTCGCGGCCAACGAATCGCGACCCGGTTTCGACTATGACGGCGCGTCGTTGACCGCCGGCTTCGACTACCGCTTCAGCGACGCGTTCGTCGCCGGTGTCGCCTTCGGCTACAACCACGACAAATCCGATCTCGATCTGAATAGCGGCAAGATCGATGGGGACGGCTACAGCCTCAATGGCTACATGACCTGGTACCACGGCAACGATTTCTACGTGCAGGCTTCCTTGGAATTCACCAAGCTCGACTTCGACCTGAGCCGCAACATCATCTACCAGATTGCAGCGCTCGGAGCCGGCGGCGGCACGACCAGCGTGAACCAGGTCGCAAAGGCCTCGCCGAGCGGAGATCTGGAGTCGTTGAACGTCACCCTCGGCCGTGATTTCAACAATGGCGCGTTCGCCTTCAGCCCATACCTGCGCGGCGCCTACTCGCATCTGAGCCTGGATGGCTTTACCGAGACGATCGCATCCAGCGGGCCGGGCTTCGGCCTCGCCACGCAGGTCGACTCGCGCTCGAAGGTCACCGAAATCGGCACGCTCGGTTCGCTCTTCAGCTACACCTCCAGCCAAAACTGGGGTGTCCTGGTCCCGAACGCGCGACTCGAATACAGCCACGATTTCAGGTCCGATCCGCAAACCGTCGTTTCGCGTTTCGTATCCGATCCGACACACACTGACATCATCGTCAACGACCCGCGGCTGGACCACAATTTCTACGAAATCGGCCTGGGCTTGAACGCGGTCTGGCCGCAGGGACGCTCGGGCTACATCGCCTACGAATACATCGGCGGACTGACCGGCGCGCACTTGAATCGCTTCGAAGCAGGTTTCCGGATCGAGTTCTGAGGCCTGCGCGGCATCACGCCAATGCGTGATGCCGCTTGCGCGCCCGGCTATGAACACGGCATGCTATGAAAGCTCTCGGCTTATCATCCGGACTGCGCAGGATACCCATTGACGCATGATTGAGTTCGGACACAACACCCACGTCGGTTTGCGCCGCGAGCATAACGAGGACACCTATTATGCGGACGCCGGCCTCGGTCTGTGGCTGGTCGCCGACGGCATGGGCGGGCACGAGCACGGCGAAGTCGCCAGCGCCCTGGCCCGCGATACGCTGGTCCACGAGATCACGGAGGGCGCGCCGCTGGCCCAGGCGGTGCAGCGCGCCGACGAGGAAATCATCCAGCATTCGAGCCGCAAGGCCGAAGCGCTGCCGATGGGCACCACGATAGCCGCGTTGCGCCTGAAGAACAGCGATTACGAGGTCTGCTGGGTCGGCGACAGCCGCGTATACATGTGGAACGGCGAGCTCAAGCAGTTGTCACAGGATCACTCCTACGTCCAGGAGCTGATCCAGCAGGGCGCGATCACGCACGAACAGGCGCGCACGCATCCGCATCGCAATGTCGTGACCCAGGCGCTCGGCGTGACCGATCCGGAAAGCCTGCGCGTCGAGACTATCCGCGGCACGCTGCAGCCGGGCATGCAGATCCTGCTGTGCTCGGACGGACTCACCGAGGAAGTCGACGACGCGCGCATCGGCCAGATCCTCGCGCGCCAGGACCTTTCCGCGCAGGAATGCGTCGACCATCTGATCCTCGCGGCGCTCGACGGCGGCGGCTCGGATAATGTGACGGTGATTCTGGTGCGTAGTCGGTAAAGAGGGCTGAGGGCTGAGGGCCAAGAGAAACAGCGCGTCGCGGCAGCTCTTGATCTTCAGCCCTCAGCCCTCAGCCCTTTTCCCGCGCCGCCAGTTCCGCCTTGAGCTTCAGCAGTCCTTCGCTCGTCGGCGCCGCACGCAAGCCCTTTTCGATCAGTTCATCGGCACCCGTGTTCAGTCCGCGGTCAAGGGCGCTGCGCGCGCCGCGTTCGTAAAACGCGGCGATGCGCGCCAGTCCCTGCGTCGCGGCGGCGTTGCCCGGTTCGCGCTTGAGCACCTCGCGGAACAGGTCGATTGCATTGTCGCCGGCCGGGTAGCCAAACTTTTCTCCGAGCCCGGATTTGAAACCGTCGTCGACATATTTTCCGGCGCGCGCGAGCAGCGCGGGCGTGTCGAGGCGGGTCAGGCCTGCGCTATCGATCGAATTTGCTGCCGGCTCGACCGGCGGCGGCAGAGGCATGGTCGACGGCGGCGCAGCAGGCGCGGCGATGCCCGGTGGTGGCGCCGGCGGACGCAGCCAGCGCCAGGCAATCGTTCCGGCGATGGCGAGCACGAACGCGGCCGCAAGCGGCAACGCCCAGCGCGGCGCCTGCCCTGAGCGTTGCGGCGTAATTTCTGGCGCACCGCTGGCGTCGCCGGCATTGGCGCCAGGCACTCGGCGGCGTCCACTTCGCCGCTGGCTGCTGGTCGGTGCTATCGGATGCTCGCGCAGCAACGCGTCACAGGCCGCCATGAACGCATCACCGGTGGCGAAACGTTGTTCGCGATCCTTGGCCATCGTCTGATCGATCAGGGGCTGCAGCCACGCCAGTGTTTCCGGCAGGCGCGGCACCGGATCAGTGACGTGGCGCAAGGCCACAGCGTAGGGGTCGCCGGCAACGTACGGTTTGCGCCCGCTGAGCATCTCGAACAGCACGGCGCCGAGGCTGTAGATATCGGTGCGGCCATCGACCGGGCTGGCCTGCGCCTGCTCCGGGCTCATGTAATCCGGCGTGCCGATCGCCGTGCCCGCCATCGTCGCCGAGCTGATCGACTTGATCGCCTTGGCAATGCCGAAGTCAGCGAGCACCGCGGCACCGCTCGAGCGGAACAGGATATTGCCCGGTTTGACGTCGCGATGGACGAAGCCCATCTCGTGGGCGTAGGTCAGCCCCGAAGCGAGGTCATGGGCGATGTTGATCGCTTCGTAAACGCCCAGCCCGGTCTGCAGGCGTTCGCGCAGGGAACCGGCCGACAGATACTCGCTGGCCATGTAGTAGGTGCCGCGATACGAGCCGATGTCGTGCACGGTAACCAGATGCGGGTGCGACAGCTTGGCCGTGATCCGGCCTTCCTTGAGAAATTGCTCGCAGAAATCCGCGTTCGCGGCCAGCACCGGCGCCATGACTTTGAGCGCGACTTCGCGCTCGAGCGATTCCTGCACCGCCAGATAGACGGTCGCCATTCCGCCCGCGCCGAGTGTGCGCAGCACGCTGTAGCCTGGAATCTGGACGGCGTCGATCACGAGCGGATCATGCTTGCTGGCTCTGGACGCGACGCCTGCCGCGGACGGACAGCCCGCTCCGATGAACCCGTGGCGGGTTCTATCGGAGCCTCGTTACGGTGCCGCGGTGCGCAGATCCTTGAGTGCGCCATCGAAACGCGCCATCGCGTAGTTGTTTTCATCCTTGACCGTCTCGTATAGCGCATCGAGCTTGGCGTGCAACCGCGCCGCCTGGTCCTTGTCGAGCTTGCCGGCGTTCTCGAACGCGACCACGACCGATTGCGAGGCCATTGCGACCTGCTCGGCCGACGAAAAGTCGCGGAACTCGCCACGTTCGGCGTCGGCGACGAAACTGGCGAGGATCACGTCGAGGCTCGCGGCATCGTAGTTGTAGGCGGAAACCTTCGGCAGCAGTTCGGTAAGCGTCGCACGCAGCTTTCGCGCCGCCGCGAACGTTCCGTCGCGGCTCTCGGTCGTCGCGCGATGCAGTGCGCGGGTCTCGTCGAGAACACGCTGCGCGGCCGCCTTGTCGACCGGCGCGAGCACATATCGGAACATGACCAGATTCGCGTCGTTCAAGCGCACGACGCCCGGGCCGAGGCCCGTTCCCTGGCGCGGACCCCATTTCTTGCCTTGCATCAGCTTGTGGCAGGCGTGGCAGTCGAACAGGACGAGTTCCGGGAACAGGCCGTGCGACTCGGTCTTCGGGTCGAGCAGCATGTCGAGCAGGTTGCCCGCCGCAACGCCCTGGCCGACGGCCCAGTCGCGCACGCCGTTCCATTGTCCCTTGCGCTTGATCCAGTTGTCGCCGATCTTGTAGTGCGGGTGCAGCCAGGTGAACGTGTCGAGTTCGAACGACAGGCGCGGATGTCCGGCGCCCATGATCCGGTGCGTGATCATGCGTTCCTTTTCGCCCATGTGGCACGACAGGCACAGTTCGGCGCGCTTGATCGGATCGTTGGTCGGATACATGCCCTTCGCGACGTTGTCGGCATGCGTGACACTGCGGTCGGCGTGCGAGTTGAGCCATTGCTCGGCGCCACCGTGGCAGGCCTCGCAGCCGACGCCATCGGAAACCTGGAAGCGTTCGCCGCGACGGTCGGCCGGCTGGTTGTCGTTGTGGCAGTCCAAGCAGATCTTCGCCTGCGCCGGATCGCCGAGACCGAGCTTTGCGGTGATCGCCTTGGCTTCGGGCTTGGACAGCGTCGAATAGGTCTTTGCGTGCGGATCGAATTCCTGCCAGATGGCAAATTCGTTCTGCATCACGTTGGATTCGCGGAACGGCTGCGACGCGCCGTGGCAGACGCTGTTGCTGCAGGTGGCGACGCCCATGTGCTTGTGCGCGGCAATCGCCTCGACGGCGGTCTCGGCATTGACCGTCGCGGTCGACAACAGCAGCAACGTACCCAGCAAAGCCTTCATTGCCATACTCCCAGTCTGGCCAAGCGATCAGCCGATCCACGATCCGAGTGTCTCGACCGCTGTATTATGCCACCGCGCGCGAAAATGCAATGCCCCTGCGAGCGCGGACGTTTCTCCGGACACCATGCGCCTGGCGGAACTTGTTCGCCGCATGCCTAATCCAGCCGCCACCGGCAACGGCCCTTGCTGGTTGCGTCGATCGCAGCCAGCCGCGATGCGTGCGCGGCGACTTCTTCGGCGCTGGCGACGCAGACTTTCAGCGCCGCACGTGCCACGCCACTGACGAAGGCGCGAATCGGTGCGGTGCGGCTGATCGCGCTCGACAGGCCAAGGTCGCCCTGCCCGGCCGTCATCGCCAGATAGACATCGGCCAGCAATTCGGCGTCGAGCAGGGCGCCGTGAAGTTCGCGATGGGTATTGTCCACGCCCAACCGCCTGCACAGCGCGTCGAGGCTGTTCTTCTGCCCCGGATATTTCTCGCGCGCGAGCGCCAGCGTGTCGAGCACCGTGCAGCGGCTGCTCAGGCTGCCGTGGCGCGCGTCCGCGATTGCCAATTCGGCGTCGAGAAACGCGAGATCGAACGCCGCGTTGTGGATGATCAGTTCGGCATCGCCGATGAATTCGAGCAGGTCGTCGGCGATCTGCGCGAACAGCGGCTTGTCGAGCAGGAATTCGTCGCTGATCCCGGTGACCACGCGCGCGCCTTCGTCGATGGCCCGCTGCGGATTGAGGTAACGATGGAACTTGCGTTGCGTCGGGCGCCGCTCGAGCAACTCGACGCAACCGATCTCGATGAGCCGATGACCCTTGCCGACCTCCAGGCCCGTGGTTTCGGTGTCCAGCACGACTTGACGCATCATCACCCCTTGGCCGCGCGCTCGGCGGCGGCGCGTGCGTGCATATCCACAAGTTCGTTTTCGACGTGGCCGGAGTGGCCACGCGTCCAGAGCCACTTGATCTGGTGCGGCTCAGCCGCCGCAGCCAGACGTTCCCACAAGTCCTGATTCTTGACCGGCTTGCGATCGGCCGTTCGCCAGCCGTTCGCGCGCCAGCGCGGCACCCACAGTTCGATGCCCTGCTTCACGTACTGGGAATCGGTGGTCAATTCTACCCGCGATGCGTGCTTTAGCGCTTCGAGTCCGGCAATCGCCGCCATCAGTTCCATGCGGTTGTTCGTCGTATCGCGTTCGCCGCCGGACAATACCCGCTCGACCGTCTTGTAGCGCAGCAGCGCGGCCCAGCCGCCCGGACCCGGATTGCCGAGGCAGGCGCCGTCGGTGAACATCTGCACCGCCGCGGTGGCGCGCGTCACGCGCACTCCCGATGCGCGCCGGGGACCAGCGTCGGACTCAGCTTCAGGTCCGAGCGCGCGGTCGTCAGACGCAACGGCGTCAGCGTGCTGCGCCGCTTGCGCGCGATCAACAGCCAGCTGGCGCCGAATCGGCCGAGTCCCGGCAGCGAGCGCACTTCCCGCGCCGGACCAGGTTCGGCACCGCCCCAAGGACCCCAGGTCCCGACATAACGAACCTGCAAAACGTCGAGTTGCGCCCGTTCCAGTCTCTGGCGCCATCCTCCGGCGGAGGCGAATTGCAGGCCATTGCGCAACCGGCGCGATACCCACGGACGCCACAGGCTCACCGGGTTGAAACCGAACAGCAGCGCGACGCCTTCCGGAGCGAGCACGCGCGCCAGTTCCTCCGCGCCGGCGTCCTGGGCGGCGACTTGTTCGAGAACGTGCTGGGCGACGACGAGCTTGAAGCTTTCGCTCGCAAACGGCAGATGCGATGGCTCGCATCGCAGAGACCCGGCGCAGGACCCGGCGTCGTCGAGAGCCAGTTCGACCACGGCGCTGAGCAAATGCGAAGGGAGGGTGACCGGCGCCTGGTCGTGCGGGCGGATATGCAGGCCCCAGACGCCATAAATGCCGCTCAACAGCGGGGCGAGCATCGAAAGCTCGCGCTGCAGAAGGAGTTGCAAAGGGCCGCTGGAGTAACTGCTGGAAATATCAGGCGGCATGCAGGCTTGAGTTCGTGCGACGGTGCGCGGATTGTGCGCGAATCGACGGCCAAGGTTAAGCGCTTGTTGCGGCGCACAACCGTGCCGGGCTGTTCGGTACGGTATATTGGCCGCCCTTTTGTGCGGCTACCCGCGTGCCGCGCCGACGTCAGACCTATGATCCGACTTCGCAACGTCCACGCTTCGGCTCGCATTCGTCCAGGTTGCTGCCGGCCAGGCATCACGCTGGCGCGCCACGGCGCGCCGACTGCCGGCGCCGCCGCGTGAGCATCCCGGTTCCGCGGACCGCGGCCAGCACCGCGCGCGACTTGCGCCTGGCCCTGTTTGGCGGCTGCTGCACGGCAATTGGAGGCGCCTGCCTGCTGCTGGCGGCCTGTGCGAGCGGCCCGACCTACACCGCCGCTCCAGCCGAGCCGGAAGCCGTCGCTGGCCCGCCGACGGCGCCTGCGCCGGCGCCGCCACCATTGCCGGCGAAGGTCGCTGCGCAGCCCGTTCCGTCGCCATGGCCGCGCCTGCGTGCGCGCTTCGCGATGCCCGGGTGCGACTACAGCCCTTCGGTTCAGCACTGGGCGCGGATGTACGCTCAGGCGCCGAACGATTTTTCCAGTTCTCTGACCGAGGCGATGCCGTACCTTCTGCTGGTGCTCGAGCAGATCGAGAAACACCGGCTACCCGGGGAATTCGCCTTCCTGCCCTACGTCGAAAGCAACTACACCGCTATCGCATCGACGGGCGACCGCGCGGCCGGCATCTGGCAACTGATGCCGGACACGGCGCGCGAAGCCGGGCTGCGCATCAACGACGACTACGACGGGCGTCTCGACGTGTACGCCTCGACCGTCACCGCGATCGGCCTGCTGCAGCAGTACAACGATGAATTCGGCGACTGGCGCCTGGCCGACATGGCCTTCAATGCCGGCATGTACAAGGTGCGCCAGCTGCTGAGCACCCGCAAGAAGAACGAATGGACTGCGCACGAAATGGGTCGCCTGCAGGTGAACCCCGGAACGCACGACCACCTGGCCAAGCTGCTGGCGCTGTCCTGCATCATCTCGGACCCGTGGCGCTACCGCATCCGCCTTCCCGAACCGACCCACGACGACGCCGTTGCCGTGCTCGAACTGCCCGCGCCGCTGGACCTGCACGTGGCAGCGCGGCTCGCCGGTATCGATGACGCGCAGCTGCGGCACCTGAATCCAGGCTTCGTGCGTGCGCGCATGCCGGCCGATGGACCATTCCGGCTGGTCATCCCGGCGAACAGCCGCCTGGCCATCGAGCAGACACTCGGTAAACTGCCGCAGTATGTCTGGCGCGACTGGCATGAGGCCGTGCTCAAGCAAGCCGAGACGATTTCGATCTTCGCCATGCTCGACGACCTGGACCCCAATGCGCTCGCCGCAATCAACGGCGTTGCCCCGGATGCGGCGCTGGCTCCGGGAACGCGCCTGCTCCTGCCGGGGCCGTCGAAGGACACCGACCTGCTCGCTGCCGTGCCCGCTCCGCCTGCCGCGTACACGGCCGCGCTCGCGCTGCCGAGCATGGTCGTCGTGCATGCCGGCGACACGCTGTGGGACATCGCGCGCCGCTACGGACTGCACGTCGACGACCTGTTACGCTGGAACGGCCTTCCGCGCAATGCGAAGCTGCACCTGGGCCAGCAACTGCTGCTGACGCCACCGCGCGAAGTCACCGCTACACGCCAATAGAAGCCGGGCAATAAGAGCCGGGCAATTAAGGCGTGGGCAATGAAGACCTGCGCCGATCTCGGCTAAACTTGCACTCCGCCGCGGCTGCGCGGTCGGCGTATCTTTTCTTGCGGAGGCACCATGGGATTCCTGCACGGCAAACGCGCCCTCATCACCGGCATCATCAGCCAGCGCTCGATCGCGTGGGGGATAGCCAATGCAATGCACCGCGAGGGCGCGCAACTGGCGTTCACCTATGTCAACGACAAGCTCAAGGATCGCGTCGAAGAAGCCGCCAACACATTCGGATCGAATATCGTCCTGCCGTGCGACGTCAGCAGCGACGAACAGATCACGCAGTTGTTCGATAGTCTCGGCAAGCACTGGGACGGCCTGGATATCCTCGTCCACTCGATCGGCTTCGCGCCACGCGAAGCGCTCGAGGGCGAATTCCTCGAAGGCCTGACACGCGAGAGTTATCGCATTGCGCACGACGTTTCGGCCTACAGCCTGCCAGCGATGGCCAAGGCGGCACGGCCGCTGATGAAGGGGCGTGGCGGCTCGATCCTGACGCTTACCTATCTCGGCGCCGAGCGTGCCCTGGCCAACTACAACGTCATGGGCCTGGCCAAGGCCAGTCTCGAAGCGTCGGTGCGCTACCTTGCGTTCAACCTCGGACCGGAAGGCACGCGCGTCAATGCCATCTCGGCCGGCCCGATCAAGACGCTCGCCGCCGCCGGCATCGCCAACTTCCGCAAGATGCTCGACCACGTCGAGTCCAATGCGCCGTTGCGGCGCAGCGTCAGCATCGATGAAGTCGGCAACGCGGCCGCGTTCCTGTGTTCGGACCTGGCCTCGGGAATCACCGGCGAGATCACGTACGTCGATGCCGGCTACAACACGCTGGGCATGACGGGGATCTGACTATTGAGGGCTGAGGGCTGAGGGCAGGAGCAGCGGTCGTGCTGCTCTTGATCTCCAGCCCTCAGCCCTCAGCCCTGCTCTTACTGCAGCCGATCCTCAGCGATCTTGATCTTCGCGCTCTTGCGCAGACTGTCGACGTAACCGCGCACGGCATCGTTGCCCATGCTCTGGGCAAGCTGGTTGCGCGCCGCTTCGCGGGATTTCGCGTCGAGCTTGGCTGGATCAGCGTCGTTGACGGCATCGAGCGACACGAGCGCATAGGCGTCGCCTGCCAGCGCGACCTGGCCGTTGGACGGCTTGCCTTCCTGCGGACGCGGCAGCTTGAATACTTCGGCGACGAGCGCCTGGTCGAGGTTCGCGGCGTTGCGGCCGATATCCTTTTCCGCGGCGACCTTGGCCTTCAGCGGCTCGGCAATCTGCTCGAGCGTTTCGCCTTTCTGCAGACGCTCGAACAACACGCCGGCTTGCTCGCGCGCCTGCTGCGCGAGCTGCTGCTCGCCGAGTTTCCTGCGAATCTGGTCGCGCACTTCGTCGAGCGCCTTCGGCACCGATTTTTCGTGCTGGTCAACCCGGATCAGGACGATATGGTTCGGTCCGAGTTCGATCGGATCGGACGTATTGCCTTCGGTCAGCACCGCGCCGGAAAAAGCCGCCTTGACGACCGCCGGATTTGCCGCCAGGCCGGTGCCCCCGGTGCGTGCGAACAGCGGCGTCTTCTGGACTTGCAGACCCAGATCCTTCGCAGCCGATGCCAGCGCGGTCGGATCCTGGTAGATCGCATCGGTCAGCTTCCCGGAAACCTCGCTATAGGCGCGCTCGCGCTCGGAATCGACATACTGCTTGGCCAGTTCCGTCTTGACCTCTTCGAACGTGCGCACCTTCTCGGGCCGCACGTCGCGCAACTGGATGATGTGGTATCCCTCTTCGGTCTTGACCGGATCGGAGATGGCGCCCTTGTCCAGACCAAACAGCGCGCTTTCGAAGGCCGGATCGGTCACGCCCTTCTCGAGCCAGCCAAGATCGCCGCCTTGCGCCTTCGAACCGACGTCGGCCGAATCGGCCTTGGCCAGCGCGGCGAAATCCTTGCCGGACTTGGCTTCGGCCTCGATCGCCTGCGCTTTCTCCAGTGCCGCCTTCTGCGCCGCGGCATCGGCGTTGGCGTCGACCTTCACGAGGATGTGCGAGGCCAGCCGCTGCTCGGGTGTGAGGAAGCGCGCCTTCTGTTCCTCGTAGCGCTTCTTCAACGTCTCGTCGTCGGGCTTGGCGTCGGACTGCATCTTTGTCGCGTCCAGCTCGACGTAGTCGAGCGACACCTTCTCCGGCGTCATGAATTCGTCGCCGTGGGCCTTGTAGTAGGTCTCGATGTCGGCGTCGGCGACTTTCGGCTCGGCCGTCGGCTTGTCGAACTTCACGTAGCGAAAATTGCGCGTCTGGTCGCGCAGGCGGACGTAGGCGCCGACTTCCGCGTCGGTCACGACGACGCTGCGCGCCAGCTCGGCCGGCACCTGGCGGATCGCCAGATCGTGGCGGATCTGATCCTGGTACCACTCGGCGGATTTCTGGTTGGCGCCCAGCACCATGCGATAACGTTCCTTGTCGAACTTGCCGTCGACCTGGAAATTCGGATCCTGCATGATCGTTTCCTGGATCCGCGTCGGAGTAACCGTGGCGCCGAGCTTCTCGTTCGCATCCAGGATCAGCTGCTCGTCGACGAGCCGGTCGAGCAGCTCGCGCTTGCGCTGCGCCGTGTCGAACTCGAGCGCATTGAACTGCTTGCCGTACATGCGCTGCATCTGCGTGCGGTACTGGTTGTAGCGGTCGCGGAACTCATCCTGGGAAATCTCGTGGCCGTTGACGCTCGCAACGAACGTCTCGGTCTGCGGATTCATGTAGGACTGGATGCCGAAGAAACCGCCGAAGATGATGACGATGACGCCAAGCACGATCTTGGCAATCAGGCCGGAGAATTTTTCGTGGAGTGTCTGCAACATGAGTAGGCGTTCCGAAACCCTGGTTCGTTGGCCGCGTCAGCGCACGGCGCGGAATCGACATTCGTATACTTTCAAGCCATTTCCAATATTCGCGAAAAAAAAGGGCGCCCATTACGGCGCCCTTCCAGATCGTGGCGGAGTGGACGGGACTCGAACCCGCGACCCCCGGCGTGACAGGCCGGTATTCTAACCAGCTGAACTACCACTCCGCGTTCTCTGAGCTGCAAGCGCGCCAACACCGGCCGTGCTTTTGATGCGGAGGACCCAAGAAGTCCGGCAATGCCTGCGCCGGACCTGTCGAGCGGAAACGTTCCGCAATCGGTAACTGGTGGGTGCTGAGGGGTTCGAACCCCCGACCCTCGCCTTGTAAGGGCGACGCTCTACCGCTGAGCTAAGCACCCCTACGCCCGCTATGGGCGAAAGCGCACTAGTTTATGGCATCCTTGAGCGCTTTGCCAGCCTTGAATGAAGGATTCTTCGAAGCCTTGATCTTGATCTGTGCGCCGGTGCGCGGATTGCGGCCGGTACGAGCGGCGCGCTTGCGCACGACAAACGTGCCGAAGCCGACCAGCGCAACCGTCTCGCCTTTCTTCAACGCTTTCTTGACCGTCTCCATGAAAGCTTCGACGGCCTTGGCGCCGTCAACCTTGGTCAGGCCCGCGGCATCTGAAACCGCAGCAACGAAATCAGCTTTGTTCATTATGTCTCTCCCGAGCAAAATCTGGACCGCAACGCGTGGCGTCTCTGCGAAGCAGGTATGTGCATTTGCGAGCTATCTTTGGTACTGCCTCGCTACCCCGCGATCGCCCGGACTCGTCGTCACCCGGATCGCGGCGCAGACTTTATACCAGCCCACCCTATCCGGCGCAACCTCAAGCGTGGCGCGGCCTGCAGACAATTTCCAATCTCGCCGAAACGCGAAAATCCAGCGCGTTGCGCTTGACACTCTGGTTGGGAATTTGCATGCGCAGCCCGCTTCAATCAGATGACGTCGTCGGGCAACGCGCGACGATCACTCCCCGCTTCAATCAAGTAACGCTGTCGCGCAGAAGCGCGACGATCACTCCCCCTCTCCCGCGTGCGGGAGAGGGCAAGGGGTGAGGGGCTTTCGGGAAGACTCCGCGCGCTTCAGTGCGGACGCACCGGCGTGATGTCGGTCGGCGCGGCGGGCGCCGGCTCCGATGCGACTTTTGGCTCTTCCTGTACTTTTCCACTTTGTGGCGTAAGCGGACGCTCGAGCGCGATGTCGAGCACCTCGTCGATCCAGCGCACCGGCCGGATGCTCAACGACTCGGTCACGTTCTTGGGGATATCGGCCAGGTCCTTGATGTTCTCGTCCGGAATGATCACCGTCTCGATGCCGCCACGATGGGCTGCCAGCAGCTTTTCCTTCAGGCCGCCAATCGGCAGCACTCGTCCGCGCAGGGTGATTTCGCCGGTCATCGCGACTTCCGAACGCACCGGAACCTTGGTCAAGGCAGAGACCAGGGCCGTGCACATCGCGATACCCGCGCTCGGGCCGTCCTTAGGCGTCGCGCCCTCGGGAACATGGATGTGCAGGTCATGCTTCTGGTGAAAATCCGGATCGATGCCGAGCCGCTCCGCGCGCGCGCGCACGACCGACAGCGCGGCATGAATCGATTCCTGCATCACGTCGCCGAGCTGGCCGGTGTGAATCAGCTTGCCCTTGCCCGGCACGACCGTGGCTTCGATGCTGAGCAGGTCGCCGCCGACCTGGGTCCAGGCCAGGCCCGTGACGAGGCCGATTTCGTTCTGCAGTTCGGCGCGGCCGTAGGTGAACTTGCGCACGCCGAGGTAGTGCTCGAGATTCTTGCTCGTGACATTCGCCTTGCCCTTCCCGGCCTTGCCCTTGGCCTTCTTCTTGTCCGCCGTCAGCGTCAGTTCCTTGACTACCTTGCGGCAGATCTTGGCCAGCTCGCGCTCGAGATTGCGGACGCCCGACTCGCGGGTGTAGTAACGGATCATGTCGCGAATCGCCGACTCGGCGACATTGATTTCTTCCGCGCGCAGGCCATTGGCCTTGATCTGCTTGGACAGCAGATAACGCTGCGCGATGTTGATCTTCTCCTCCTCGGTGTAACCGGGGATGCGAATGACCTCCATGCGGTCGAGCAGCGGGCTCGGAATATTCAACGAGTTCGCCGTGGCGATGAACATCACCTCGGACAGGTCGAAATCGACCTCGAGGTAGTGATCATTGAACGTGTGGTTCTGCTCAGGATCGAGAACTTCGAGCAGCGCCGACGACGGATCGCCGCGGAAGTCCATCGACATCTTGTCGATCTCGTCGAGCACGAACAGCGGATTGCGCGTGCCGACCTTGGCCATGTTCTGGATGATCCGGCCCGGCATCGAGCCGATATAGGTGCGCCGATGACCGCGGATCTCGGCTTCGTCACGCACGCCGCCGAGCGACATGCGCACGAACTTGCGGTTCGTCGCGCGCGCGATCGACTGGCCCAGCGAGGTCTTGCCGACGCCGGGAGGTCCGACCAGGCACAGGATCGGCCCCTTCATCTTCTTCACGCGCTGCTGCACCGCGAGGTATTCGACGATGCGTTCCTTGACCTTCTCCAGGCCGAAGTGATCCTGATCGAGCACGACTTCAGCGCCCTTGAGGTCGCGGCGAACCTTGCTGCGTTTCTTCCACGGCACCTGCACGAGCCAGTCCACGTAATTGCGCACGACCGTGGCTTCGGCCGACATCGGCGACATCTGCTTGAGCTTGTTCAACTCCGCGCGCGCCTTCGTCTCGACCGGCTTGGGCATCGACGCCTTGTCGATCTTGCGCGCCAGTTCCTCGACCTCGTTCGGCGCGTCCTCGCTTTCGCCCAGTTCCTTCTGGATCGCCTTCATCTGTTCGTTGAGGTAGTACTCGCGCTGGCTCTTCTCCATCTGCGACTTGACGCGGCCGCGAATGCGTTTCTCGATCTGCTGCACGTCGATTTCGCCGTCGACGAAACCGAGCAGGATTTCCAGCCGGTCGCCGACGTCGACGGTCTCGAGCACGCGCTGCTTGTCCTGAAGGCGAATCGACAGATGCGTCGCGATCGTGTCGCCGAGGCGGCTTGCGTCGTCGATGCCGGCGAGCGTCGTCAGCAACTCCGGCGGTATCTTGCGGTTCAACTTGACGAACTGTTCGAACATCGAAACCAGCGACCGCGAGACGACTTCGATCTCGCGCGCCTCGCGCGTGTAAGCCGGCTCGATGACACGCACGAAGCCCATCAGCAGGCCTTCGCGATCGGCGACATTGACCACTTCGGCCCGGCTCGCGCCCTCGACCAGCACCTTGATCGTGCCGTCGGGCAGCTTGAGAAGCTGCAGGACCGTCGCCACGGTACCGATCGAATACAGATCGCCGGCCTGCGGATCATCGACGTCCGGACTGCGCTGCGAAACGAGCAGGATGCGCTTGTCGCCGGCCATCGCCGTTTCCAGCGCTCGTACCGACTTCTCGCGCCCGACGAACAGCGGAACAACCATGTGCGGATAGACCACGACATCGCGCAGAGGCAGCACGGGCAGTTCGCTGATCTCGGCACTCTCGCCAGACTGGGTTTTTGCAACTTTTTCCATTCGGATTCCTGAACGGTGGTTTATTCAGTGCGCCACGCTCGCAGCGTGATCGCACAGGGCTATCCCGTCAAGTGAGGACGAGGTTGTGTTTTGCAAGGTTTGGACAACTGGCGCACGGTTTTGCAT
>DATIEJ010000238.1:0-8624 GCA_035455825.1 Rhodanobacteraceae bacterium | reverse complement strand
TCCCACTCCGGATGTTCGGCGAGTTCCGAGCGCAGATACTCTTCCGCATCGTACAGAGCGTCCTGGGCCATGGCGCGGTCCGCGTCCTTGAGCGCGCCTTGCAGCTGCTCCAGATATTCGTCGATGGTCTTCGGAGTGGTTGTCATGATATGGCTCCTTTCAATACGGAATCGACGAAGCGGCGCGTCGCGGTCCAGTTCGACGACCATTCGTCGAACACGGCGCGGCCGAGCGGCGTGATGCGGTAATAGCGCCGTGGCGGCCCGCTGATCGACGGCTCGACCTGGCTCTTGAGCAAGCCGGCCGCGCTCAGATTGCGCAAAACCGGATACAGCGCGCTCTGCTTGCCCGTCAGTGCGCCGTCGGCACTGTGCTCGAGCCTTTTCGCGATCTGATAGCCATACAACGGCTCCTCGGTCTGCGCGAGCACGGCCAGCAGCACCAGCGCCACCGTGCCGGAGCTGAGCTCTTTCTGGAATTTTTTCAGATGCGTTTCGGTATCCACTCGGCAAGTCGCAGCTTCGCTATAGTCACGAGTCGACTATAGTGTTTAGTTCGCACTAGTGGATGGGCCGGAAGTCACGGTGGCTCGCTGGCGCTCGTGGTTTGCGGCGCCCGCGCCCGCTACGGCCTGAAGCGCTCCGCTGCACTAAAGCCCTCCCCTTCAAGGGGAGGGTTGGGTGGGGATGGTGTTTCTCCTCGCTCGTCATTTCGGCCCAAGCCAGACTGAGGAGGCAGTGGATGCCGGGGCAAACGTTTGCGCAGCGAACGGCTCCTTGCTCCTTCTTGATTCTCAAATTGCAGAGCTTCCACTCGCCGCAGAAGCGGGCGCTGCATTTCTCATTCTTGCAGCGAGGTTTACAAGGGCGAACGAGCGCAAGACCCAAGGAGCGATTCATTTGTGTTTAGAAAAAATCGAGGCGGGCCTTTGCTTCTGCGGCAGGATGCCGCCCGAACGGGGCCCCCTGTGGCGCGGCGAGGGTGCGGAGGAAAAGCCCGAAGGGTGGCGCGCACGATGCGCGCCAGTTCGCTGCATGTACATGGACGTACATTCAGCGAACCCCGGAGCAGCCTCGCGAAGTCGCAGGGCAGGCGACGGCAGGGATGCCGGAGGTAGAGCAACGCAGGAGCAGTTGCCGGATGCCCGGAGACCGCGCCACCGGGGGTGTGTTTCTTTGGTTACTTTCTTTGCACAAGCAAAGAAAGTGACCCGCTCGCCGCAGGCGAGTGGAAGCTTTGCACTTCAGGACAATAAAGAGAAGGATCAAGATGGATTCCCGCTCGCGCGAGAATGACGGCAGAAAAGAGAGACGCTCCATTCCGGCTTGCGCCGGCATGACGAACTAGAGAAACACCATCCCCACCCAACCCTCCCCTTGAAGGGGAGGGCTAAAACAGCGACATCGCCCTCTGCGGCGACGAAAACAGCCGGCTACTTGGCGCCAGCCGGCGCCGCCACCGCGCGCACCGGAATCGGGACATTGCACAACCCGACATATCCCGCCGGCACCTTGAACCAGTCGTCATGTCGATTGCGCCGTGACTCGACGAGGGCAGTGAATGTCGGTGTATCGGTGCGCAGGACTTCGAGGTTCGTGCGCTCGGCCGGAGCAAGATCGGCGGCGACGCGGATCGACTTGATCGGAACGCGTTGCTCGGCCTTCTCGTAGAATCCGAGCGGGCCGGTTCCGCGCGGCAACACCGACAGCAGTTCCATGCCCTGCACGACTCGGCCGGCAAGCGTGATGTTGCGGTCGAGGTGGCGTGGGGCGTTGCCGATCACGACGTACAGCTCGGTGCCGCCGCCGGAATCGGCGTCCAGGTCGCGTCCGACGCCGAGTGCGCCGTAGCAGTGCGCCAGCCATGCTTCATTCTTCTTGGAGTCGCGCGCGGACCAGAAATCTCCGGAGAATCCGGACTCGGGCGCGTAGCCGTCGACATCCGGCAGACGCGTGAACGGCAGGTCCTTGCTGATCGGAATCGTGAACTCCGCCTTCAGCGTGCGCTGTGCGTTGCCGACCGGACGCGGCTTGTCCGCGTCCTCGGCCCGCGCGTCGGCGTGCGGATCGCCCCACTGCACGACGTAGTTGTCCTGCGAACGCAGGAAGGCGAGCCCGTCGTAATACTTCTCACGCGCGAGCGCCTTGATGTTCGCCACGTGCTTCGGCGCGAACTGCGGCGCGAGTTCGATCACGACGCGACCGCTCGCGAGTTCGAGGTAGAGCGTGTTCTGCGGATCGAGGGCGTGCCAGTCCTGCGGCTTCGACGCAGCGAGCACCTCCGTCATCGTGGGCGGCTTGGCGGAAGCTGCAAGCTCTGCTGCTCCGGCAGGAATGGGCCGGAACGTCCCGGCAGCGATGCACAGTCCGCCGGCCAGCACCCTTGCCAAGACCGCCCGATGTATACTTTTCGTCATTTCATTTCCCTTGTCGGAATCAAATCGGGCGCGAGGCGCCACCGGGTAACCGGAAACGTTGCGGCGTCATCCTTTCTGACGCATGCAAAGCCGAACCATACTACAGTCGTCCCGCCGTTGAATGGCGCGGTCGGTTCGCTCGACTTCGCTCGACTTCGCTCGCTCCGCGAGCCATGCTCGACGCGAACCAACGACTTTCAGGCAACGCACGACCGATTGCAGGCTAGAAAAGCAGCCGCGCATTGAACATCACCTGCGTATCGATCTGGCGCGGCGCCAGTCCGATTGCCCGGCGCTGATCCGTCGTGCTGTCGATGCGCAGCGCTTCGCCGGTGAGGCGCAGCCAGTCGAGCGGGCGCCAGTTCAGCGCCAAAGTTACCGCGTTGCCATGCTCGCTGGCCGGCGACGCTGGATCCTGGCGCGTCATGAACGCATCGACACGCACTGCCGGTCGCCATGCGCCGAGATTCCAGCCGGCGAGCACGTAGCCCGCGGCGAAATGTGCCTCGCCGCGAAAGCCCGGTGGCGCGATCTCGGTCGTGCCAGCGATACCCTGGGCGATGAGCACCAACCGCCCGACGTCTGTTGTCGCGCCGATGCTCGTGAACTTCGTGCGCCACGCAAACAAATGGTCGCCCTGGTTGAACGTGTGGTACTCGCTCGGATCGGCGCGATTGTCGTAGTACAGCAGCGTCGCGCGGCCGAATTCCGTCGAGCGCCAGGTCAAGTCGGCGTAGGCGCCAACCCGATGGTCGATTTCGAGAAACGGATCGTACCGACGCGGTGGCGTCGAACCGATGTTGTTCGCGTAGTTGTCGGGCTCGCGCAAGTGGCTGCCGAATCCGCTGACCAGATCGCCGATTGCCCAACCGCGCGCGGCGAGGATCTCGCCGAGCGGATCGTTTGCGGCGAACACGGCAGCGCCGCCTTCAAACGTATTGATTTCGCCGCGATGCTCGAGCCGCGCTTCACCGCCGACGACACGCAATTCCTCGCCGACCCAGGTATTGACCGCCGACGGCGCGATCGTCCAGATGCTGGTCCAGGCCACGCCGTCGGTCTCGAGCGATATCGGCGGAAAAAACTCGCCGAGCTTGAACGACCAGCGCCATGCGTCGGTCGAAACCGGACGATAGCGCAGGTATGCCTCCACAAGTGCAAAAGTGGAATCGGCTTGCGGTTCATAGCGCAGATCCGCGACCGCCAGCCATGCCGGCGCCGGATGCCACGACGCAACGACCGCGGCGCCGCCGACGCGCGCCGTATCATCGCCGCCGCCGTAGCGCGTCTTGCCGAGGCCACCCTGGGTCCAGCTCGTTTCTTCGGCAGCCGACACGAGGCGGAAATCGGCGAAGCCGCGCACGTCGAAATCCCCGCCATGCGCCGCTGCCGTTGCGGCGGCCATGACAATCGGTGCGATGCGGCGCGCGATCATGTCAGCAGGTTCTCGCGATGCCAGGGACTCGCCGCGAGAAAGGCATCGAAAGCGTCGGGCGGCAACGCGCGCGAAATGAAAAAGCCCTGGGCGTGATCGCAGCCGATTTCGCCGAGATAGTCGAGCGAAGTCTGGTCGGTCACGCCTTCGGCGGTCACGCGGTAACCGAGTCGATGCCCGAGTTCGACGATCGAGCGAACGATGGTCCGGTCCTCGGCTCCCATCGCCAGGCGCAACAGGAAACTCTTGTCGATCTTCAGTTCGCGCACCGGCAGCCTGCGCAGGTACGCAAACGACGACTGGCCGACGCCGAAGTCGTCGATCGCCAGGTCGATGCCGAGATCGGCGAGTTGCCGGAGCACGCGAATCGCCGCGTCGGGTTTGCCCATCACGGCGCTTTCGGTGATCTCGAGCACGATCTGGCGCGGCGTCACGGCGTGGATCGCCAGAAGTTCGCCGATCCGGTGCGGCAGGTCGGCATCGTCGAGATCACGCGCGGAAAGATTGATCGCAAAGCGGAAGCGGCGCTTGCGCAAGTCCCAGGCGTGCGCCTGGGCGATGCAGGTGGCTAGCACCCAGCGCGTCAGCCGGCGGATGTTGCCGGTTTCCTCGGCCAGCGGGATGAACAAGTCGGGCCCGACCAGCCCGAGCTTCGGATGCTGCCAGCGAACCAGGCCCTCTACCCCATCGATCGCGCCGGTAAGCAGATTCAACTTCGGCTGATAGTGCATCTGCAACTGGCGCCGGTCGATCGCCTCGCGCAACTCGCTCATGAGCGACAGGCGCTCTGGCCGATGCGGGTCGGCGCCGGGATCGTAGACGGCAACCGGTTCGTCGGCTCCCAGCGCGGCGAACAATGCGACCTCGGCGCGCTGCATCAATGCGCTTGCCTTGGTACCGTGCAGCGGATGCAGGGCGATGCCGACGGCAGGCGCGACATCGATCGCCAGATCGGCTTCGCGATACGGCTCGCCGAGCACGTCGAGCAAGCGGAACGCGAGCGCGATCGCGTCGCCTTGCACGGCGGGGCACTTCCAGACGAGGAATTCGCTGTCGCTTGCGCGCGCGACCAGTGCGCTGCCGGCCGGACCGCGGATGCGCGTGGCCGCATCGCGCATCAGGCGATCGCTGATTGCGTGGCCGAGCGTCTTCGTGATTTCCGGCAGGCGCGCCAGCGCAACCATAAGCAGGCTACCGTGCGCGCCCGGATCGGCGTCGATCATCTGCTGGATCGCCGCTTCCGCGGCGATGCGCGTCATCAGCCCGGTCGCATCGTCGTGCGCGGCCTGGAAGCGGATGTGCTCCTCGCGCTCACTGATCGCCTTGGCCATGTTCGTCAGCGCGGCAGCCAGCTCGCCGACTTCTCCGGTCTGCGCAACCGGGTCGGCCGGCCGATAGTCGCCCGACGCAATGCGCCGCGCCGTCACGGCCAGCGCCTCGATCGGCCGCGAGACGCCGCGCGCAATCAACACCGAACCGAGCAGGCCGGCGACGAGACCGAGCGCGAGGAGCACTGCCCAGGTCAGCGCGACCGAACGGTACGGCTGCAGCGCCGCGTCGAGCGAGTAGCCGAGCACTGCGACGATCGGGCGGCTCTGGCGCGAGGTGCGCAACGGCGTTGCGAGCGCCACGAATTCGCGGCCGGCGACTTCGATCAGCGCGGGTCCGTCGGAGCGCTGCGGGTTTTCGCCGAGGAGACGATCGGCGAGTCCGTTGCCGGCATTGGCTCGAGCCACGACCATCCATCTCGCATCCGGATTTTGTACCGCAAGCTCGGTCGTCTTCGGCAGGGCCGACTGTTCCTGCTCGCGCTTCAGGAAGGCTTCGTCGACCGGAATCGATGCCGCAATCAACCCGATCAGCGCCGGCGCATGTACCGGAACGACGACGATCCAGAAAACCTGGTCCTTCCATGCCACGAGCGCTGCCGACGGTTTTTCGAGCGCGCTTTCGACCAGGTCGTCGAATGGAAATTTTCCCTGGCCCGGCGCAGCATCCTGCGTGTCGGCCTCGATCGTGCCATCGAGTTCGATCAGGAGCATGCGCGCCGCGCCGATGCGGCGGCCATGGTTGCGCAACGCCGAACGCACGGTGTCCGCGTCGCGCTGCGCGATGGCCGAGCGCAAGGCGAAGTCGAGCGTGAGCACCTGCACGTTGTCCGATACGCGCGCCGAGACGTCGTCGAGCTGGCGCGCAAATGTTGTCCCGGCCAACGCCAGCTGGCGCTTGCCTTCCGCAACGACCTGGCGGCGCGTGACTTCATAAACGAGCACCGCCGTGACGCTCTGCAGGATCGCGAGCGAGGCGACGAGAAACACGGCGAGGCGCAGCCGGAAGCTCATGCGTGCTCTCTCAATACCCCGCCCGCTCGCGATCCGGCGGCAGACGCGGATCGGGCAGCAGCGACAACGTGAATTCCAGATCCCTGAGCTCGCTCGCGTCGGTGATTGTCAGGCGCTGCAGGTCGGCGCCTGCGCCGGGACGCAGCTGCGGGTGCCAGACACGGACGGCGTAGTCTCCCTTGGGCAGATTGGACAGCTGCGCAATGCCGTCACCACCGGAATGCGCGACGAGCGGAGTATCGGTCACGTACAGATACGTGATCATCTGGTCGTGGATGTTGCAGCCGACCGCAATGACGCCGAGCTTGTCGAGTTGCAGAGGCGCGGAACTCTCGCCCGGAGCGAGCACGAATTCGAATTGGCCGGCCGGCGCGAACGAATAGGCGTGATGGCGAGTGTTGTCGCTGTTGTGGAAGACCACCTTGTCGCCGGGCCGGAAGACCTCGATGTACGGAATGAACGTTTCGTTCTTCTGGTCGATCACGCGCGTGGCTGCTGGCGGCGCCGGCGCGACGCTGGCGCCGGATTGGGGCGCAATCGTAACGACCGCGTCCGCCACGGCATGACCGCGCGTGTCGCTGATGCGCACGCCGACGCCGGCAGCGTACGCTGGTGCCGACGACAGGCACATGCCTGCAACCGCCGTTGCGAACCGGAACCAACGCATGTTGCCCCCTGCCCGTTCCATCAGCGGTCTGCATGACCGCTTTCCCGCCCTGCTTACTTGCGCGTTTCGGCCGGAGTCGCCGCGAGCGCACCGAGCCGCACCAGCCTGTCCATCGTCACCCCGCCGCGATTGATCGTCAGCGTCACGCGCTTGCCGACATTTTCGCTCAACAACCGCTGGAACTCGGCGCGATTGGCGACCGCCCTGCCGTTGAACTTCAGCACGAAGTCGCCGGTCTGCAGATTCGCATCGGCCGCCGGCGTGCCGCGGACGACCTCGCCGATCTGCACCCCGCTCGCGCCCAACGATTTCTCTTCGTCGGCGGTCAGGCTGCGGAATCGCGCTCCGAACGGCAATCGATAATGCACGAAGTACGCCGCGACCAGAGCGCTTTCGGGCGTCGGTTCGTAGAGAAGCACCTTGTCGGCCCCCACGCTGCGCCCCTGTTCGATTGCCCACTCGCGCGCGTGGCTTCCGCCGGCCGCATCGTAGCCGCTGCCGATCCGGACAAAACCGCGGCCGATCAGCGCCTGCTCGTCGCCGGCGATCGTTGTTCCCTGGCTCACTTCGGGCTCGGCAGGTGCCGGTGCGGCACGCAATTTTGCAATCGTCGCGGGATCCTGTCCGACAACCGCTTCGTAGTGCGGCTTCAAACCTCCGGCGGGACCTTGCGGGTGTGGCGGAGCAACCCCTTGCCGCGCGCATCCGGCCGCGAACACGAGAACGAGTGCGGCAGCGGCGCGCAGGCCCAGGCGGCAATGCGGGATTTGGCTGGACGATCGCTCGCTCATCGGGCGATAGTAGCGCCACATGCGGCGATCCGCACACGTCCAAACCATCAAACCGACACCGTGATTTCAGCGCCGTACAGGATTGGGCGATGACGCCAACAGCCAAGGCGCAGTGGCAGATTCATTTCTGCGTGATCCTCTGGGGGTTCACGGCCATCCTCGGCAAACTCATCACGCTGCAGGCGCTCGCACTGGTGTGGTGGCGCATGCTGATCGTCGTGGCCGCGCTGGCTCTGGTGCCTACGGTGTGGCGCGGCCTGCGCGCGATGCCATTGCGCCTGATCGCCGCGTACGCCGGCATCGGTTGCCTGGTCGCGTTGCATTGGCTGACGTTCTACGGTGCGATCAAGCTCGCCAACGCGTCCGTCGCCGCGACCTGCATGGGCGTGGGCCCGGCGTTTCTCGCACTGGTCGAACCCTGGCTGACGCGCAAGCGTTTCGACGCGCGCGAGTTGGCCCTCGGCGTGCTCGTCATTCCCGGTGTCGTGCTCGTTGCCGGCGGCGTTCCGGCGTCGATGCACCTCGGACTCGGCATCGGCATTCTTTCGGCGCTACTGGTTGCGTTGTTCGGCGCGTTGAACAAGCGCCTCGTCGAACACGCCGATCCGCTGACCGTCACCGGCGTCGAGCTCGGCGCCGGAACGCTGCTGCTGACCATGCTCGCCCCACTGCTGCCGCATGACGGACCGTTGCTGCCGCTGCCGGATTTCCACGATCTGATGCTGCTGCTCGTATTGTCGATCGGCTGCACGCTGCTGCCTTACACCGTAGCCCTGGCCGCGTTGCGCAAGCTCAGCGCCTTCTACGTTCAACTGGCGACGAATCTCGAGCCGGTCTACGCGATCGCCCTCGCGATCGTGCTTCTCGGCGAGCAGCACGAACTCGGCCTGATGTTTTATCTCGGCGTCGCGATCATCCTGATGTCGGTATTCGCGCATCCGGTCCTCGCCCGCACCGGCAAGCGCGTCGAGCA
>DATIEJ010000237.1:0-7126 GCA_035455825.1 Rhodanobacteraceae bacterium | reverse complement strand
CCCCGCCGGCGATGCCGTGCTGGTTGCGGTGGCCGTGCAGCTCAAGCACAAGCTCGCGGGTCGCTGCAGCATGGCCCGGCTCGGCGGCGAGGAGTTCGCGGTGCTGTGCCCGGCCAGCGGCCGCGTCGCGGCACTCGCGCTGGCCGAGGAATTGAGGGTGGCGGTTGCGCAGGTCGTCGTGCCCGACCTGCCGGGATCGACGCAGGTCACGGCCAGCATCGGCGTCGCGCTGTTCGACGGCAAGGGCAGCCTCGACGACTGGATGCGCGCGGTCGACCGCGCGCTGTACGCCGCCAAGGCGCGCGGCCGCAACTGCGTCGTCGAGGCGGCCAGCGTGCGCGTCAACGTCGCCTGAGGCCGGGCTCGCGCCCCGGGTCGTCCGACTCGGATTACCGCTCGAACGCAGCCCCGACCGCCGGGGATGGCGCCAGTGTGCGGATTCGCATTTTGCACGGCGTTCAGCTTGCCGCTGGCAAACTCGGCGTTGCTTTGCGTTCTGGAGATCATGATGCGCACGCGTTCGATAGCACTCATTCTAGGCACGCTCGTGTTCGGCGCCGCCCTCGCCGAGCCGGCGAGCGACGCGGCGCCGGTTGCGCCCTTTCAGGCCGATTACGAAGTACTGCGCAACGGCAAGGAACTCGGCCGCGCCACGCTGATGCTGCGCTCTGCCGGCGATGGAACCTGGGAGTTCAGCAATCAGACCAAGGGCACGAAGGGCATGGCCAGCCTGCTCGGCGTGGACGTTGTGGAAAAATCCACATTTCGCTGGCACGACGGCCAGCCGGAGGGCCTGCGCTACAGCTATTCGCAGGAAGCGGCGATCAAATCGCGCCAGCGCAGCACGGAATTCGACTGGCGCACGCACGAGGCGCAGAGCCGGGATGGCAAGAACGTGTGGACAGCGCCGCTGCAGAACAGTGCGATGGACCGCAACCTCGTCACGGTGGCGCTGATGGCGCAGCTGAAATCCGGAGGGCGCGACCTGACCTTCCACGTCGTCGACAAGGACAAGGTAGCCGAACAGCGCTATGCGCAGAGCGCGCGGGAAACGCTGTCCCTGCCGGCCGGCAGGATCGAGGCCGTGCGCGTCCAGCGCCAGCGCGCCGACAACTCGCGCACGACGACGAGCTGGTTCGCCCCGCAGCGCAACTGGCTGCCGGTGCAGATCGAACAGGTCGAGAAGAACGGCGAGACGATCACGATGCGGCTGGCGGCACAACCGTAGGGCGGGCCCTCGGCCCACAGTCGTCACCTTTACGCCAAAATTTCTACGCCAAAAAGAAAGCCGGTGGGCCGGGGCTCATCCTACGACGGCAGGCGGCGGATCTTCGCGCCGAGCGTGCCGAGCTTTTCCTCGATGCACTCGTAGCCGCGGTCGATGTGGTAGATGCGGTCGACCGTCGTGTCGCCCTTGGCGACGAGGCCGGCGAGAACCAGGCACGCCGATGCGCGCAGGTCGGTCGCCATCAGCGGCGCGCCGGACATCTGGTCGACGCCCTTGATCACGGCGGTGTTGCCTTCCAGATGAATGTCGGCGCCGAGCCGCTCGAGCTCGTGCACGTGCATGAAGCGGTTTTCGAACACGTTTTCGGTGATCGTGCCGGTGCCTTCGGCCACGGCATTCAACGCCGTGAACTGCGCCTGCATGTCGGTCGGAAACGCAGGGTACGGCGCGGTCGTGATGTCGACCGCCTTCGGCCGCCGGCCGTGCATGTTGATCTCGATCGAATCGTCGGTCGTGTTGATCTCGGCGCCGGCCTCCTCGAGTTTCTGCAGGACCGAATCAAGTGTCCTGGGACGCGCGCGCTTTGCCAATACATGGCCGCCGGTTATCGCGCCGGCAACGAGGAACGTGCCGGTTTCGATGCGGTCGGGCAATACGTCGTAGTCGGTGCCATGCAGGCGCTCGACGCCCTCGATGACGATCGTGCTCGTGCCGGCGCCGCCGATCTTGCCGCCCATCGCATTGATGCAGTTGGCGAGGTCGACGACCTCGGGTTCCTGCGCGGCGTTTTCGATCACGGTCGTGCCCTGCGCCAGCGCCGCAGCCATCATGATGTTCTCGGTGCCGGTGACCGTGACGAGGTCCATGACGATGCGCGCGCCCTTCAGCCGTTTCGCCCGCGCCTTGATGTAGCCGTTTTCGACCGACACGTCGGCGCCGAGCGCCTGCAATCCCTTGATGTGCAGATTGACCGGACGCGATCCGATCGCGCAGCCGCCGGGCAGCGACACGTCGGCTTCGCCGAAGCGCGCGACGAGCGGACCGAGCACGAGGATAGAGGCGCGCATCGTCTTGACCAGATCGTACGGCGCGAAATAGCGGTCGGCCGTGCGCGGATCGACGTGGATGCGCATGCGCTCGTCGATCGTCAGCTGCACGCCCATCTGGCCGAGCAGTTCCATCGTCGTCGTCACGTCATGCAGATGCGGCACATTGCCGATCGTCACCGGTTCGTCGGCGAGCAGGGTCGCGGCCAGGATCGGCAGCACGGCGTTCTTGGCGCCGGAGATCCAGACGTCGCCGTGCAGGGGTTCGCCGCCGCTTATTACAATTTTTGCCATGGGGAGAAAATCAGGGCTGAGGGCTGAGGGCTGGAAGCTGCGTCGCAGGCATTGGCGCTTCGCGCCGGCCCAAACGGAAAAATGTCATGTGATCTTCGTATAGTGGAATTGAACAGAACTTCGAATCAGATTGTCGGGTACTGTCGGCCGCCGCCCGGCCCTCAGCCCTCAGCCCTCAGCCCTGCTTCTTCCGGCGTCATCGTCTTCAGCGACAACGCATGAATCGCGCCGCCCATCAGTTCGCCGAGCGTCGCGTAGACCATCCGGTGGCGGGCCAGCGGCAGCTTGCCGGCGAAGGCCTGGGCTACGACCGTAGCCTCGAAATGGACTCCATCGGCGCCCTGGACCGCGGCCTTGGCGCCCGGCAGGCCACGTTCAATCAGAGTCTTGATGGTGTCGGTGTCCATGAGAAGGTTGAAATATGGCGGGTTGCGGGCATGCGCTCGGGCCGTTGGCGGCCGCTGCGACGGTGGCTCGGCCGGACCCGTCCTAGGCCGAACGGGTGACGAGCGCTACAATAAGGACCGCACATGTTACTTAAATTCTCCGGCCACAGATACCCAAGCCTTGCCGAACCCGACATTTCCCTATTGCACCCGCAGGCGATGAACGCTCGAATAAAGACCCTGGCTGCCACGCCTTTGACCACCCCGATCGCAAATCCGATCCTCGATGCAGCCTCCCTGCGCCGCAGCGCGTTGACCGTGATCGCTACCGAAGCGCGCGCCATCGAGCTGCTCAAGGCGCGCATCGATGAAAACTTCCTGCGTGCCTGCCAGTTGATGTTCGAGTGCCCGGGCCGCGTCGTCGTGTCGGGCATGGGCAAGTCCGGGCACATCGCGCGCAAGATCGCGGCGACTCTGGCTTCGACCGGCACTCCGGCGTTCTTCGTCCATCCCGGCGAGGCCAGTCACGGCGACCTCGGCATGATCACGCACAAGGACGTCGTGCTGGCGCTGTCCAATTCCGGTGAGACCGACGAATTGCTGACGATCCTGCCGGTGATCAAGCGCCAGGGCATTCCGTTGATCGTGATGACCGGCAATCCGGGTTCGTCGCTGGCCGAGATGGGCGACGCCCATCTGGATGTCAGCGTGTCCGAGGAAGCCTGCCCGCTCAACCTCGCGCCGACGGCGAGTACGACCGCGGCGCTGGTCATGGGCGATGCGCTGGCGATCGCGCTGCTCGAAGCGCGCGGCTTCACCGATGAGGATTTCGCCCGCTCGCATCCGGCCGGCATGCTCGGCCGGCGCCTTCTGCTGCATATCGCCGACATCATGCATTCCGGCGAGCACATACCGAGCATCCGCTCGAACGCCAGCCTGTCCGACGCGCTGGTCGAGATGACGCGCAAGGGCCTGGGCATGACCGCGATCGTCGACGCCGACCAGCGCCTGCTCGGCATCTTCACCGACGGCGACTTGCGCCGCGCCGTCGACAACAACAACATCGACCTGCGCACGACGCCGGTCACCTCGCTGATGAGCGTCAACCCGAAGACCATCGCCGCCGACAAGCTCGCGGTCGAAGCCGCGCGCCTGATGGAAGACCACAAGATCCATGCACTGCTCGTCGTCGATGCCGATGAGCGCGTGGTCGGGGCGTTGAACATTCATGATTTGCTGCGGGCAAGGGTTGTTTGAGAACAGGGCTGAGGGCTGAGGGCTGACGGCCGAAAGCGTTGCCCCGCAAGGACCGGCAGTGGGTCACTTTTTGCGTTCCTTAACCGCTCCGCGCCACAATCCGACTATTCGCGGCCCGAACGGCCGGCTCGATCAGCCCTCAGCCCTGCTCCAGAAATGCCCTACTCCCCCTTCAATGACCTGCCAGCCGAAATTCGCGAGCGCGCCGCGCGCGTGAAACTGGCGTTGTTCGACGTCGATGGCGTGCTGACCGACGGGCGGCTGAGCTATACCGATGACGGCCGCGAGATCAAGACGTTCCACGTGCACGACGGCCTTGGCCTGAAACGCCTGATGGCCAATGGCATCGAGGTCGGCATCATCACCGCGCGAATGAGCCACATGGTGACCGAGCGCACGGCCGAACTGGGCATCGCTCATGTCTACCAGGGGCAGGACGACAAGCTCGCGTGCTACGAGCAGCTGATCCACGCGCTCGGACTGACGCCCGAGCAGACCTCCTACTGCGGCGACGACCTGCCCGATTTGCGCGTCATGAACCGCGTGGGACTGTCCATCGCCGTGGCCAATGCGCATGGCTGGGTACGCGAGCGCGCACACTGGCGCACGCAGCGGTCCGGTGGCGACGGCGCGGTCCGCGAGGTTTGCGACCTGCTGATCGCCGCCCAAGGCAATGCCGAGACCGAACTGGCGCGGTACCTGTGATCGACCGCCGGCTCGTACTCATCATCGCCATGCTGGCCGTGGTCGCGCTGGCCACGCAGGCGGTGGTCTGGTTTCTGGCGCCCCGCGAGGAAGAAAGCGCATTTGTCGGCCCGCCACGCTCCGACTACACGCTGACCGACTTCACGCTCGACTCGCTCGATGAACAGGGCCAGCACTCGTTCTCTATGACGGCGCCGCGCATGGCGCGCCGGCAGGACGACGGTTCGATCTATATCACCACGCCCGACTACGATATCGTGGACAATAGCGGCAACGTATGGAAGGGCAAGTCCGAATCGGCCTGGGTCAACAAGGACGGCACGATCATGAAGCTGCTGGGGCACGTCGACATGCATCGCATCGCGACCGAAAAAGTCACGCCGGTGCAGATTTTGACCCGCGATCTGACCGTGCTTTCCGATCCGAAGGTGAAGAACTCGCAGCAGCCACGCGAACGCCGCATGGAAACCGCCGAGCTGACGACCGTGATCGACCCGACGACGGTCGCCCATGGCGTCGGCATGAAGGCCAATATGACGTTGAAGATCGTCGAGTTCCTGTCCGAGTTTCACTCAACCACCCAGCCGTCGAAAATACGATGAAGACAATCCACCGCAAGGTCCGCATGCGTCTCGTGTCGCGGCTTACGCTGTCCGGCCTGATCGCGCTGCTGAGTGCGCAGCAGGCCTGGTGCCTGTCCACCGACAACGACCAGCCGATGGACGTGACCGCGAATACGTCGAAGAGCGTTGCCAGCAAGACCGGCGCGGCGAACGACCCGGACATCACCGACCTCGACGGCAACGTGATCATCACGCGCGGCTCGATCAAGATCCTCGCCGACCATGCGCGCGTCTACCAGATCCCGTCGGGCGCGCGGGATGCGAACGCCGGCAAGTACTCGCACATCGTGCTGACCGGCAAGCCGGCGCACATGCAGCAGCTGCACGACGGCGATTGCGGACTGATGACCGCCGAAGCCAACACGATCGACTACAAGCCGCCGACGAACCTGGCCGAGCTGACCGGCAACGTCAAGGTCGTGCAGGCTGGCCGCGGCGAATCGCATAGCGAGCACATGCTCTACAACACGGACACCGGCGAAATGGAAGCCGGCGACAGCTCGGCGGGCAGCCGCGTGCACATGATCATGCAACCGGGCACCGCAAAGCTGCCGGAACGCAGCGACAACTGCGGCTTCCCCGGCACGCCGAAATCCAAGGCGGCGAAAGCGCCGGCCGGCGAAACGCCCGCGCACTGATGCTCAGCGCCGTTGGCCTGCAGAAGAGCTTTCGCGGGCGCGCCGTCGTTCGCGATTTCGAATTTCGCCTGAGCCAGGGCGAAGTCGTCGGCTTGCTCGGCCCGAATGGCGCGGGCAAGACGACCACGTTCTACATGGTCGTCGGGCTGATCGGCGCCGACGCCGGCCGCATCACGCTCGACAAGCGCGACATCACGCAGATGCCGATGCACGGGCGCGCCCGCCTCGGCGTCGGCTACCTGCCACAGGAACCGTCGGTGTTCCGGCGCCTCACCGTCGCCGAAAACGTGCTGGCGATTCTCGAATTGCGGCCGGACCTCGACGCGGCCGGACGCCGCTCCGAGCTCGAGTTGCTGCTCGATGAACTGCAGATCGCCCACATCGCCGACAGCAAGGGCGTCAGCCTGTCGGGCGGCGAACGGCGCCGCGTCGAGATCACGCGCGCGCTCGCCGCCAAGCCGCGGTTCATGCTGCTCGACGAACCGTTCGCCGGCATCGACCCGATCTCGGTCGTCGAGATCCAGCGCATCGTGCGCCAGCTCAAGGCGCGCGGCATCGGCATCCTGATCACCGACCACAATGTGCGCGAGACGCTCGGCATCTGCGACCGCGCCTACATCATGAACGAGGGTGCGGTGCTGGCCAAAGGCGCCCCGCAGGACGTGCTCGCGAACAATCGCGTGCGCGAGGTCTACCTCGGCGCCGAATTCCGCATGTAGAACGGCCGGGCTGCGGCACGCCAGCACGCGTTCATTGCTCGAATCCGTCGAAAAACAGGCTCGCCGTGATCGCCGTGCTGGCGAAGTTGTTCTGCGTATCCTGTTCGGCAAGCCCCGTGGGGGCGACGACGACCGCTTCTAAAACCCGCGGCGTTGACGGCCAGCCGAGCACCTTGAGGCTGCCCGTGATCACGACCTTTGCGCCAGGCTGCAGTGCAAGCGTCGAAACG
>DATIEJ010000236.1:0-3598 GCA_035455825.1 Rhodanobacteraceae bacterium | reverse complement strand
GAGCTCGTGCTGCCGTATCTGCTGGCGGCGTACGACCATGCCGTCTCCAACGGCGCCTGGAATCAGCTAGCCGGACTGGCTTCGGATCCGCGCATCGGCGAGGCGATCGCACGCCTGCGCGCGTGGGATTATTCGAACCCGACCGGCATCCAGGCCGGATTCGATCCGGGCGACAATCCGCTGGCACTGGCGCCGCCGAGCCAGGCCGAGATCGACGCTAGCGTTGCCGCGACGCTCTGGGCAACCTGGCGCAGTTATGCGCTGCACAACACGATCGATGCGACATTGACGGCTGTCGGCCTGAAGAACTATCTGCCCGGCACCAGCGATGCGTTCACCGGACTGAAATGGCTGCTCGACGCATTTCCGACGTTGCAAGGCCATGGTGCATCCGGATTGCCGTTCTTCAACGCTCCCGGTGCTCCCGATGCAGCTTCGGCGCGCGATTTCGTCCTGCTCGGCAGCATGAAGAACGCGCTCGATCAACTGGCCAGCAGCGCGATGGCACCGGCTTTCGGCGGTTCGACGAACCAGGGCGACTATCGCTGGGGCGTCCTGCATCGGATCGTGTTCAAGCATCCGCTGGGCGGGCCATTCAGCATTCCCGGGCAGAACGGCTTCACGAGTCCGTACGGCATCACGGACCTCGCGCCTGGCTTGCCGGGCGTTTCCCGCAGCGGCGCCTGGGAAAACGTCAACGTCGCCAACTACAACCTGCGCGGAACCGGTGCGAACGACTTCATGTTCGGCTCGGGCCCGGCGCGCCGCTTCGTCGGCGAGATGCAGTCAGCGATCGTTGCGGCTGAAGTCATTCCGGGCGGCAACAGCGGCGTGCTCGGCAGTCCCAACTATGCCGACCAGCTGCCGTTGTGGCTGACGAACCGCTATCACCCGCTGCCGATCAAGGTTGCCGACGCGGTTGCGGCGGCCAAGACCGAGCTGGATTTCGCGCCGCTTCAGTAGGCGCACGCCAGTGTTGCGACCTCTCCCTTCACCGGGAGAGGTCGAGTGCGAGCGCTTGCCTCGAGCACACGGTGTCTAGTGCAACGAGCGCAAGGAGGCAAATCAGCTACCGCGCGCGCTTGTCGTGCCAGCACCAATGCCACGGTTCGTAGGCGATCGCATGGGCATTGCCGCGCGGAAAGCTCAGATGGAAATTGTAGCGTTGTGCATTTGTGCATAACCAGGCAAATGCAGCGGAGCGCTCGAATTCCTCTTCGAGCGGCGCGAATCCCGGCGTCGTCAGGTCGAGCGCCCGTCCCGAATGATGTTCGCTGTAGCCCGGCGCGGCGCTGACGGCGAGGATCTGTTCGATCGACTGGCCGCGTTCCAGCTTGCGCCGCAGGATGCCGAGCTGGTATTCGATGCTGCGGAATGCCGAGACGACCTGCAGCTGCACTCCGGCGTTTTCCGCCGCCCCGCGCAAGCGTGTCCAGGCACTCGCCGCGCTCGGCGCCAGCCACTGCGGGCGCGCATGAATGTCGTCGCCGATGAAGCGCAGCCGCGCCGGTTCGCGCACGCGCTTGAGCGCGCGCAACGTTGCGTAGTTGCGCGGCACGCCCAGTTCGAGGGCCGCCGCGACGCAGGCGTCCGCATCGGCGCTCGGCAGCGGGGGCACTGGCAGGTCCTTGGTCACGCTGCGAGCTTAGCGAAGATGGGCCACAGCGTCAGCGTCGACGCCCGGCCAGCAGCGAAAACGCCCACCCGCTGAGTCCCGCCGCGGCAACGGCGGCAATCCACGACAATGCGATCGGCATCGGCCACGGGCCGATGACGATGGTCCATTGCTCGATTGCGCGCACGACGTGGGCGACAGCGACGACGGCGAACGCCGACGCGCTGATCGCCAGGTAGCGATCGGTCTGGGTCATTGTGGGCTCCTGGATTGCGTGCTTCGAGGGATGGCAGCGCTGGCGCCCGCTTTCGCGCTTTCGCTGGTCGTACCGGGGCGGCCGTGCTGCTCGAGATAGCGGCGCAGCAGGGCTTCGAGGTCGTTCCAGGCGGCCTTCGCCATCGGCGTGCTGAAACCAATCTGGTCCGCGCCCAACCGCCGCCTGCCGATGCGGCGAAGGAGCCCGACAAACCCCACGCGCGGCGCATGGCGATCGAGGTCGTCCACCTGCAATACGATGAAGCGTTGCTGCTTGTAGCTGCGCGACTTGAGTCCGCGAATCGCCTTCCACGGAATGCGGACGATCTCGCCGAACAGATACGGGCGGAAATCCAGTCCGCGCGGCGACAGGACCAGCGCCGGGTCGCCATCCTGCAGGCGAATGATGGCGCGCACGAAGCCGATGGCCGCAATGAAGACCGCAACACACAGCGGCGCCAAGGTCCATCCGGGCGTGATGCGCACCGGATGCATCATGCCGGCGAAGTAAATGCCCGGGACGACCACGGCGCCGATGCCGCTCGCCACTGCCGCCAGCGCGAGGCGCTTGCGGTCATGCTCGATGCGGATCGTCCGGTCTGCCGCACCGGGAGGGCCAGGGACGGCAGACGTCTTGTTCGTGGAAATTTCCGGGTTCGTCATTTCTTCGGCCTCGCCGCAGCGGCCGCGTCGGCCGCGTCAACCTTCAGACGGCCGTTCTTGCGCAGCGCTTCGCGCAGCACGTACTCGATCTGCGCGTTCGCGCTGCGCAGCTCGTCGTCGGCCCAGCGCTGCACGGCGTCGAGCACCTCGGCGCTGATGCGCAACGCATATGCCTTTTTCTCAGAGCTCATCGAAGCCAGCTCTTACCAAAAGTGCGGCCACGGATGGCCGCTTTTTGATCTTCGTGATCAAGGACGATCACCCGTATAACGTCCCGGTGTTGACGATCGGCTGGGTGCCGCGCTCGCCGCACAGAACGACGAGGAGGTTCGATACCATCGCCGCCTTGCGTTCCTCGTCGAGATTCACGACACCGCGCTTCTGCAGCTGGTCGAGAGCCATCTCGACCATGCTGACCGCGCCTTCGACGATGCGCGTGCGCGCGGCGATGATCGCGCTGGCTTGCTGGCGTTGCAGCATGGCCTGGGCGATTTCCGGCGCGAACGCCAGGTGCGTGATGCGCGCCTCGATGACGCTCACGCCGGCGCTGGCCAGGCGTTCCTGGATTTCACGCTGCAGGTGATCGGAAATTTCCTTGCCGTGGCTGCGCAGGGACAGCGCGCCGGTGTCGTGCGAATCGTACGGATAGCTCGTCGCCATCGCACGCAGCGCCGACTCGCTCTGGATGTGGACGAAGTCTTCGTAGTCGTTGACCTGGAACAGGGCCTCGGCCGTGTCGACGACCTGCCAGACGACGACCGCGGCAATCTCGATCGGGTTGCCGTCGAGGTCGTTGACCTTGAGCTTGCTCGACTCGAAATTGCGCACGCGCAGCGAGACGCCGCGCTTGCTGTAGAACGGGTTGGCCCAGCGCGGGCCGGCGTCGCGCACCGTGCCGACGTAGCGGCCGAAGAACTGCAGGACCTTGCCTTCGTTCGGGGCCACGGTGAAGAAGCCGGCCAGCGCGATCAGCAGCACGATGCCGGCCAGGATCGAAACGATGATGAAGGTGACGCTGTGGCTGCGGATCGAATCGACCAGCCACAGCGCATTGAGCAGCAGCAG
>DATIEJ010000235.1:0-2826 GCA_035455825.1 Rhodanobacteraceae bacterium | reverse complement strand
GACATTGCAGCGCGTGATCTACGAGCCCGTGACGTCGGTCGAGCCGCGCGTGCTCGTACCGCGCGTCATCCGCGACGACTCGCGCTACGACCAGGCGCAGGCCGAATCGGCAGCTTCGGCGGGCAAGAAGTGAAAAGAATTTTGGACGCGGATTACGCGGATCAACACGGATAGGAGCGGTAAAGAGTAAAGCGCATCAAACAAGCAATAGGCGCACCTGAGTTTGCTTTATCCGCGTTCATTGCTTTTTATCCGCGTAATCCGCGTCTAAGTGCTTTTTTGAGATTCCGATGCAAGAGATCAAGAACTACACGATCAACTTCGGCCCGCAGCATCCCGCTGCGCACGGCGTGCTGCGCCTTGTGCTCGAGATGGACGGCGAGGTCGTGCAGCGCGCCGATCCGCACATCGGACTTCTGCACCGCGCCACGGAAAAACTGGCCGAGTCCAAGCCGTTCAACCAGTCGATCGGCTACATGGACCGGCTCGACTATGTCTCGATGATGTGCAACGAGCACGCCTACGTGCGCGCGATCGAGACGCTGCTCGGGGTCGAGGCGCCGGTGCGGGCGCAGTATATTCGTACACTTTTCGACGAGATCACGCGCATACTGAATCACCTCATGTGGATCGGATCGAGCGGGCTCGATCTCGGCGCAATGGCAGTGTTCCTGTACGCGTTCCGCGAGCGCGAGGAGCTGATCGACTGCTACGAAGCGGTCAGCGGCTCGCGCATGCATGCGACTTACTACCGTCCCGGCGGCGTCTATCGCGACCTGCCGGAGAAGATGCCGAAGTACCGCGAGTCGCCCTGGCACAAGGGCGAGGACCTCAAGCTCCGCAATTCCTGGCGCGAAGGTTCGATGCTGGATTTCCTGCAGGCGTTTGCCGACGACTTTCCGCACAAGGTCGACGAGTACGAAACGCTGCTGACCAACAACCGCATCTGGAAACAGCGTACGGTCGGCATCGGCGTCGTGCCGCCGGAAATGGCGCAGGCCTGGGGCATGAGCGGGCCGATGCTGCGCGGTTCCGGCATCGAATGGGATCTGCGCAAGAAACAGCCCTATGCGATGTACGACAAGGTGGACTTCGACATTCCGGTCGGCGTCAACGGCGACTGCTACGACCGCTATCTGGTTCGCGTCGAGGAAATGCGCCAGTCCGCCCGCATCATGCAGCAGTGCATCAAGTGGCTGCGCGAGAATCCCGGCGAGGTCATGCTGCGGAATTTCAAGGTGTCGCCGCCGCGCCGCGAGGAAATGAAGGAGGACATGGAAGCCCTGATCCATCATTTCAAATTGTTCACCGAAGGCTACTCGGTGCCGGCCGGCGAAGTGTATTCGGCAATCGAGGCGCCGAAGGGCGAGTTCGGCGTCTACATGATTTCCGACGGCGCCAACAAGCCGTTCCGCTGCAAGCTGCGCGCGCCGGGCTTCGCCCATCTGTCGTCGATGGACGCGATCGTGCGCGGCCACATGCTGCCCGACGTCGTCGCGATGATCGGCAGCTACGACATCGTTTTCGGGGAGATCGACCGGTGAAGGCGACCAATCACTACGCCGAAGTCAAGGACGTCGATCCGCTGGCCGTGCTCGACGCGCATACGCGCGAGCACATCGACCTGTGGGTGGCGAAGTTTCCGCCCGAGCGCAAGCGTTCGGCATTGATCCAGGGGCTGATGGCGGCGCAGGAACAGAACTCCGGCTGGCTGACCGACGAATTGATCACCGCGGTCGCCAAGTACCTCGGTCTTCCGGCGATCTGGGCGTATGAGGTTGCCAGTTTCTACTCGATGTTCGAGACCCATCCGGTGGGACGCAACAACGTCGCGGTATGCACCAACATCTCGTGCTGGCTCAACGGCGGCGAAGACATCCTGCGCCACTGCGAGAAGAAACTCGGCGTGAAGGTCGGGGAGAGCACCGCCGACGGCCGCGTCTACCTGAAGCCGGAAGAGGAATGCCTCGCAGCCTGCTGCGGCGCGCCGATGATGGTCGTGAACGGTCACTATCACGAGAATCTGACGACGGAGAAAGTCGACCAGATCCTGGACGAATTGAAATAACCCAGCGGTCCGCGCGCAGGGTGCGCGTACGGTGCGCGTAGGGTGCGCGTAGGGTGCGCTTCAGCGCACCGGAATGAGGTCACAAGGTTGGTGCTGCGCTGAACGCACCGGAATGAGGCGACAAGGTTGGTGGTGCGCTGCACCGCACCGGAATGAGGCGACAAGGTAGGTGGTGCGCTGAAGCGCACCCTACGCAGGGCAAGATGGGTTCCCGCTTGCGCGGGAATGACGGCAGAAGAGAAGCTGCGATACGCACCAACGGACAAGTCATGGCAGTCGGACCCGCACCACAAGAACATCAGGTCGTCTACACGACCCTGCACTTCGACAATCCGTCGAGTCTGGACAACTACGTCAAGACCGGCGGCTACGAGGCGTGGAAGAAAATCCTTGCGGAGAAGCCCGATCCGGCCTCGATCGTCGACGAGTTGAAGAAAAGCTCGCTGCGCGGTCGCGGCGGCGCCGGTTTCCCGACCGGCCTGAAATGGTCGTTCATGCCGCGCAATGCGCCCGGGCAGAAGTATATTTTGTGCAATTCCGACGAATCCGAGCCGGGTACGTGCAAGGATCGCGACATCCTGCGCTTCAACCCGCATGCGGTCATCGAGGGCATGGCGATTGCCTGCTACGCGACCGGATCGACTGTCGCCTACAACTACCTGCGTGGCGAATTCCACCACGAGCCGTACGAACGCTGCGAAGAGGCGCTGAAGGAAGCCTACGCGGCCGGCCTGCTCGGCAAGAACATCGGCGGCAGC
>DATIEJ010000234.1:0-2756 GCA_035455825.1 Rhodanobacteraceae bacterium | reverse complement strand
GAAACGCCTCTTCCAGGCTTATGCGCCCACGGCCGCCAGCCTCGTAGATTTCCCAACAGTCGAGAAGCGCCAGTAGTAGCTCCGGCGGCGGGTAAAAACCGAGATCGATGAAGTAGAAGAGTGCAGAAAGTGGTGACCTTGCGATGCTCTTCAACTCCTCGCCGCGCTCAATTATTTTTTTTCCGTTGAGTTGGTATAGCGGCTCAAGAACTTCCCATGAATAGTTCATCCCGTTCAATACGGGATATTCGTTCGCGCGATCGTCAGTTAGAAACGCATGCCAATCGGCGACCTGCTTCCATTGTTCATCGAGAGAAAAAGGCCGGACCGTTCCATCACCCCTTAGTAGCTTCATCCGGGCAAAAGATGGGTGACTTGGCTCATCGGCGTTAGACATGCGCGTACCTCTCTACCCTTTCGGGCGATCGCCAGATGCGGCGCGGCGAAGGTCTCCGCATGTTCGGCCGGTCGGCCTAGCCGCGGCGGGTTCGGTGAAATGCTCTCTGCTTGATCGGAATGAGGGTTGCGCCGGCGCGCAGGCTGTCAAGGTAGTCAGCCCATTCCTGCATCATTTTACGGCGTTCGTCCAGAAACTGCGCGCGGTCGTAGGCCGCACCAAGCGGACCACTTGCCTTGTGCGCCAACTGGCGCTCGATTGCGTCGGGTCGCAAGCCCCGTTCTGCCAGTAACGTGCGCGCTGTCGCGCGGAATCCGTGCGCTGTCATTTGGTCGCGGGTGTAACCGATGCGGCGTAGCGCAGCGTTGATGGTGTTGTTTGACATGGGCCGCGCGCGAGACCGTGCGCAGGGAAATAGATAACATGCCGCGTCGGGCTTGCCTGTGATACCCCCGCCAGTCAGCGGGTACAGCTCGCGCAGGATTGCGAGCGCCTGTGTGCTCAAGGGGACGATATGCGGTTGCCGCATCTTCATCTTTGCGGCGGGTATGCACCACTGCGCGGCGTCCAGATCGAATTCATGCCATTCGGCGTTGCGCAATTCGCCCGGTCTGACGAAAAACAGCGGCAATAGTTGCAGCGCGCAGCGCGTCATGAACTGTCCCGAATAGCCTTCGATCGCACGCATCAGCGCGCCGACATCGGCGGGCGCAGTTAGCGCGGCATGGTGCCGCTCGGCTCCTCGGCTTTTCATCGCCCCACGAAGGTCCACGGCAACATTGCGCTCCGCTCGCCCCGTTGCCATGGCGTAGCCGGATATTTGTTCGGCAATCTGCCGCAACCGCTTCGCGATGATCGGCGAGCCGCGATCTTCCACACGACGCAACGCCATCAGCAGTTCCGGCCCCTTGATGTCATTGATCGGTCGCCGGCCGAGCCACGGAAACAAGTCGCGTTCCAATCGCGTCTTGATCGTCTCGTTTGTCTTTGTTGCGCGCTTCGCTCTCGTTTGCTCCATCCACTCCACAGCGATGGCTTCAAATGTATCCGCACCCGCGAGGGATTCGGCCTTGCGCTTGTCGCCAGGATCGATGCCGTCGGCGATCAACTTGCGTGCGTCGTCGCGACGCTCGCGTGCTTTCTTGAGTGACACGTCGGGATAGATGCCCAGCGAGAGGAGGTTTTCCTTCTTCGTCGATGGTCGGCGGTATTTAAAGCGCCACCAGCGTGAACCGTTCGGCTGCACCAGCAGGAACAATCCGCGTTCGTCAGCAAGCTTGTATGGCTTCGTCCGCGACTTCACATTCGCTACGGCGGAAGGTGTGAGCGGCATTCAAAACTCCCCTTGGGGTAACTGGTGGATACTGCACCATATTACCCCCATTACTACCCCCAGAATTGGGGGGTAACAAGGGAATTTCAGAGGCATCGCGGGAACTGCGGACAAGAAAAAACCGCGTAAGGACGCGGTTTCAGGGGTGTTGCGGGATACTGTCGTTATTTGATATGGCGTCCCCAGGGGGATTCGAACCCCCGTTACCGCCGTGAAAGGGCGATGTCCTAGGCCTCTAGACGATGGGGACGCCGGAAGCGATTGCCAGGACGGCAGATCTTGGTGGAGCCAGTCGGGATCGAACCGACGACCTCTACAATGCCATTGTAGCGCTCTCCCAGCTGAGCTATGGCCCCGAGAGAGCGCGAAAGGGTAGTGGATGGGGCTCGCTACGTCAATCTCGAAGCGGAAAATTTGTGCACTGGCGCGTGGATATCGATGCGCGCGCGCTCCACCGCGCTGACAGGGGCGGGATTACACGTTGCTCCTGCGGTGCCCGTTCGGTCAGCTTCGCTGTTCGCACAGGCATCTGACTGCCATGGATGGCGGGAACGCAGAAAACGCAGGAGCAGTTTTCTGCCTGCCTCCGCAGTCCGGCCTCCGCCGGAAAGACGACAAATACCCGCCAAGCATGGTGACCGTCTCCGCATCATCTGCGAAGTATCGGATCAGCTGCCACTCAACGTGCATTGCGCGAGCAGGCCGCGCGCCATCATTGCGTACTGGCGATGACGGAAGAACAGGCGCAGCTGGCTGCCGCCGAGCTGGCGCCACAGCACGGTCGCGCGCACGGCGGCGAGCAGCAGCGCGCGAATGCGATCGACGTTGGCCGGATCCTTGAGGTGGCGCGGGATGCCTTCGACGAGAATGCGCGGGCGCAGCGTCGACAACGTGCGGCTGTACAGTTTGGCGAGGCGCTGGGTCGTCCCGGGCGAATCGGCTTCGAATCCCGGCTCCCTCGCGATCGCCTCGATGCCGTCGCGCAGCTCGCGCAGGATCGTCGCATTGCGCGCGGCAGCGCGCTCG
>DATIEJ010000233.1:0-5922 GCA_035455825.1 Rhodanobacteraceae bacterium | reverse complement strand
GCACCGGTGACGACCAGATCCCGGCCTTCGAGATCGGAAGACAGGCGCTGCGACAAGGCCAGGTCGGCTCGCAGCATCGTCCATGCGGCGCCGAGAAGAGCCAGACCCAGCCACAGCAACCAGCCGCGCCGCAGGATCAGGAGCAGGCCGAAGAGTGCGAGCGCCGCGTCGACCCACGTCGGCGGCAACTTAGTGAGAAGCTGGACCGCGACTGCGCCGGTCAGCAGCGCAAGTGCCGCGGCCGGACGAAACAGAAAGGCCAATCGCGAGATCTGCGCATCGGGCGCCTGCGCCCCACTGCCCTGGCGGGCCCGCGAATCTGCGCGGTGCCTTTGCGGTGCATCCATGCCCGTCATCAATCGTCCCCTTCTTTCCGGACTCAGCGAAATCCTTGTTCGCAACCATTTGCGAACTTTACGCTTCCTTGACCTCTTGCAACACGCCCTGGCGCAACTCGACGACGCGATCCATGCGCCGCGCCAGCTTGTGGTCGTGCGTCGCGAGCACGAAGCTCGTGCCGATCTCGCGATTCAATTCCAGCATCAGCGCGTAGACCTGCGCCGCATTGTTCTCATCCAGGTTGCCGGTCGGCTCGTCGCCGAGCACGCAGGCCGGGCGTGTCACGAGCGCGCGCGCCACGGCGCAGCGCTGGCGCTCGCCGCCGGACAGTTCGCCGGGCTTGTGCGCAAGGCGCTGCCCCAGCCCGACCCGTTCGAGCAACTCGGCCGCGCGCTTCTGCGCCTCCGGGATTGCATCGCCGCGGATCAGCAGTGGCATCGCGACGTTTTCGAGCGCGGTGAACTCCGGCAGCAGGTGATGGAACTGGTAGACGAATCCGAGCGAACGGTTGCGCACGACGCCGCGCTCGCGATCGGACAATTTCGACAGGGTCCGCCCCTCGACCTCGACTTCGCCCGAGCTGAGCGTGTCGAGCCCGCCGAGAATGTGCAGAAGTGTACTTTTGCCGGCACCCGACGCCCCGACGATTGCCAGGGTCGCCCCGCGCGCCAGAGTGAAATCGACGCCGCGCAGCACCTCGGTGCGGAGCTTGCCTTCGCTGTAGGTTTTTGTGACGGCTGTGGCGCGCAGGACAGGCTGGGTACTCATGCGTGCACGGACGCCCAAAAGACGAAAACCGGTAGCCGGTAGCCGGTAGCCGGAAAGCGGACGTTCGTACTGATCTCCGTGCACAGGGGGATTGTCTGACAGCCTGCAATGCGCTGCTTTGCTCTCCGGCTCCCGGCTATCGGCTCCCGGCTACCGTCTTTGCGCTCACTCATACCTCAACGCCTCCGCCGGCTGCGTCTTCGCTGCGCGCCGCGCCGGATACAGCGTCGCGACGAGGCAGAACGCAAAAGCGATCGCGACGATCCAGCCGACGTCGCTCCAGTGCATGTCCGACGGAACCTCGCTGATGTAGTAGACGTCCGGCGAAAGCAGTTCGACATTGAACGTGTGCTCGATCCATTTGGCCAGCGCCGGAATGTTGATCGCAAGCAGCACGCCGCCGAGGACGCCGAGCAGGACGCCGAAAGTCCCGACGATCACGCCCTGGACCATGAAGACACCGGTGATGCTGCCGGGAGAAATTCCGAGCGTGCGCAGGATCGCAATGTCCGCCTGCTTGTCGTTGACCAGCATGACCAGCGACGAGACGAGGTTGAAAGCGGCGACCGCAATGATCAGCGAGAGGATGATGAACATGACCATTTTCTCCATGGCCAGTGCGCGGAAGAAATTCGCATGGCCCTGCTCCCAGGTCGTGATCCGGTAGTACCGGCCGAGCTTGCCGGCAAGCTCGCGCGTCACCGGCCAGGCCTGGAACATGTCCTCGAGCTTGAGCCGGATTCCGCTCGGGCCATCACTCTGGAACAGACGTTCCGCGTCTTCCATGTGCACGAGCGCCAGTCCTTCGTCGTACTCCTGGAAACCGACCGAGAAGATGCCGACGACGTCGAAGCGTTTGAAACGCGCGACACCGCCAAGCGGCGTGACGTTGATTTCCGACGTGTAGACCGTGACTTTGTCGCCGACCGCGACGCCGAGTTGCATGGCCAGTTCGTTGCCGAGGATCATGCCGAACGCGCCGGGCTTCAGATCCTCGAGCCGGCCGCGCAGCATCTTGCTGCCGATGTCCGAGACCTTCGGCTCCTCTTCCGGCAGGATCCCCTGCACGACCGCGCCGCTGCGCCGTGCGCCTTGAAGCAGCGCCTGGCTCGAAATGAACGGTGCCGCGCCGCGCACGTGCGGATCTTCGTCGGCGATCTTTACTGCGCTCCGCCAATCGCTGATGCCCTCGCCGACCGCGGAAATCGTCGCGTGCGCGGACATCCCGAGGATGCTGTCGCGCAATTGCTTCTCGAAGCCGTTCATGACCGAGATCACCGTGATCAGGGCGATCACGCCGACGGCGATACCGAGCATCGACACGAGCGAGATGAAAGAAATGAAATGATTGCGGCGTTTGGCGCGCGTGTAGCGCAGGCCGATGAACAGTTCGAGCGGGCGGAACATCCGGCGGGAAAATCCATTACCTGAGAAGGCGGGCGGCGCCGCGAACGACGCGCGGGCGCGTCGCAGAGTGCCTGAGACCGTGAGTCGCTGCAAGCCGCAAAGGCCTTGCTGAATATTTTATGAACCGGACAGTATTGAAATTGCGACCGTCTCGCCCAACCTGTTGTCTACCGTGCAGGCGACCGCACTCTGCGTTCGCCGCCGCGCACCCCCCACGCGCGGCTGCATGCCTGACATCAACAGCTGGAGAAGAAGTTCATGAAAAGCACATTGTTCGCGATTGCCCTCGCTACGGCCGGCCTTGCCGGTGCCCCTGCCCTGTCCCACGCAGCCGACAATAACGGCGCTGGCGGCTTTTTCATCAATGGCAACCTGGGTGAGTCGAGCCTCGACCACCATGGATACGACGACAACGACACCGCCTATCAAGGAAACATCGGCTACCGCTGGGCCCTAAGTCCTGGTGTCGCGCTCGGCGTCGAAGGCGGTTACACGGACCTCGGCAAGTTCAGTCCGAAAAACAGCGGCGACGCAGCCATTGGAGATGCCTCGCTCAAGGGCTGGACCCTGGGCGTCAACGGCCACTTCAATCTGACTCCGGAATGGTATCTGAGCGGCCGCACCGGCATTTTCCACAGCGACCTGAAAGGCGGCTACTTCTCCACGCCCGACACCATCGTCTACGTCGACGACACGGCCAACAAGTTCTACGCCGGAGCCGGCGTCGGTTACGACTTCAGCAACAACTTCAGCCTGGGTCTGAACTACGACTACTACAAGGCCAACAAGAACGGTCTCAACCTCGACCCGAGCATGTTCTCGGTAAGCGCGGAATTCCGCTTCTGAGCAAACGCTCTGCTTGACAGCGCAGATCGAACGATCGGATCCGCTACTGACTCAATCCGGTCGCCGATCTGCAAGCAGCACGAAACTCCAACGGAGCACAGGGGCAAGGACGCTTTGTACGACGGCTCGCAGAGGCACTCTGCGGGCCGTTTTTTTGCGGTCTTCTTCCAACCGGACCTTTTGGTACTATGCATGGGATGGAGATTGGAATGACCGTTGGAAAATGGAAGCAAGGAGGGGCAATTCGTAGCGTGGCGCTTCTCGCAACAGGCTTGGCGTTACTTTCTGCATCCGCGGCTACAAGCAGCGAGACGATCGAAGTGGCGGGGCCCGCCGGCAGTCATGCCTTCGGAGTATTCGTCGCCATCCTGCCTAACGGCAATATCGTCATAGCCGATCCCGCGTTCGAGAGCGGCGGCAAGGCTAGTGTCGGCGCTGTATACCTATATACTCCAGACGGCGAGCTGATCAGCACACTTACTGGCAGTGCGCCCAACGACGCGGTCGGGGCGGGCCGCATGACCGTGCTTGCCAACGGCAATTTCGTCGTATCGAGCCCCGGCTGGAACAACGGTCCGCTCATACAGGCCGGCGCGGTAACATGGATCGATGGCACCAAGGGCCTGTCCGGAACCGTCTCGCCTGCCAATTCGCTGGTCGGAGGTTTGCCCGGTGCGCTCATAGGGCTTGGAGGCGGCTTTGCGACGGGCACCGACGGCGTCGTCGCGTTGCACAATGGCAATTACGTGGTCTCAAGCCCCGCGTGGCGCTTCAACGAAGACTCTGAGTACGCAGTCGGAGCATCGACTTGGGCCGATGGAAAAACCGGAATTACCGGAATAGTCTCCGCCACCAATTCGCTGGTCGGATCGACACCGCGCGATACAGTCGGCACCCGGGTGGTGGAGTTGGCCAACGGCAATTACGTCGTCATCAGTTCGTTCTGGAGCAACGGTTCCGAGGCGCTGGCAGGCGCCGTCACATGGGTCGATGGAGCGACCGGGGTTACTGGACCGATATCACCTTCCAATTCGATCGTGGGCACTACGAGCGGCGATCAGATCGGGGTCAGCGGCGTGGTCGCGCTGACCAACGGCAACTACGTTATCGAGAGTCCGACGTGGTCGCATGGTTCCGGTGCGATAACTTGGGTCGACGGCAGCAAGCGCGCGGCAGTAGCGATTTCGGCGGCGAATTCGCTGACCGGCGCGTTCAGCGGCGACCAGGGCACCATGAGCGTCACACCGTTGAGCAATGGCAACTACGTCGCCTGCGACTCCTACTGGGCCAACGGAAAGGGTTCGGCGACTTGGGGCAATGGGGCCACGGGACTGGTAGGCGTCGTGAGTGCAATAAACTCTCTCGTCGGCTCGCGCGCCGGCGACTTCGTCGGACTGTATTGCGCGACGGCTCTGGGCAACGGCAACTACGTCGTCAGTAGCCCCAATTGGTCAAGCGGCTCGGCTGTCGGACTCGGGGCAGCCACTTGGGGCGACGGCAACACCGGCATATCGGGCGTTGTCGATTCAAGCAATTCGTTAATCGGAACAACCGAGCAGGATCTGCTGGGCCGTGGCGGCATCATCGCCTTGAGCAACGGCAACTACGTGATCAGCACCCCGGGTTGGTCGAGTCCTGCGAGCCTCCATGTCGGAGCGGTGACCTGGGCCAACGGAATGACGGGACTCGCCGGCGAGGTAACCGCCGAAAACTCTCTTGTCGGTACGACGCCAGGTGATTCCATCGGCAGCGGCGGCCCCGACATGTTCAATCTGGGTGGTCTTACCGCGCTGAGCAACGGAAACTACGTCATCTCGAGTCCAAACTGGCATAACGGCACCACCTCGGATGCCGGCGCCGTTACCTGGGGCAATGGCAACGGCGGATCGAAGGGCGTGGTATCGGGCGCCAACTCGATCGTCGGATTGCACAGCGGTGATTTTATCGGCGAAAAAGTCACAGCGCTGGCGAATGGCAACTACGTAATTCCAAGCTCTAACTGGAGCAACGGCGCGTCAGCACAACTTGGAGCTGCAACCTGGGTCGATGGCAGCAGCGCGGCACACGGCGTTGTCTCCCCGTCCAATTCACTCATCGGATCAAACGCGGCTGATCAGGTGTCGAGAGGCATGGATGCGCCCTATCAGCCGTGGGCGACCCGCTTGGGCGTCAACGCACTGAGCGACGGCAATTATATGGTGTTCAGTCCTCTCTGGCAGGACACGATGGAAGGTCCGGTCGGCGCGATGACATTCGGCCACGGCAACGGCGGCACTATTGGGCCGGTGACGAGGAGCAACAGTGTAATCGGTCGTGCGACCAACGGCGGCATCAAGATGGCGTTCGCTTACGATGCCACGCGAAAACAACTCGTCGTCGGTCAGCCTGCCAGCAACGGTTTCAGCATTTTCAAAGGAACGGGCGTCGTCGGCGACACCGTGAATTCGAACCAGCACGGGTTTACCGGCTCGTGGTACAACCCCGGCACTGCAGGGCAAGGGATCGAAATCGAGGTCTATCCCGACCTCGCGGGTTTTGGGAAAGGCGTTTTGTTCGGCGGTT
>DATIEJ010000232.1:0-7414 GCA_035455825.1 Rhodanobacteraceae bacterium | reverse complement strand
CTCGCTGCCGATCGTGCCCGATGCGAGCCAGGAATACGCCTGGGTCGTGATCGCGATGTCGTTGATCGCCGTGATCTACATCGGTTTCGTCGCGCTGGTGCAGGAGGACATGAAGAAGCTGATCGCCTATTCGTCGGTCGCACACATGGGTTTCGTCACGCTCGGCCTGTTCATCAGCCTGGCGCTGGTGCGCAACGGGGGCAACAACCAGGCCGCATATCTCGGCGTATCCGGCGCGATGGTGCAGATGATCTCGCACGGGTTCATCTCCGGCGCGATGTTCGCCAGCGTCGGCGTCATCTACGACCGCATGCACACGCGCATGATCAAGGATTACGGCGGTGTCGTGAACACGATGCCGTGGTTCGCCGCCTTCTGGGTGCTGTTCTCGATGGCCAACTGCGGCCTGCCCGGCACGAGCGGCTTCGTCGGCGAGTTCATGGTCATCCTGGCGAGTTTCCAGATGAATCCGTGGGTGTCGGCGGCGGCCGCGTTCACGCTGATCATCGGCGCGGCGTACACGCTGTGGCTGGTCAAGCGCGTGATCTTCGGCGAAGTGGCGAACGATCACGTCGCGCACCTGAAGGATATCAACCCGCGCGAAACCCTGATGCTCGGCGCGTTCGCGGCTGCCGTGCTGCTGTTCGGCGTGTGGCCGGCGCCGCTGACCCACCTGATGGACGCGTCGATCAAGCAGATCGTCGACCACCTGCTCGTGGTCAAGGCGATATAAGCGCATGAATACTCCAATGGCATTCAACATTCACGATGTCGTGCTGATGCTGCCCGAGGCTTTCCTGCTCGGCGCGATCTGCGCGATCCTGCTGATCGATTTGTTCCTGAAGCCGACCCAGCGCGCGGTCACGCACTGGTTGTCGCTGGCCGCCGTACTGGGCACGATCGTCCTTGTCGCGGTCGATGCCGAGCCGGCGGCGACCGCGTTCAACGGCATGTATATCCATGACGACATTGCTGCCGTACTGAGGATCTTCGTCCTCGGCACGACCGGCACCGTGTTCGTCTACGCGCGCGGCTACCTGCAGGACCGCGGCCTGCACATCGGCGAGTTCTACCTGCTGAGCCTGTTCGCGACGCTCGGAGCGATGCTGCTGGTTTCGGCGGGGAGTCTGGTGACCGTATATCTCGGACTCGAACTGCTGACGTTGTCAACGTACGCGCTGGTCGCGATCAACCGCGATTCCGCGCTGTCGTCCGAAGCGGCGATGAAGTATTTCGTCCTCGGCGCGCTGGCCTCGGGCATGCTGCTGTACGGCATGTCGATGATCTACGGCGCTACCGGCACTCTCGACCTGAAGCAGATCCAGGCCGCGGCGACGTTCGCGGCCGGCGATGTGCAACAGCATCAGGCGCTGCTCGCGTTCGGACTGGTGTTCCTCGTCGTCGGCATCGGTTTCAAGTTCGGCGTGGCGCCGTTCCATATGTGGATTCCCGATGTCTACCAGGGCGCGCCGACGGCGGTGACCCTGTTCATCGGCACGACCCTGAAGATTGCCGCGTTCGGCATGGCTTACCGGTTGCTCGAAGGCGGCCTGAGCGGAATGGTCAGCCATTGGCGCGAAATGCTCGCCGTGCTCGCGGTTGCGTCGCTCGTGATCGGCAACGTCGTCGCGATCGCGCAGACGAACCTCAAGCGCATGCTCGCGTACTCGACGATCTCGCACATGGGCTTTTTGCTGATGGGACTGCTCAACGGCACGCCCTCGGGCTACGCCGCGGCGATGTTCTACGCGATCGCCTACGCGATCACGGCAAGCGTCGCCTTCGGCGGGATCCTGCTGCTCGCGCGCAGCGGCTTCGAGGCCGAGGAGATCGACGACTTCAAGGGCCTTAACCAGCGCAACCCGTGGTATGCGCTGGTCATGCTGCTGGCCATGGCTTCGCTCGCCGGCGTGCCGCCGCTGTTCGGCTTCTTCGCCAAGCTGCTGGTCTTGAAAGCGGCCCTCGACGCCGGCATGTTGTGGGTGGTCATCGTCGCCATCGTGATGGCCATCGTCGGTGCGTATTACTATCTGCGCGTCATCAAGGTCATGTATTTCGATGTTGCCGACGACAAGTCGGCGCTGGCGTTGCCGGGCGATCTGCCGTTCCGCTGGCTGCTGTCGCTGAATGGCGCGGCGCTGCTGGTCCTGGGCCTGTTCTGGGGACCGCTGATCGCCTGGTGTTATCGCGCATTCGGACTGCCGTAGTCTGAACTTGCCTTGAAAATCAGGCATTGCTCAGCTACACTTCGCGTTCGGCTGATGCGGGGTGGAGCAGTCTGGCAGCTCGTCGGGCTCATAACCCGAAGGTCGTAGGTTCAAATCCTACCCCCGCTACCATCTCTAGCTCACCGAGGCCTCGTCATGAGGCCTCTTTGCTAGAACATCAGTTTGAAACGTAACACTAGCGCAGGATGCGCGTTGCCGGTGTCTGGATACGATACAACGGCGGACTATGGAATGGGCCTTGTGCCCATTTTTTATTTGTGGATTTTGTTGACGGCTGGCTGGTTCCGGAATTCGACGATCGAGGAGCGGGTCACTACAGGTCATGCGCAACGAGGAACTCACGCAACTGCTGGCGCCGGTAATCGCCGATCTCGGCCTCGAGTGTGTCGGGGTTGAATACAGCCCGTCGCACGGCAACAGCCTGGTGCGGGTTTACATCGAGGCTGCGGACAGGCCGGTGACGGTCGACGATTGCGAGGTTGTGAGCCGCCAGGTTTCGGCATCGCTGGACGTGCACGACCCGATCGAAGGACGCTACACGCTTGAAGTATCGTCGCCGGGGCTCGATCGGCCGCTGTACACGCCGGACCAGTTCGCGCGATTCATCGGCCAGAACGCCAAGCTCGAGGTCAACCTGCCGATCGAAGGCCGTAGGCGGTTCCAGGGTCCGATCCGCGCCGTGGAAGGCGCGACGATCCTGATGGAACAGGACGGGGTCCTCGTAAAGATCGCGAGCGACAACATCCACAAGGCGAAGCTGGTGCCGGATTTCGGCGAAGAAAAGAAGTTGAACAAGGGCAAGAAAGCAAAAAAGTAGCGAATTACTCCGTTCCCGAATGCGGGAGTGGGTTGGGATGAGGGAAGCCTGTTTCATCGGTCGCCCCCGTCCGCCTTCGGCACCTTCCCCCGCATGCGCGGGAAGGAAAAACTGAAAGAGATGCAAAAATGAGCAAAGAACTATTACTGGTTGTTGACGCGGTTGCCAACGAGAAGGGCGTCGAAAAAGACGTCATCTTCGACGCGATGGAAGCTGCGCTCGCCTCCGCGGCGAAGAAGCGCTATCCCGATCAGGACATCGCGGCGCGCGTCAGCATCGACAAGCATTCCGGCGAATACGAGACCTTCCGCCGCTGGGAAGTCGTGGCCGACGATGTCGTCATGGAATCGCCGGACCGACAGATCCGAATGATGGATGCCGTCGATGTCAAGGCCGAGATCCAGGTCGGCGAATTCATCGAAGAGCCGATCGAGAATCCCGAATTCGGCCGCATCGCGGCGCAGGCCGCGAAGCAGGTCATCGTGCAGCGCGTGCGCGAGGCTGAGCGCGCCCAGGTCGTCGAGGCCTACAAGGATCGCGTCGGCGAACTCGTCACCGGCGTCGTCAAGCGCGTCGAGCGCGGTAGCGTGTACCTGGATCTCGGCGGCAACGCGGAAGCGTACATCCCGCGTGATCGCGCGATCCCGCGCGAGGCAGTGCGTGCCGGCGACCGCGTGCGCGGGTATCTGTACGAAGTGCGCGCCGAGCAGCGCGGTCCGCAGTTGTTCGTGTCGCGCACGGCGCCGGAATTCATGATCGAACTGTTCCGCATCGAAGTTCCGGAAGTCGGCCAGGGCCTGGTCGAGATCAAGGGCGCCGCGCGTGACGCCGGCGACCGCGCGAAGATCGCGGTGGTCGCGCATGACAGCCGCACCGATCCGATCGGCGCGTGCATCGGCATGCGCGGTTCGCGCGTGCAGGCCGTGTCGAACGAGTTGAATGGCGAGCGCATCGACATCGTGCTGTGGAACGACAATCCGGCCCAGTTCGTGATCAATGCGATGGCGCCGGCCGAAGTGCAGTCGATCATCGTCGACGAAGAAAAGCACTCGATGGACATCGCGGTGGCCGAAGACAAGCTGTCGCAGGCAATCGGCCGCGGCGGCCAGAACGTGCGCCTGGCGAGCAAGCTGTCGGGCTGGCAGCTCAACGTCATGACCCAGGACCAGGTTGCCGCGAAGTCGGAAGCCGAGCAGGAAACCGCCCGCGCGCTGTTCCAGGAAAAGCTCGAGGTCGACGCGGAGATTTCCGCGATCCTCGTGCAGGAAGGGTTTACGACGGTCGAGGAAATCGCCTACGTGCCGACCGCCGAGTTGCTCGCGATCGAAGGCTTCGACGAGGACATCGTCGAGGAACTGCGCGCGCGTGCGCGCGATGCGCTGCTGACCGAAGCGCTGGCCGTCGAGGAAGACATCGACGAGCACCAGCCGGCCGAGGATCTGCTCGCACTGCCGGGCATGGACGAGGCGACGGCGTTTTCGCTGGCGCAGCACAAGATCGTCACGAGCGAGAACCTCGCGGACCTGGCGACCGATGAATTGATGGAGCTTGCTATCGACGGCATGGACGAATCCCGCGCTGCGGGTTTGATCATGGCGGCGCGCGAAGCGAAGGCAGCCTGAGAAGGCTGCGAGCACGGGGCGAGGAGTCCAAAGAACAATGTCGGACGTAACCATCAAACAACTGGCCGGCGTGCTCGGCATGGGCGTCGACAAGCTGATCACCCAGCTTGCCGAGGCCGGGATGAAATTCTCCAGCCCGGAACAGGTCGTTTCGAGCACCGAGAAGGTCAAGCTGCTCGGCTTCCTGCGCCGCACGCACGGCAAGACCGAGAAGGACGCGGCGGACAACGCGCCGCGCCAGGTCACGCTCAAGCGCCGCACCGTCAGCGAACTGACCGTGAACCAGGGCGCCGCCCGCGGCAAGACCGTCAACGTCGAGGTGCGGCAAAAGCGCACTTATGTAAAACGCAGCACGATGCCCGACGGCACGGACATGGATCCGGAGCGCGAGGACGCGCTGCGCAAGCTGCAGGAGTCGCAGCTCAAGCGCGAGTCCGAGGAGAGCGCGCGCCAGGACCAGGAACGCCGCCGCCAGGAAGAAGAAGCCAAGCTGCGCGCCGCCGAAGAGGCCAAGCGCGCGGCCGAAGAGGCGCGCCAGCGCGCCGAAGCCGAGGCCAGGCAGACCAGCGCGCCGGCCGCGGCGCCGGGCGCCGACAAGCCTGCTGCCAAGGAAGAGCGTCCGGCCGTGCGCAAGCCGGCTGCCGAACCTCGTGCCCCGGGCCGGGCGCGCACTGCGCCGGTCGAGGAGACGCCGCATCGTCATGCGAAGGCCAAGCACGGCTCGCACCAGATGCCGACGGAAGTCGACGAAACCGATGGCGCCGCCGCGCGTTACTTCGGCGCCGAGTTGCACCTGTCCGATGCCGGCCACGCGCGCCGTGGCGCAATCAAGAAACGCCCGCGCAAGCAGATCGAGCCGGCGCGCTCACCGAGCGGCGGACCACACGGCTTTTCCAAGCCGGTCGGACCGCAGGTGCGCGACATTCCGGTCGGTGAGTCGATCCTCGTGTCCGACCTTGCGCAGAAGATGGCGGTCAAGGGTGCGGAAGTCGTCAAGGTTCTCTTCAAGATGGGCGTAATGGCGACAATCAATCAAGTCATAGATCACGACACCGCGGTGCTCGTCATCGAGGAATTCGGCCACAAGGCGGTCGAAGCGAGCGAGAAGAACGCCGAAACGGCGCTGGCCAAAGTCGAAGTGCAGGGCGACAAGGAACCCCGGCCTCCGGTCGTCACGATCATGGGCCACGTCGACCACGGCAAGACCTCGCTGCTCGACTACATCCGCCGCACGAAGGTGGCAGCTGGCGAAGCCGGTGGCATTACCCAGCACATCGGCGCGTATCACGTGAAGACGGACAAGGGCGTGATCTCGTTCCTCGACACGCCGGGCCATGCGGCGTTCACGTCGATGCGCGCGCGCGGCGCGCGACTGACCGACATCGTCGTGCTGGTCGTGGCGGCCGACGACGGCGTCATGCCGCAGACGATCGAAGCGGTGCAGCATGCGCGCGCGGCGAAGGTGCCGCTGATCGTCGCGATGAACAAGATGGACAAGACCGAAGCGAATCCCGACAACGTCAAGCAGGGTCTCGTGCAGCATGAAGTCGTGCCGGAAGAGTGGGGCGGCGACGTGCAATTCGTGCCGGTGTCGGCAAAGACCGGCGACGGTGTCGACAACCTGCTCGATGCGATCCTCCTGCAGGCCGAATTGATGGACCTGCGCGCGGTCAAGGACGGCCTCGCCAACGGCGTCGTCGTCGAATCGAGCCTCGACAAGGGCCGCGGTCCGGTCGCGACGGTGCTCGTGCAGCAGGGCACGTTGAAGAAGGGCGACTTCGTCGTCTGCGGCATCGAGTACGGCCGCGTGCGCGCGATCATCGACGAAGGCGGACGCCAGGTCGACAGCGCCGGCCCATCGATACCGGTCCAGATCCTCGGTCTTTCGGCCGTGCCTGACGCCGGCGACGATTTCGTCGTCGTGCAGGACGAACGCCTGGCCAAGCAGGTGGCTTCGGAACGCCAAGCCAAGCGCCGCGAAACGCGCCTGGGCAAGACCGCGATGCGCAGCATGGAAGACGTCATTTCGACAATGGGCCAGACCGACGGCCAGCGCCAGCTCAACCTCGTCGTCAAGGCCGACGTGCAAGGTTCGGTCGAAGCTCTGCGCGATTCGCTGACCGCGATCGGCACCGATCAGATCAAGGTCAACGTGATCGGATCCGGCGTCGGCGGCATTACCGAGTCCGATGCCACGCTCGCCGCCGCGTCGAAGGCGATCCTGATCGGCTTCAACGTGCGTGCCGATGCGTCGGCGCGCAAGGTGATCTCCGACAGCGACGTCGACCTGCGCTACTTCTCGATCATCTATGACGTGATCGACCAGGTGAAGCAGGCCGCGACCGGGTTGCTCGGCACCGAAATCCGCGAGGAGATCATCGGCACCGCACAGGTACGCGACGTGTTCCGCTCGTCGAAGTTCGGCGCGATCGCCGGCTGCATGGTCATCGAGGGCGTCGTCAAGCGGCACAAGCCGATCCGCGTGCTGCGCGACAACACCGTGATCTTCCAGGGCGAACTCGAATCGCTGCGCCGCTTCAAGGAAAACGTCGACGAAGTGCGCAACGGCATGGAGTGCGGCATCGGCGTCAAGCAGTACAACGACGTCAAGCCGGGCGACCAGATCGAGTGCTATGAACGCATCGAAGTGGCGAGAACGCTATGACGGCAAGGGCTGAGAGCCGAGGGCTGAGAGCTGAAGAGCGCCCCCTTCCGCCCTCCGGGCACCTTCCCCCGCTGCGCGGAGG
>DATIEJ010000231.1:0-17879 GCA_035455825.1 Rhodanobacteraceae bacterium | reverse complement strand
GTCGCTGACGCCCCACGACCAGCCATCGCTGCCGAACAACTGCTGGAAGCCGAGGATGAATTCGTCCTGGTAGACCGGGTCGATGTGATGATCGACTTCCGAGCGCAGGTCGCCGACCGTGCCGTCGCCCTGGGACTCGTCCACCGCGCCGATCTGCGGACCGAGGATCGGAACCGCGTAGTCGACGCCGTTGCGCTGCTTGATGTCCCAGCCATTGAAGCCGAAGAACGTGCGTCGGTCGAGGAACGCGCCGCCCTGTTTGATGTTGATGACGTTGGCGACCGGCAGGAAGTAGCGGCCGGCATTGCCGAATAGCTTGACCCTGCCTTCACCGGTCATGTCCCAGGTGAATCCGGCGCGCGGCGCCAGCATGTTGTCGGTCTTGATGTAGCTGCGGCCTTCGGCGTCCTTGTTGTCGAATGCATCCAGGCGCAGGCCCGCGTTCAACAGGAACGTCGGCGAGATCTGCCAGTTGTCCTCGAGGTAAAACGCCTGCTCGATCGTGCTGAAGTTGCCGAACGTCGAAACCTGGCGCTGGCGCACATAGGCGGTGTAGCCCGCAGGCACGATGCCGCCGTTGGCCAGGGTCGCGCCGGGGCTGGTCGGATTGACGTTGAAGCGGACGCCGCCCGGGCCCGGGTAGAACTGGTTGTAGTCCGAGTCGTTGTCTTCGTGGTCGTAGCCGAAGCGCACGAGGTGGTCGCCGAGCTTCCATTCGAAATCCGCGCGCGTCGCGGTCCGGTCGTCTTCGCGCTGGACCACCGTCAGGTTGCTGGTGCAGCCGAGCGCGACGCCGGGCGAAGGCACCGGATTGGTGCGCGCGACCGGATTGCACTCGATGTCGCTGAGCGCGCGGTTGAACGTCGTGTGGTCGTTTTCGCCGTAAAGCAGCTTCATCGACAGGTCGCTGGTGAGGTATGAGGTATACGTCAGCGCCGTGCTGCGGCCGCCGGTATCGGCGTACACCGTATCGGTGTTCGCTCCCTTCGAAGCGCTGGCGAAGTCGTACTCGTAGACCTGGCCGGTGCGGTTGTTCTTGTCCGAGAACGAGGTCAGCTCGAGCAGGTTGCTGTCGTTGATGTGCCAGTCGATCTTGGCGCCCCAGAAGCCGCTGTCCGACTTGTTGTAGGTGATGCGTTCGCCGGCGTCGTCGGTGTTGTGCGGCTTGTTGTCGCGTCCTTCGTACATCAGGAAGAAGAACAGCTTGTCCTGGATCACCGCGCCGGACGCGAACACGTTGAGCTTCGTCAACGGATTGCGGTCCTGGCTGTTGGCGACGTTCAGCGTGCCGTCGGCGTTGTAGGCGTTGCGGCCGGATGACTCCCACGCCTCGGGTTCAGTCGTGAGTTCGGCGCCGTAGTGGAATTCATTCGAACCGGAACGCGTCACGGCATTGACGACGCCGCCGGTGCTGCGGCCGAACTCGACCGAGTAACCGCCGGTCTTGACCTGGAATTCCTGGTAGAACGCGAACGGCGCTTCGGAGAAGCCGTTGCGGTTGTAGAAGTCGGTGACGTTGAGCCCGTTGATGTAGTACGAGTTCTCCGCGATCGACGAACCGCCGAAGGTCAGGCCGCCGAATCCCGCGGTGCCCTTGTTCACGCCCGGCGCGAGCGTCGCGACAGCGGCGACGTTCTGTTCGACCGGCAGGCGTTTCAGTTCTTCGCGCGTAATATTCGTCGTGACCTCGGTCGAGGTGAAATCGACGCTCGAGGCGGCGGTCGCGGTGACCGTAATGCCCTCGAGTGCGGTCGCGTCGGCGCCGACGTTCACCGTCGTGGCACTGCCCAGACTGACGACGACATCCACGGGTGCGCCGACGCGCGCTCCATCCTTGCTCGCTTCGAGGCTGTACTGTCCGACCGGAAGGAACGGAAAGCGGTAGTTGCCCTTGGCATCGGCGGTCACGCTGCGCGTCAGCCCGGTCGCCGGGCTGGTCACGGTCACCGTCGCGCCAGCCGTCGTGCGGCCGACCACGGAGCCGTCGTCGCTCTGCGCTTGCGCCGACGACAGCGCCAGCAGCGAAAGACTCATGCCCATTGCCACGCACAGCGCGCGCTTTTGCCATTTCCGCCTGTTGTTGCCCATGTCCGCTCTCCCCGTCGATTTTGTAAGTGTGAGTTGCGTGATGATGAAATCGGGTGCTGAAGAAACCGCGTGCTACTTGCCGCCTGCCGCCCGCGAGGCGGGCAGGAATTTCCATTCGAAGTCGTAATCCCACTGATTGAAGTACAGGTTGCCGCCGGTCCACTCGGCTTCGCCGCGCTGCAGATCGACGGTCTCGGAACGGAAGAATTTCTTCGCCGGCACGAACTCGCGGCTGAAGTCGTCGTTGAACGCAATGCGATAAGCGTCGAGCCCGCCGAGATAGAAATTCGCGATGGCCGGATCGGGATCGTTCAAACGCCCGAACGTGACATCCATCGGCAACCAGCCGAACGGCGCGATATACAGCCAGCCCCAGTCGTGCAGGTTGTTGTAGGTCGTGTCCGAATAGATCATTCCGGACTGCCAGCGCGTCGGAATGCCGTTCATGCGCAGCAAGGTCATCAGCAACAGCGTCTGCTGGCCGCAGTCGGCGTGGCCGGCGCGTAGCGCGTATTCGCTGATGTTGCTGATCGTCGAGTACTCGAGCGCGCCGGCCCATGGAACCTGGTCGACCGCGGCATAGAGTTTCTGCGCGATGCGCCACGGATTTTTTTCGTCGCCGACGACTTGCCGCGAGAACAGGCGCAGCGGTTCGGTGAAGACGATGTGCGGCGCCCTCTCGGCAACGAACGGCGCGAGTTCGGGCGTGATCGTCGCCGGCACCGCCTTCGCGCCGTCGACCGCATGGTATTGCGCGTAGACGGTCAGTTCGTAGGTGATCGAAAACTTCGTTGCCTTGCCGGCTTCGGCGCGCTTTTCGACGAGTACGGTACGCTGCAACGTGGATTCCGGGGCGATCGCGTGCTGCGCCGGCTCGCTGGAAACGAAGCGGATGTCCTCCTGCTGGCCCGGCAACGCGCGCGGATAAGGAATCCAGGCGCGCACGTTTTCACCGGCCGGCACGGCATCGGCGTGCACCGTCAACGATTGCGTCACTTGCAGGCGGCGTGGCGCGACGCTGCTCTTGTGGCTGGCAAGAGCCGCATCGACGACCTCGCGGTGGTGCGGATTCGGCGATTCCAGCGGGCTATTGACGAGCGGCGTCTGTTCCTTGCGCCGCGCGAGCGCTTCGCGGCTCAGGCGAAACAGGTTCGATGGCGAGCGCGAGAAATAGAGCACGCGGCCATCGATGACGCGGCGCTCGAACAGGCCGTCGCTGTCCCACTTCGCGAACTCGTCGTCGCGCAGGTCCGGAATCTGTTTGCGCAGGCGCGCCTTGACGTCGTCTTCGCTCAGGGTGAAGTCGAGCAGGATGCGGCGCATGCGTTCGCGCTGGAATTCGAGCGACTCGCGCAATTTTGCGTCGGCAGCCGGCTGGGCCAGGACCTTGCCAATCTGCGCCTCCGCGGAGGCGAACTGGCCGGCGTCGATCTGCGCGGCGACGTGCGCTTCGACACCCGTAGCGGATGCCGTGTCGCCGAAGCAGGCGGTCGCCGGGAGCAGCAGCGCCAGCGCGATCGCACCGACGCGCGCGCTCCGGACGAACCGGAGCATGGCGGCCATCGGTGCCATTGCTAATACCATGGTGCAGAGTTCCCCGGTTGGTCGAACCACTCTCGCCGTGCTGTGTAACACGCCGGCATACGCTCGTCAATAATTTATGCTTCTGGTATATTATTTGAGAATCATCTATTCTTTGAAGACGTAATCCTTCCCATAATTCCGGCCGAAGGGTGCGTGTTAGCGTCCATGTGCGTGACCGCGGTTGCGGGGTTGGGCTTGGGGATCACATGACGGCGATGCGACGATTCGTTCCTGCCATATCAGCATTGGCACTCACGCTCGGCAGCGCGTCGGTCTGCGCGCGCGACGGCGCCGCGTTGCACGTGCCGCCCTCGGGCGTCATCGGCGTCGACGACGCGATGCTGGCGCCCGATTTCTGGATCAGGCGCCTGGACGACGCCGACCACATCGTGCTCGACGACAAGGCGATCGCCGCCGAAAACGCCGCGCTCGTGGAGAAAGACCCGACGCTGCATGACCTGCAGGCATTGCCCGCGACGCTGCCGCGCAAGCAGGTCACGGACTGGATCAACGCCATGTCCGAGCGTCCGTCGAAACCGATGTACGACGCCGACAACGCCGAACTGGGCAGCGCCGCGATCGATGCGCTGATCGCGAACGTCGACATCGGCTCGGTCGCCGAGCAGACTCAGGCGCGCTACGCGCTCGTCGTGCACCGCGCCGACCTGCGCACATTCCCGACGACCATGCGCGCATTCAGCGAGCGCAACAACGCGAATATCGATCGCTTCCAGGAAAGCGCGCTGTTTCCCGGCACGCCGGTCGTCATCGTGCACGCGAGCCGCGACGGCAAATGGCGCTTCGTCGTCAGCCCGCGCTATGCCGCGTGGGTCGAGAGCAGGTTCCTGGCCGAGGGCCCGGCTGCGCAGGTGTTCGGCTATGCCGATGCCAAGCCGTATCGCGTCGTCACGGGCGCCACCGTCATGACGGTGTACTCGCCCACGCAGCCCGCGATCTCGCAGTTGCAACTCGACATGGGCGTGCGCGTCCCGCTCGAAACGGACTGGTCCGCGGAAAAATCCGTTGACGGCCAGCATCCGTACACGGCGCACGTCATCGAGTTGCCATTGCGCACCGACGATGGCACGCTGAAGATCGTTCCGGCACTGCTGCCGAAGACTGCCGACACGCAAGGCGACTACCTGCCGTTGACGCGCGCGAACATCCTGCGCCAGGCATTCAAGTTCCTCGGCGAACGCTATGGCTGGGGTCACTCGTACAATGCACGCGACTGCAGCGGCTTCGTTTCCGATGTCTACCGCAGCATGGGCGTGCAGATGCCGCGCAACACGCGCGACCAGGCCGTGAGCCCGGGCCTGAATCACCGCCTCTTTGGCGACCAGGACGATCGCGCCGCGCGACTTGCCGCCGTGCGCGCGCTGCAAGTCGGCGACCTGGTCTATATTCCCGGCCACGTCATGATGGCGATCGGCGCCGTCGACGGCGAGCCGTACGTGATCCACGATACGACCGGCCTGAGCTACAAGCGCGACGACGGTTCGCGCGTTCGCGTGGATCTCAATGCGGTATCGGTGTCGCCATTGACGCCGCTGCTGTACGGCAATGACAAGACCTACGTCGACCGCATGACCAGCATCGTGCGGATTCGTCCCGCTACCGACACGGAAGCATCAGCCAAACCATGAAAATCACCGATATCCGCTTCGGCTTGTTGCGCGTGCCGCTCAAGACGCCGTTCAAGACGGCGTTGCGCACCGTCGATGCGGTCGAAGACATCGTCGTCATGGTCAACACCGACACCGGCCACGTCGGCTACGGCGAAGCGCCGGCCACCGCCGTGATCACCGGCGACACGCACGGTTCGATCGTCGAGGCGATCCGCAACTACATTTCGCCGCGGCTGCTGGGCATGGAAATCGCCGACCTCAATCACATCACCCAGGTGATCCAGGGCGCGATGGAGAAGAATTCGAGCGCCAAGGCGGCGGTCGAGATCGCGATCTACGACCTGTGGGGACAGCTGTACAACGCACCGCTGTACCGCCTGCTCGGCGGCGGCGATCCGGTCATCACGACCGACATCACGATCAGCGTCGACACGATCGACAAGATGGTCGCCGACTCGATCGACGCGGTGAACCGGGGGTTCGACTCGCTGAAGATCAAGGTCGGCAAGGACATCGGCGTCGACATCGAGCGCGTCAAGGCAATCTACGCGGCGGTCGAAGGCCGCGCGCTGCTGCGCCTCGACGCGAATCAGGGCTGGACGGCCAAACAGGCGGTGTACGCATTGCAGAACCTCGAGGACGCCGGCGTGCGCCTCGAACTCGTCGAGCAGCCGGTCAAGGCGCAGGACCTGGACGGCATGAAATACGTCACCGAACGCGTGCACACGCCGATCATGGCCGACGAAAGCGTGTTCGGCCCGACCGAGGTCGTCGAACTGATCCGCATGCGCGCGGCCGACATCATCAACATCAAGCTGATGAAGACCGGCGGAATCTCCAACGCGATCCGCATCGCCGACATCGCCGCGATGTACCAGGTCGAGTGCATGATAGGCTGCATGCTCGAGACCAGCATCAGCGTCGCCGCGGCCGTGCACGTGGCGGTGGCGAAGGCGAATGTCATTACCAAGGTCGATCTGGACGGACCGTCGCTTTGCGCGTTCAATCCGGTCGACGGCGGCGTGATCTTCAACGAATCGGAGATCACGGTGACCGACGCACCCGGCCTGGGCATCCGTGAAATCCGCGGACTGGAACCGATCGCATGAGCACGTCGACGTAAGCAATGCTGCCGCTGCTGAAAATCCGCGCGGAACGCGACCAGATGTCCGCGATCGAGCGGCGCATCGCCGACTTCATCGTCGAGAACGCGCATCTGCTGCGCGACTATTCGTCCCAGCAACTGGCCAACGCGCTGAAGATCAGCCAGTCCAGTGTCGTCAAGTTCAGCCAGAAGCTCGGCTTCAAGGGCTATCCGGACCTGAAATATTCGATCGGCGACTCGCTCGCGCGCGGCGACGGCGGTGACAGCAACGGCAGCGCCGAGCCGGCGCGCCGCGATCCGCACGCCGCGCTCGCCGAAAGCCTCTGGTACAGCAAGGCGCAGGCCGAACAGGAAACGCGGCTGATCAACCCGCCGGGCACGCTAGACGCGATTGCCGCGTTGATCGGCAAGGCCGGGAAGGTATTCGTCATCGGCCTCGGCGAAGACGGCATTCCGGCGCGCGCGTTCGCGATGCGCCTGTCGCTGCTCGACGTGCTGACCGTGCATCATTTCGATGCCGTGCTGATGACTGCCAGCATCGCCGCCGCGGCCGCGAACGACGTGCTGCTGGTGTTTTCCGAGCACGGCACGCAGCCTGCGTTGAGCCAGATCAGCCGGCAATTCAGCGAGCGCCGCGGCAAGGTGATCTCGGTGACGCGGCACAGCGCCAATCCGCTGCGCGCGCACGCGGACCAGTCGCTGCTCGTGTCGGCGCACGACGAGCGCGTCCACATCGAGCCGCTGCTGTACCAGTCCGCCTTGCGCCACCTGCTCGACATGATCTTCGTGTTGTTGTGCGAGAACGGCAAAGGCCGGCTCGACAAGCTCGTCGCGAACTACGAGCGCATCCACAACATGCTCAATCCGTGATGCAACCGGTTCGCAGCAGGCGCACCCGGTGGCTTCGCGCCCTGCCTGGATGGGTGCTGCTCATCGCGACCGTCGCGATGTCGCTGTCATCGGTGCAGTCGGCATCCGAAAAGGCGAGAGTCATGCCGGCCGACGCGCGTCAGCTCGTGCTCGTCACGACCCCGGATTGGAATTCGACGCAGGCAACGCTGCGGACATTCACGCGCACGCCGCAGGGATGGCACGGCGACGGCGCCGCGGTGCCTGTCGTGATCGGCCGCGCGGGCGCGGCGTGGGGCAAAGGTCTGCATCCAGCGCAGGAAGGGCCGCAGAAGCACGAAGGGGACGGGCGCAGTCCGGCCGGCATGTTCGGGATCGGCACTGCGTTCGGCTATGCCGAATCGGCCGCCACGCAGTGGCCGTATGCAGCGCTGACCGCCAATGACTACTGCATCGACGTCGACGGCTCGCCGCTCTACAACCGCATCGTCGATGCAGGCAAGGTCGGCGCCGCCGCCGTTGCAGGCTCGACCGAGCCGATGCGCCGCGACCTGCATTCCGGCGGCGACCAGGCCTACAAGCTCGGCTTCGTCATCGAACACAATCCGCGCGGTACCGCTGGCGCCGGCAGCTGCATCTTCGCGCACCTGTGGAAGGCGCCCGATTCGACGACTGCCGGCTGCACGGCGATGGCCGAGCCGGTCATGCAGGCGCTGGTCGCCTGGTTGCGGCCGGAGGATTATCCGGTGTTCGTGCTGTTGCCGCAGAAGGAGTACGCGCGGCTGAAATCGGCGTGGGGCCTGCCTGATTTACCGCCGGCGCGATAAGTCCACAAATCCACCGTGAGATATTCTTCAGCAACCTTTGAGTCTCGATCCACGATCGCCCCCATCCGCCTTCGGCACCTTCCCCCGCTTCGCAGGGGAAGGAAAAGCGCGAGGCGTCAATCTGCAATCCTTCCCCCGCTTGCGGGGGAAGGTGGCGGCAGCCGGAAGGGGGCGGACAGTGCGAAATCGCCAACCCAGCCATTCAAACGATATGGTCCATTAGCAACCACATGTCGAACACCACCCGCATATTGACTGGACTGATCGCCGGCGCACTCGCCGGCATACTGCTGGCGTGGTTCGACTCCGGGCTGGCGGCCCAGGCCGCCGGCATCGCCCAGCCGATTGGCCGGCTCTGGCTCAACGCCTTGCAGATGACGGTCGTGCCTCTCGTATTCGCGCTGATCGTCGTCGGCGTCAGCGCGGCGAACGACGCGGCGGCATCCGGACGCACCGCGCGCCGCGCGATCGTCGTGTTCGCGCTGCTGCTGAGCGCCGGCGCCGCGTTCATGGCCATCGTCGCGCCGTTGCTGCTGTCGTTGCTGCCGCGCGACCCGGTACTGATCGACAAGCTGCGCGCGACGATTCCGGCCGACGCCGGCGCGGCGACGCCGGTGGGATTCGCCGACTGGTTCGCCACGGTTATTCCGAGCAACGCGATCGCAGCCGCGGCGCAAAGCGCCATGCTGCCGCTGGTCGTGTTCGCGCTGTTCTTCGGCTTCGCGCTGACGCGTCTGGAGTCCGCGCGCCGCGCGCGCATGGTCGAATTCTTCCAGACGATCGCCGACACGATGATCGTGATCGTGCGCTGGGTGCTCTGGGTCGCCCCGGTCGGCGTGTTCGCGCTCGTGCTCGCGGTCTGCGCGCGCGCCGGATCCGGAGTCATCAGCGCGCTCGGCTGGTACATCGCCTTGCAGTGTTCGATGTACATCGCGGTTACGCTGATGCTGTATCCCGTTGCCGTCGTGTTCGGCGGCGAACGGCTGCGGCGCTTCGCCGCCGGCATCCTCCCGGCGCAGATTGTCGCCGCGAGCACGCAGTCGTCACTCGCATCGCTGCCGGCGATGGTCGAAAGCGCGCGCACGCGCCTGGGTCATCCCCCCGCCGTCGCGGCACTGGTTCTGCCGATGGCCGTTTCGTTGTTCCGCATCACGAGTCCGATGCAATACCTCGGCGTGGCCGCGTTCGTCGCGTGGATCTACGGTATCGACGTGTCCGCCGCGCATCTGGCAGTCGCGGCTGCACTCGCGGTCGTGCTGAGTCTCGGCGCGGTCGGCTTGCCGGGACAGGTCAGTTTCATGGCCGCGACGATGCCGGTCACGTCGGCCATGGGTCTTCCGCTCGAACCGCTCGGACTGCTGCTGGCGGTCGATACGATTCCCGACGTGTTCGCGACAGTCGGCAACGTCAGCGCCGACCTGACCGCGAGCAGCATCGTTGCGCGCGATCAGCCGCCGCACTTTTCGACCACGCGGGGTGAAGATCGAGCGATCAAGGTCGAGAAGAGGATTTAGAGCCATAAAGCCTTGGGACGCGGATTGCGCGGATTTACACGGATAAGAGCCAAATCCGAACCAATCAATTTGACTGCTCTATCCGTGTTAATCCGCGTTGATCCGCGTCAAGGTTTTTCTCTCTAGAAACCGAGGTCGCTCAATGACGGGTGATCGTCCGGTCTGCGCCCGAGCGGCCAGTGGTACTTGCGGTCGGCTTCCTTGATCGGCAAATCATTGATGCTGGCGTGGCGCACGCGCATCAGGCCATGCTCGTCGAACTCCCAGTTCTCGTTGCCGTAGCTGCGGAACCAGTTTCCGCTGTCGTCGTGGCATTCGTAGGCGAAGCGCACGGCGATGCGGTTCTCGCGGCAACCCCAGATCTCCTTGATCAGGCGGTAGTCGAGCTCGCGCGCCCATTTGCGCGTGAGGAACGCCACGATCGCCGGGCGACCCTGAAGGAACTCGGCGCGATTGCGCCAGCGGCTGTCTTCGGTATAGGCGAGCGCAACGCGCTCCGGATCGCGTGTGTTCCACGCATCCTCGGCCATACGCACTTTCTGCGTCGCGGTTTCGAGTGTGAACGGAGGTAGTGGTGGACGGCTCATGGAATTGCCCTCGCTTGACAAGTTGATGCGACGTCCGCGACGCAGTGTGCGCCGCCGACTCACCGCTTTCGAGACCCAGGCTGTTTTCAGGCAGCCTTGCGCGCGGCGACGACAGGAAAGTCTATCTCCGTTTCAGCGATCGCGTTGATGTAGTTCGTCCAGGTGTTGAGCGCGACGTGCTGCACGATCTCGATGATCTGGGCGTCGTCGTAGCCGGCCGCCTTGACTGCATCGAAGTCCCGTTGGCTGATGTGACCGCGTTCGCGCACGACTTTCGCGGCGAAGCGAACGGCGGCGTCGGCTTTCGGATCGTTCGAGGCGCCGCTGCGGTTCGCGGCCATTTCGGCATCGTCGAGCTTCGCCAGGTTCTTGCCGAGGTAGGTATGTGCCGACAGGCAATAGCCGCAGGCGTTGATTTCGGCGACCGCCAGCGCAATGCGCTCGCGTGTCGGCGCCGGCAGCGCACCTTTGCCGAGTGCGCCGAACATGCCGAGATAGCCTTCGAGCGCCGCCGGACTGTTGCCGACCATGCGAAACAGGTTCGGCGCCACGCCGAGCTGCTGCTTGACGGCCGCGAGCATCGCCCATGAGGCGGCGGGAGCGGCTTCGATCGTTGCTGGGGTCGGAATACGCGACATTTTCTTTGATCTCCTGCGAACAGGCCGGAATGGCCCGAGAGGCGAGAGATTAATTACTATCGATATTGGAAACTAGATAGCATAATATGTAAGTATCATTCCACTTTATGGAAGAATCGTGGACCGAATCGAAGCAATGTCCGTACTGCTGGCGGCCGTGGAAACGGGCAGCCTTTCCGGAGCGGGGCGCAAGCTCGGGATGCCGTTGCCGACGGTGAGCCGCAAGGTGTCCGAACTCGAGGCGCACCTGAAAGCGCGGCTGCTGCACCGCTCGACGCGGCGCCTCACGTTGACCGACAGCGGCCGCGCTTACGTCGAAGCGTGCAAGCGGATTCTCAACGACGTCGAGGAAGCCGAACGCGCCGCCGCCGGCGAATACAGTGCGCCCAAGGGCGATCTCGTCATCACCGCGCCTATCGTCTACGGCCGCCTGCACGTGCTGCCGGTCGTCACCGAGTTTCTGCGTGCATATCCGGACGTCGACATTCGCCTGCAGCTAGGCGACCGCATGGTCAATCTGTTCGAGGAGCCCGTCGACCTGGCCGTGCGCATCGGCGACCTGCCGGACAGCAGTCTGATCGCGACGCGCGTCGGCTCGGTTCACCCGGTCGTCTGCGCCAGCGCCGGATATCTATCCGCGCGCGGAAGGCCCGCGCATCCGGACGAGCTGACAGCGCATGACTGCGTGACGTTCGAAGGATTGATGTCGGCGGACACCTGGAATTTTTCGAGTGGAAAGTCGGTCGTGTCGGCGGCGATTCATTCCCGTCTCGTCGTCAGCACGGCGGAGGCTGCCATCGCCGCTGCGATCGCCGGCGCCGGCATCACGCGCGTGCTGTCGTACCAGGTTGCCGATGCGGTGCGCACCGGTGCACTCGAAATCGTCCTGCAGGAATTCGAACCTGCGGAGTGGCCCGTGAGTCTGGTGTATCCGAGCCAGGGACGCCTGCCGCTCAAGCTGCGCGCGTTCCTCGACTACGCCGTTCCACGCCTGAAGACACGTGCGTAAGCGGTGGCCGATCGCGTCGCCTCAGTGCGCAGCCGCTCGGGCTGCAGCTTGTTCTGGCGCGAGCGGCAGTCGCTCGATCGTCTGCATTCCTGCCCAGAAGAACGGGTGCACGAACGCGCGCGTATCGCGCAGGCGCAGTTGCGCGGCGCGCAATGCCTGAGCGGGGTCGTGCCAGGGATCGTCGACCAGCGCGCGATAGAACGCAGGTACCCACAACGCCGAGGCGGCGTCGCTGACCGGCCACAACGCCGCAACGACCTGCCGCGCCCCGGCGCGCGAAACCGCGTCGGCGAAACTGAGGTTGCCGCTGACCGCAGAGCCGCTGTCGCCAAGCTGGCAGGCATCGAGCACGACGAGGTCGGCGCGCACGCCATGGTCGAGCACGTCGAGCCAGCCGAGAAACGCCGGCGTTGTTTCCCGCGGCGGCGTTTCGAGCCAGACGCCGGCATAGCCGATGCGCTCCGGCCGTGCCGTGCCGTGTGCCGCGACATGCACCCATGCAGCCGATTCGCCGAGCAGGTCGAGCAGCGCCTGCGGTGTCGCGTGGCTGCGTTCGTCGATGTGCAACCCGTTGTCGCCGAGCGCCTTGCGAATCTGGTCCGCTTCGACGCTCGCCGCGGCGAGACGGCGCAGCGGTGATTCACTCGTTTGCGCCGCAACGACGACACGCAGGTTTTGCGGAATCCGCGCGGAGGACCGTTCCGCAAGCGTCGCGCCGGACGGAAGACGTACGAGGCTCACAGCGGTCGATTCGATCAGCGGCTCGTCGTGTCCCGGCCACGGCAGGGCACCCCATGCAACGCCGTTCAGCGGTTCTTCGGCGAGGACGTAAAGATGCCGCGGCGGTTGCGCGACAGCGATCGCCCCGAGCAGTTGCGTCGACAACGTCTTTGCTGCGGCGCGGATATCGGCGACCGGTGCACCAGCCGACCGCACCAGCTCGCGCAAGGCGATCGCGCTCGAACGCAACAGGTCCGGCGCGGCAACGTCGACAAGCCGGGCATCGTCATGCGTCACCCAGAGCAGCGCGCCGCGCGTGTCCGCGTCGACCAGGGCGATGAAAGCCGAATCGGCGCCGAGCCACTGCTGCAACGCCTTCAGCGACGGCGCCGGCGCGCGCGACTGCGCGCCTGCCGCATCACCGGGCTGCGCCAGCAGCGACAAAAGCCCCCGCTGCGCCGTCACTTCGACCGTTGGGAGTGGGCGACCGGGTTGCGACAGCAACTCCGCCGCCACGGCCCGGTCGAATGGTTCCGCGCGCGCCTGAAATGAGCGCGGCGCGGCGGTATTCGAGCGCGTGCTCGCGGCAGGCGCGAGCCACTGCCAGACGGTCTGGATCGTCGCCGCATCGGTAATCGATCGCGAAGACTCGAATGCCAGCCGCAATGCCGCGTCGCGCAGCGCCGAGGACTGGCGGGCAATGACGAAACGGAGGGCTTCGTTACCCGCTCGTTGTGCCAGTGCATCGACGCTGGTCGCGGCCGCGAGCAGGGTTCGCTGCGCGCCATCCGGATCACCAGTGCCGTGACGTTGCTCGGCATCGAGCACGGCGATGCGGATCTGATCCTGCAACGACAGCGGCAGACCGCCGGCCCGATCCAGAGCCGTCCGCGCCGCGTCGAACCGGCCTGCACGAATGTCCAGTTCGGCGGCCAGAAGCAATGGCTGCGCCGCATGCAGCGCGTCGGGCGCGGACATGCCGGCGAGCTCGCGCTTCACGCCGGCGGTATCGCCGGTGCGCGCCTGCATCATCAGGCGCGTCGCGCGCGTCGCCTGATACGCGGGCGCCATGCCGAGCCGCGCATACATGTCTTCGGCGCCCCGCCGCCACAGCAACGCCGACAAGTCGTGACCGGTGTTCGTCTCGATGTCGGCGAAGACATTCATCGCCAATGCCATCGCGCCTGCCGCCTTCAGCGGGGCGATGATGTTCAGGGCGTCGCCGAGCGCTCCATAGGCTTCCTCGTTGGCGCCGAGTTCGCTGTAAAGGGTTGCCATGTGCATCAGGCTGCGCGCGCGCCACGGCGCCACGCCGAACTGGTCGGAATCGAACTCGCGAAACGCGAGTTCGGCGTGCGTGAAGGATTTTGCAACCTGGCCGCGACGCAGGGCAATGTCGGCCAGCATCAGGCGCAAGCGGCCGCGCAGCATCGGCGCGTCGGGACCGCTGGCCATCGCCAGGCTGCGCGAACCGATATCTTCCGCAGCCTGCAGGTCGCCGCGGTCGCGCTGCACGCCGGCGTAGTTCTGCGCCGCGACGATGTAGTCCGCGAGCTCACCGAGGGCCTCGTAGTTTTTCAGCAGCCAGTCGAAGCAGGCGGCTGCTGCGTCGAGCCGGCCAAGCGACTGCAGCGACAGGCAGCGTGGATTCTCCAGGCGCGCCGAGAAGTAGGTTTGCGCGCCGTGCAGCGTCGCCGGATCGGGTGTCTGGTCGATTACGGCCTGGTATGCGTCGGTCGAGCGCAGTCCTTCGATCCGTCCAAGGTGCGCGGCCTGTGCGCGCTCGTGCTCGCGCAACTGCGTCCAGGCCTGCTCGGCCGCTTGGAATGCCACGATCGCTTCGCTGCCGCGGCTGTTCGCGGCGAGTGCTTCCGCGGCAAAGTGCAGCGCAATCGCGCGTTCGCGCGGAGTCGGTGCGGCGTCGCGGAGCGAATCGATCGCTGCCCGCGTCTCGCCGAGATGCTGCTGGTCCGGTTTGTCGAGCACCGCGCCGATGGCGCCCGCGCGTTGCAGCCAGGCAATCCGCTCCTGGTCGATTGGCGCTTGCGAACAGTGCAGCGTGGCTTTGACCGTCGCGTGTGCGCGACTTCCCGTTTCCTTGCGCTCGACGTTTACCGTCGTGCCGGCGCTGACCGGCAACCAGTGCCAGCCGAAGCGCAGTGGTTGAGGAATGGCGATGGCGTCCTGGGACGCAGCCGCCACGTTGATGCGCTGGCCGCTCTCCTCGACCTCGAGCCAGGCCGGTCCGGAAACAATCTTCAAATCCAGTTTCATCCCCGCCGGCGGCAGGACGATCGAGCGCGCCTGGGGTGCCGCTGCGCACGACAACGGCACCACGTTCGGTTGCGCCTGGGCGCGGGCCGCAAACAGCAGACACAGTGCGCCCAGAAAAAAATCGCGCAAGTTCGTTTACGCCATTCGGATCAGTCTCCGGGCAGTGTAAGCGAATTTCCTAAGGCCGCCACGGCGGCTCGCCGCCCTGTCCGATCGGACCTTCGAACACGATCGGACCCGACGGCATCGGCGGAATCGTGTAGATGTTGCCCGGTGTCTCTGGCCGTGGAGCGACGCACTTGCTCTGGAAGACCTCGAGCCGGTACTGCTTCTGGAAATTGATCGAGCTGTACGGGTAGCGGTCGAGCAGGTAGGTGACGAATTCGTACGTGTCGTTGCGGCCGGCGTAGTTGCCCGACAGATAGTAGATCTGATCAACGCCATTCAGTGATTCGTGATGCGCCTGCAGCGCCACCTGCAGTTTCGGCGTCGTCGCGCCGGCCGCCGTCAACGCCAGGATGTATCCGCCGTTGCCGACAGCGGCCACCGTCATCTTGTCGCCGCTCACCGGCTTGTTCTTCTCGTTGATGTCGCCGCACTCGCCGGTGACGAATCCCAGCTGCACGGCTTCCATCGTCAGGAAGTCCTGCGGATCAAGACCGGCGCGGATCGCCAGGTCGTCGGTGCCGGGCCGCAACGTCAACACGTCGCCGATCGCGTCCGGCCGCAGCGTCGCGCACGAAAACGTGTCGATGCAGTCGGCGCGCGAGTCGGCCGACCAGGCCAGGCCGCCCATGATCGCGAGGAAAAACGCTGTTCTGATTTGCACTCCCGTCTTCATTTCAAACTCCCTTTCGATTTGAGTGAAAGCGAACGCCTCTGCGTCCGCCCGCCGGCGAGGTAACTGACATGTGCATCCGCGGCCGCCGCCAGCGTGTTGCGGTCCGCAAGAAAGGTGACGAAGCCATCCGGTGAACGATCGAGCGCTCGTTCCTTGCCATCGCCGATATCGAGCGTGACGTGCTCGGCGCCGAGCGGAACGGCAACTTCGACCAGCACGTAAACCGACTGGCTGGTCGCGTGTTCGACGCGCGCCGGCGTGCTGTCGCCGCGCATCGTGTCGTAGATGATCCGGGTCGGGCTTGTGATTACGCCTGGAGCGATGTCCGTGCCACGCGCCGTGCGCCCGAGCGCGCCCACGCCGATGCCGAGCAGCAGTGATGCCGCGAGAGCGAGCCATGTCGGAGGCGCGCGCCATTGGCGCACGTTCGATCGGGAGCGCGGCGGAATCCGCTTGATTGGAACCGGCGTCGCGTTGACGTTACCGGGCTTGAGTGGGCCAGCGTCGGTGCCGCCTCGGCCGGTGCCCCCCGATTTCTCGATTGCGGCTAGCGCGTTGTCAGCGGCTCCGCCCGGGCGACCGCCGCCATCGAAGGACATGTCCGTATGTCGTATCGATGCGGCGGCCGCCAAGGCGTCGCGCAACCGGGTATCGGCCTCGATCGTTGCCAGCAACTCGCGCCGCTCCATGGCATAGGCCTCGAACCACTGGGCTTCCTCGCCGGCAAGCTGGCGATCCAGATAGCGGATCAGCCACGCCTGCTCCAGCCAGGCTGACATCCGTGTCGGCGTCGTGGTCGGGGCCACTTGCAACTCCCTGGAATCGGACCGATTCCCCGTGCACGAATAGGTGTCGTGGGGGTGGGGGTTGTCTCAGCTCACGCGCGGCCTGCACGCACGTTCCGCAACGCGCGTCACCGCGATGAAGATTCGTCGGGAGCGTGGTGTCTGGGTGAAACGCCAAAAGTACTAAAATATACAACGCGCAAAAACGTCACCCTTGTCAGTGCGCTGACATCGTCCCGATCGACATCCGGTCGATCACCTGCATCCCGGCCCAGAAGAACGGGTGGCGAAACGCACGGCTCTCGCGCAGGCGCAATTGCGCAGCACGCAATGCTTCTGCTGGGTCGTGATGCGGATCCGTCGTTATCGCCGCATAGAATGCGGGCACCCACAGTGCACTCGCTGCATCGCTGACAGGCCAGAGCGAAGCGACGACATGTTTTGCGCCGGCGCGCGAAACCGCATCGGCGAAACTGAGGTTTCCGTTGATCGCGCTGCCGCTATCGCCGAGCTGGCACGCGTTCAGCACGACGAGATCGGCGTTCACGCCGGAGTCGAGGACATCGATCCAGCTCAAGAATGGCGGCGTCTTCTCCTCAGCAGTCGGTTCGAGCCAGATGCCGGCGTAACCGATGCGCTGCGGCTGCGCCATGCCGTGGGCGGCAATGTGCACCCATGCGCCGGGCTCTTGCAGTGCAGAGGTCACTGCCGCACGTGTGGCAGCCGGTCTTTGTATGGGTGTCGCGGTGTTCATCACGGCTTGTCCAATCGCAGCAGCTTCCGTTGCGGCTCCGACCAATGCCGGCAGAGTAGATTGATTGCCTTCTTGCGCAGCGACGACTACCTGCAGAACGTTCGGTAGCGAGCTCTCGTTGCCGTCCTCACCTGTGTCGAATCGCACGTATTCCACAGTCGTTGTATCGAGCAGGAACGACTTTGCGCGTGGCCAGGTCAGCACGCTCCATGGCACCGCGTTGAATGGCTCCTCGGCAAGCACGTAGAGATGCCTTGGTGGCTGCACAGCCTGCATGCCGGCGAACAATTCAGACGAAAGGCGTTGCGCACGAACCTGAATCTCCGCGAACGATGAATCGGGAGAACGCACGAGGTCGCGCAACTCGATGATGCGCGCCCGCACCTCGCTCGGCTGCGACGAACGCACGATGTCCGCTTGCTCGCGAGTAACCCATAGCACTGCGCCCCGTGTGTCGCCATCCAGAAAGGCGATCAGGGCCGAATCTGACGCGAGCTTTCGTTGTAGTGATTCAAGTTTCAATGCTCGAAGAGGAGCATCGGCTTCGCTATCCTTGACAGCCGCCAGCAGCGAAAGCAATTCACGCTGGGTGGTGGACTCAGCGGCGGCGCGCGTCACTGAAGCGGGTAAAAACAGTTCTGCGGCAAGGGCGTTCTCGAATTTCTCCGCGTTCCTT
>DATIEJ010000230.1:0-15051 GCA_035455825.1 Rhodanobacteraceae bacterium | reverse complement strand
GTGCGCACCTGGCTGCCGGACATCCGCGGCGTCCTGCGCGCGCGCCTGGCCGCACGCCTGGCCGAAGTTGCCCAGGCCGCCGAACCAGGCCGGCTCGAGCAGGAACTCGTGCTGCAACTGTCGCGCATGGACGTCGACGAGGAACTCGATCGCTTGTCGGCGCATGTCGCCGAAGCACGGCGCGTGCTGGCCCTGCCCGACGCGGTCGGCCGGCGCATGGACTTCCTCATGCAGGAATTCAACCGCGAAGCGAACACGCTCGGCTCGAAGTCCGTCGACCAGCGCACGACCCAGGCCGCGGTCGAGCTGAAAGTGCTGATCGAACAGGTGCGCGAACAGGTGCAGAACATCGAATGACGGCGCGGACGTCCTGACGAACCCGAAGCTGAACGAAGCCGCGGCGTGAACAGTTTCGTGCCGCGAGGATTTTTCCCCGCGCAGCAGTAGAATGGCCGCGGGATGGGGACGAAGCAGGGCCGGGGGCGGCTCGGCTGCAGGCGGTCCCGAGGGGGTTGTATAAATTTACTATATTATATTTTGCCGGCGCACGGGTGTCGTTCGTCGCGGCTGAGCGCGTGCCATGGCCTTCGCAAGCCTGCGCGGAGCTAGCAGCGGCAGCCTCCCGGCGGGTCTGCTGTCGGCCTGGCAGAGCCGGTTCCGAAGCGGCGACTTCGCGGGCAGTGAAAAACTTGCACGCGAATTCGTCGGCGCCTGCCCGAAGGCCGGCAAGGTCTGGCAGTTGCTCGGCGCGGCGCTGCTGGCGCAGGACCGGATCGATGAAGCGCTGCGCGCGTTGCAGCGCGCCGGCAGGCTGGCGCCGAGGGACTGGTCGATCTGGGACAACCTCGCGCTCGCGCTGCAGCGCCACGCCGATTTTTCCGGCGCAGCGCGGGCGTTTCGCACGAGTCTTGAGCTTGCGCCGGCCCAGGCCGGCGTCTGGTCCAACGCAGCGGCCAACGAACTCGAATCGGGCAATCCCGGGGAAGCGCTGAGACTCGCGCGCGAGGCGATCCGGCTGGCTCCGGACCTGGCAGTCGCCCACTTGAACGCAGGCAATGCGCTCAGCGCGACCGGACTGCACGCCGAGGCGGAAGCCGCTTTCCTCCGCGCCATTTCCCTGCAACCGAACCTGTGCCCGGCATTGTTGAGTCTCGGACGGGAGCAGAATCTGTGCGGCAACGTAGACGGGGCGATTGCAACGACGCGGCGTGCGCTGGCCATTGAACCCGGCTACGCCGATGCGCACGTCAATCTGGCCAGCTACCTCAACAGCCTGGGCGACGTCGTCTCCGCCACGATCCACTATCGGCGTGCGCTCGAACTGAAGCCCGGGTTGACCGCCGCAGGCAGCGGCGCTTTGTATTGCTCGCTGCACGACGAACAGCGGTCGCCCGAGGATATTTCCTCCGCGCACCGGACATTTGGCGAACGCATCGAGGCGCCGTTCCGTTCGCAGTGGAAGCGTCACGCCAATTCGCCCGAACCCGACCGGCGCCTGCGCCTGGGATTCGTATCCGGCGACCTGCGCAATCATCCGGTTGCCAGGTTTCTCGAACCGGTATGGCGCACGCTGGACCGCGCGCAATTCGAGTTGATCGCCTATGACGCGCAGCCCGCCGAAGACGCGACCAGCGCGCGCCTGCGTGCACTTGCCTCGCGCTGGACGAACGCGGCGGCAATGCCGGATGCGCAACTGGATGCGCGCATCCGCGCCGATCGCATCGACATATTGTTCGACTTGTCCGGGCATACCGCGGGCGGGCGGCTGCCGGTCTTCGCGCGCAGGCCCGCGCCGGTCCAGATTTCATGGATCGGCTATCCGGGCACGACGGGTCTGAGCGCGATCGACTACCGCCTCGTCGACGCGATCGCGGCGCCGCCCGGACGCTTCGACGACTTGTTCACCGAGCGCCTGGCGTATCTGCCTTACATGTCGGTCTTCGATCGGCCGGACAATCTTCCCGAGGTTGCCGAGCCGCCGATGCTCGGCGCCGGAAGAATCACGTTCGGCAGTTTCAACCGGGTCAACAAGCTCGGCGAACGGACCGTGGAGCTGTGGGCCAGGGTGCTGAAACGCATCCCGTCGTCCCGACTTCTGGTCGGCGCGTTGCCGGACCAGCGTGTCGCCGAGCAATTGCGGCAGCGCTTCGACGCCGCCGGCATCGGGCAGGAGCGCCTGGAATTGCGGCCGCGTCTGGACCTTTCGGCTTACCTCGAACTGCACGACGAAGTCGACGTCCTGCTCGATACGCTGCCGTTCTCGAGCGGCACGACCGCGAACTTCGCGCTGTGGATGGGCGTGCCGACATTGACGCTTGCCGGAAATTCGCTGATGCAGCGACTGGGCGCTTCACGGATGGCCGCGGCGCGGCTCGAAGCATTCATCGCCGACTCCGAGGACGACTACGTCGAATGTGCAGTCGACTGGTCGGGTCGATCCGCCGAACTGGCGCTGCTGCGCGCGGGCCTGCGCGAGCGGATGCAGGCAAGCGCAATCTCCCAACCGGCCGAATTGGTGCGCGCGCTGGAAGGCCGGCTGCGCGAAATGTGGCGGCGCTGGTGCGCCGGCCTGGGTCCGGAACGATTGCTGTGATTGTCCTGATGTACAGCAATTACGTGCCGAGCGCCGATCATGTCCGGCGCCTCGGAGACATTGCCGGTCCTGACAACGTCGCCGTGGCCCGCAGCGAGAGTGAGGCGCTCGCGTGCGCCGGCTCGACCGAGATCGTGTTCGGGCATCGCTTCCTGCGTCAGCTGCTTCCCCAGGCGCCACGCTTGCGCTGGGTCCAGACCACGGCTGCGGGTTTCGATCAGCTGCCGTGGCGCGAGCTTCGGGATCGTGGGGTTGTCTTGTCGCGCAATCCGCTCAACGCGCGCTCGATTGCCCATCACGCGATCAGCCTGGCCTGGGCGTTGCTGCGCCGGTTGCCGCCGGCCATGCATGACCAGGCCCGCGGCATTTGGAGCCCGCCGCCCGCGATGCTGCCGCTGCCGCGCACGGCGCTCGTGCTCGGACTCGGAGCAGTCGGAACACAGGTCGCGAAGTTGCTGCGCGGTCTTGGCCTGCGCGTGCGCGGCGGCGACCGCTCGCCGACAGATGCCATGCTTCAGGCGTGCGACGAGTTGCTCGACGCGGACCATTGGCGCGGCGCGCTTGCGGACACCGACATCCTGGTGCTGGCCGTGCCCCTGGATGACGACACGCGCCACTGCATCGGCGCGCGCGAACTGGGTCTCCTGCCGCGGCACGCGCTCGTGATCAATATTGCGCGCGCCGGCGTCGTCGACCTGGCGGCACTGGTCGATGCACTGCGCAGTGGTGCCATCGGCGGCGCGGGGCTCGACGTGCTCGATCCGGTTCCGGCTGCGGACGATCCAGTCTGGACGACGCCGAATCTTTTGATCACGCCGAAGGTCGCCGCTTTTCATCCCGACATGCAGGCGGATTTCGAAGCGTTCGCCGAAGCGCAGGCGAAGCGCTTTCTTTCCGGCGCGCAGCTTGAAGCAGTCGTCGCTGGTTTCCCCGGGCAGGCGCAATGAGCTACGGCAGCGACTTGGTGCTGACCCTGTTCACCGGCGATCCGGCGTTGGCCGCCGCGGCCGATCGTGCCGGCGTCGACCGCATCGGCATCGACATGGAACGGATCGGCAAGGCGGCACGGCAACAGCATCTGGCAACCTGGATTTCGGATCACACCGAGACTGACCTGGCCGCGGTGCGGCCAGCGTTGCAGCGAGCGCAATTGTTCGTCCGCTGCAACCCGATCCATGGCGAATCCGCCGCGGAAATCGACCGGCTTGTCGAGGCGGGCGTCCAGGTCATCATGCTGCCGTACTTCAAGACCGTCGCCGACGCGGAACGATTCATCCGCCTCGTCGATCAGCGTGCCCACCCGGTGCTGCTCGTGGAAACGGTCGAGGCTGCGGCCGCGATTGCCGATCTGTGCCGCGTTCCCGGAGTCAGCGAGATTCACATCGGCCTGAACGACATGCGCCTGTCGCTGGGCTGGCCGAGCCACTTCCATGTGCTGGTTTCCGATTTCCTCGTGAACCTCTGCGCGGTGATCCGCAATGCCGGCCACCGGCTCGGTGTCGGCGGCGTCGGCCGCGCCGGCGACAACGGCCTTCCTGTTCCCGCCGACCTGGTGTCGGCACAGCTGGTGCGGTTGCGGGCCGCCGCCACGCTCGTGTCGCGCTCGTTCTTCCGTGCGCCGATGCCATCCGACTTGCACGCGGAATTCCACAAGCTGCGTGCCTGGTTCGACGAGTGCGCAGCGCGGCCGGGCGAGTGGCACGCCGGCAAACGCCGCGAACTGGAAGGCCGCATCGCGTGTGTTTTCCGCGACGCCGCAGCGCCTTCGGCCGTGCCTGCGGTCGGCATTCGCCAGCCGCAGTCCGTATAATTCACGGATGCCGGGAACGCTATACATCGTCGCCGCGCCCTCGGGTGCCGGCAAAACCAGTCTGACCAAGGCGCTGCTCGAGCAGGAGCCCGGCATTGCGCTGTCGGTGTCGTACACGTCGCGCTTGCCGCGGCCGAACGAGGTCGACGGCGTCCACTACCATTTCGTGTCGCGCGCCGTGTTCGAGGAAATGATCCGGCGCGGCGAATTCTTCGAGCACGCCGTCGTGCATGGCGATCTGAAGGGCACCTCGCGCGTGGCGGTCGAGCGCACCCTGGCGCAGGGCCGCGACGTGCTGCTCGAAATCGACTGGCAGGGCGCGCGCCAGGTGCGCGCGCAGCTGACCGACACCGTCAGCATCTTCATCCTGCCGCCGTCGCGCGCCGAGCTCGAGCGCCGCCTGCGCGCGCGGGCCTCGGACAGCGACGAGGTCATTCGCCGCCGCCTGGCCGATTCGCGCGCGGATATCTCGCACGCCAAGGAATTCGACTATCTGCTGGTCAACGACGATTTCGCGACTGCGTTGCAGGACCTGCGCGCAATCGTCATCAGCCGCCAGTTGCGCAGCGCGGCGCAACAAGCGCGCTACGCGGCACTGCTATCGGATTTGCTGCGCGAGGCGTGAAATTTTGCCGGCAGCAGTGGAGAGCAAGAGCAATTTGGACGCGGATCAACGCGGATTTACGCGGACAAGAGCGGATCTTATGCGGAGTTCGCAGAGTGGGCCTTGGCCCATCGCTCTCCACCCGTGTCCAAGAACGAAGACGGCGGGTCAGGCCACCCTGCCTGACGACATTCCCGACGGCGGCGGCGCTGACGCTGCGCTTAACACGCGCGGCGCTACGCTATGCCGCCGGCGCGCCCATGAGGTAAGGTAGCGCGCCCTCGATTGTCGCCACGACGGATGTCTCCGCAAGCATGAGTGCGATCCCCGGTTCCAACGACGTGACGCAGAATCGCGATCCATTGATCACGATCCGCGGCTTGCGCACGGTGCTGAACGGCAAGACGATCTTCGACGGCGTCGACCTGGACATCCCGTTCGGCGGCATCACGGCGATCATGGGCCCGAGCGGCACCGGCAAGACGACGCTGATGCGCCACATCACCGGACAGCTGGCGCCGGATGCCGGCACGATCCTCGTCGACGGACTGGACGTCGGCCGCATCGACCGCGACGCGTTGTTCGCCCTGCGCGAGAAGATCGGCTATCTGTTCCAGAATTCGGCACTGCTGACCGATTATTCGGTATTCGAAAACGTCGCTTTTCCATTGCGCCAGCATCTGAAGCTGCCTGAAGAGATTCTGCGCAACATCGTGCTGACGAAACTGCAGGCGGTCGGCCTGCGCGGCGCGGCCGACCTGATGCCGAGCGAACTGTCCGGCGGCATGGTGCGCCGCGTGGCGCTGGCGCGCGCGATCGTGCGCGATCCAATGATGATCATCTACGACGAACCGTTCGTCGGCCTCGACCCGATCGCGCTGAACCAGATCCTGAAGCTGATCCGCACCTTGAACCAGACGCTCGGCATCACCAGCATCCTGGTCGCGCACGAACTGGCCGCGGTGCGCCGCGTGGCCGATCACATCCATCTGCTCGCCGGCGGCAAGATCGTCGCGCACGGCGTGCCGGACGAGCTGGCGCGCGGCGAAACGCCATGGACGCGGCAGTTCTTCAGCGGCGAGGCCGATGGGCCGGTGCCGTTCCACTATCCGGCGCCGGATTACGCGACGCAGCTGGGACTCGCCGGTGCCGGCCGCGCTGCGGCCACCCGCACCCCGCCGCCCGATCCTCGAGCGGTCGCGCCACATTCCGAGCCCAAGCCATGAGCGCCGTACGATCGGTATGGTCGCCACTGCGCAACGGCTTGGCGCAGATAGGGGCCTGCGGAATCTTCTTGTTCCGCATCCTGCGCGCGATCCCGCTCAGCCTGCGCTACCTGCGCGAAACCTTGCGCCAGATATTTTTTGTCGGCGCGATGAGCCTGGTCATCATCATGACCTGCGGGCTGTTCGTCGGCATGGTGCTCGGATTGCAGCTGTATCACACGCTGTCGATCTTCGGCGGAACCGCCGCGCTCGGCACGGTCGTCGCGCTTTCGCTGTACCGCGAGCTCGGGCCGGTCGTCACGGCGTTGCTTTTTGCCGGCCGCGCCGGTACCTCGATCACGGCCGAGATCGGCCTGATGCGCGCGACCGACCAGCTCGATGCGATGGAGATGATGGCGGTCGATCCGCTCGCCTTCGTCGTTGCGCCGCGCTTCCTCGCCGGCATCATCGCGATGCCGATCCTGGCTTGCGTGTTCAATGGCCTGGGCATCCTCGGCGCGCACCTGGTCGGCGTCAGCTGGCTGGGCCTGGACAACGGCACGTTCTGGTCGAACATGACGGCCAACGTCGATGTCTGGGACGACGTCGCCAACGGCGTGTGGAAGAGCACGGCATTCGGCGCGGTCGTGACGTTGATCGCGACATTCCAGGGTTACACGACGGCGCCGACCAGCGAAGGCGTGGCCTACGCGACGACGCGCACCGTGGTGTTTTCCTCGATAGCGACGTTGATGATCGACTTCGTCATGACGGCGTTTTTGATGTAGTGCGGACAGATGCAGTGCGGATTGCTTGAACCCCTCTCCCGCCGGGAGAGGGGCAGGGGTGAGGGTCGGGTCTGGATCGACGTTGATAAATGCCCGGACCCTCATCCGGCGCTTCGCGCCACCTTCTCCCGATGGGAGAAGGGAAAATGCGTAAGGAGTAACTTCGATGGCACAACGACAATCGTTTCAGATCGGCACGGGCCTGTTCATCCTGCTCGGCTTCGCCGCGCTCGCCTATCTGGCGACGCAGACGACGTCGCTGGCGAACTATTCGCAGGGCGAGAGCTATTCGATCAAGGCGCGTTTCACGAACATCGGCCAGCTCAAGCTGCGTGCGCCGGTGAAAGTTGCCGGCGTGCGCGTCGGCAGCGTGGCCGACATCAAGCTCGAGCCGGACAAGCTCGATGCGCTGGTCACGCTGTCGCTCGACAAGCGCTACGACAAGATTCCCGACGACTCGGCCGCCGCCGTGTTCACGAGCGGTTTATTGGGCGACCAGTACGTTGCCATCCAGCCGGGCGGCTCGCCGGACATGTTCAAGAACGGCGACGAGGTCGTGCTGACACAAAGCTCGATGCAGCTCGAGGAGCTGATCGGCAAGTACCTGGTCGGTGGCGATGCCGGCAAGACAGGCGACAAGGCGGGCGAAAAACCCGGCGATAAGCCGGCGGCCAAGCCCGACGGCAAGTAGGCTCGCCGCCAAAACCCAACCAAGGATTTCAATCATGCGCTTTGTATACTCGATGCTTTGCCTGCTCCTGGTGGCGGCAGCGCCGCTGCACGCGGAAAACCTGCAGCCGAACCAGGTCGTGCAGAACCTGGTCGACGATCTCGCCAAGACGATGGAGACGCGCCGCGACGAACTGAGCAAGAACCGCGAAGCGTTGCTCAAGACGATCGACGGGATCGTGCTGCCGCACTTCGACATCGACTACGCGTCGCTGCTCGTGCTCGGCCAGAATGCGCGCACGGCGACCGTCGAGCAGCGCGCGCGCTTCGCCAAGGCGATGTACAACTCGATCACGCACCGCTACGCGGAAGGGCTGCTCAAGTACACCGAAGGCCGCGTGCGCGTCCTGCCGTTCCAGGGCGAATTGAACGACAAGCGCACGCTCGTGCGCACCCAGGTCGTGCTCGACGACGGCAAGGTCGTGCCGGTCGACTATGCGTTCCGCAAGACCTCCGCCGGCGACTGGAAGGCCTACGACGTCATCATCGAGGGCATTTCGTACGTGACCAACTATCGCAACCAGGTCGCTGCCGAGATCGCCAAGTCGAACATCGACGCATTGACGACGCGGCTGGAAACGCAGGGCGCCAAGGCACTCGAAACGCTCGAACAGAACGACAAGAAGCAGTGAGTTCCGCGCCGTATTTCAGCGTTGAATCCGACACGCTCGGGACACTGCGCGTCTCGGGTGCGATCACGTTTGCGAATGCGGCGCAGGCGCTGCAGCACACGCCGCAGGCGCCGCGCGGCGGGACCACGCTGGACATCGACCTCGGCGCGATCGAAGCGCCGGATAGCGCGACGCTCGCCGTGCTGATCGCGTGGAGTGCGCGCGCGCTTGGCCACGGCGCCGCGCTGCGCTACCTGCGCGCGCCGCCGGGACTGCGCAATCTCGCGCGCTTGTGCGACGTCGACGGGTTGCTCGGCTTTGCGTAGGGTGAGCCCAGGCCCACCGTTTCGATCGTTGTCAAAGTTGCTGGGCCAAGGGCCATGCAACGCCCGCGGTCCAAGGCCAAGGCCATATTCTTCTACGGCTGCGGCTGCTTGTCTCGGGGCTTTTGCTGCTGCTCGTACTTCTCCTGCTCCTTGAGCAACGCATCGACGTCGACGTCCTCGACGCCCTGCAGCGACTGGATCGCTTCCATCGGCGGATTGCCGCGGTAGATCTTGTACAGGCGGCGCTGGCGATAGGCGTCGCGATAAAACACGTAGGGATCGTAGACGCCTTCGAGCAGGCCTTCGGCATCGATCGCGCTCGAGCGAAGCGTGACGAGGTAGATGAACGTCGGCCAGTAGTGCACGTCGAACTGGAAGCTGTGACCGGCCGAATACCAGGACAGAGGGTCGAACAGATAGCGGTCGATCGGGAACGCAAAGGCTTCACGGACCGTGGTCGAACCGAACAGCGGCAGCACGAGATACGGCCCTTCGGGCACGCCCCACTTCGCCAGCGTCACGCCCAGGTCGGTCGTGCTTGCGTCGATGCTCATTTCGCTGGCCGGATCGAACAGCCCGAGAATGCCGACCGTGGTATTGATGACCAGGCGCGAGGTCGCCTTGAATGCTTCCTTCGGGTTGGCCTGCAGGAGGTCGTTGGCGATCGTGATCGGCGATTCGATGTTCGCGAAGAAGTTGCTGATCAACCGTCGCGTCGTCTCGTTCGTGATCTTGCGATAACCCACGGCAACCGGCCGTATCGCCACGCGGTCGGCGACCTCGTTGAATGCGTACATCTTCCGGTTGAAGTTCTCGTACGGGTCGTCCTTGCGCGGCATGGGCGTGGCGCACCCGGCCAGCAGAACGGCAATCAGGAGCAGAATCGTGTGCCGGCTGGGTCGCGGAATCAGGGTCAGCATGATTTCGTTATTGTGTGGGTTCCATGCGGTGCTGGCGCTCGCGCGACAGCGCTGGTCCGCCCGCGCTGCGGCAATGCATCTCCGCGAGTTGGGTTTGAGTTAGCCTAAATCAAGTCGTCTGGCTTTTTCCGTAATGGCGCAATCGCCGTCCATGGCATGTTCAGCTTCGCCTAAAGATGCCCGCTGTCGCCCAAGCCTGCAATTTTCCGCGTTAGGCGCGCGTGTGGGCCCTCCGCGCATCCTGTTTGCACTGCACCATAGCCACCCGTTACAATGATCCCCGTGTAAATTCGTGAATTCACATAGATTTTGAGGGTTTTATGGCACGCATTACCGTGGAAGACTGCCTGGCGGTGGTCGACAATCGTTTCGAACTGGTGCTGATGGCGACCAAACGCGCGCGCCAGCTCGCCAAAGGCGCCGACGCGCTGGTCGAGTCGACCAACGACAAGCCGACCGTGCTGGCCCTGCGCGAGATCGCCGGCCGCAAGGTCAATCCCGAGCTGATCGCCGAAATCGATCGCCAGGAGCGCGAGAAGGCCGAGCGCGAGGCGCTGGAATGGGCCGCGGCCGAGGTCGACGACGATCTGTCCAAGGGCGGCGACGACCTGTGACCGGGGCCGCGCGCCACTGCCTGCGCCGCAACGGCGATAAGTCAGTGGCCGCGATGTGGCGCACCCGTCGAACACGGACGGGTTGATCAAGGACCGAGGTGACCCTTGAGCACGGCGATGCAGGAAGTCCTCCCTGCTAACGTGCAAGCGTTGGAAAAGCGCCTGACGTACCTGCAGCCCGAGCAGATCGAGCGCGTGCGCCAGGCCTACCTGACCGGAGCGCATGCGCACGCCGGGCAGACCCGCAAGAGCGGCGAACCGTACATCACCCATCCGGTCGCCGTCGCCGGCATCCTCGCCGACCTCGGCATGGACGTCGAAACGATCATCGCGGCGATCCTGCACGACACCCTCGAAGACACGCCGCTTTCGCGCAGCGAGCTGGAAGCCAGCTTCGGCCCGACCGTGGCCGAACTCGTCGACGGCGTCACCAAGCTCGACAAGATCCGCTTCTCGACCCAGCAGGAAGCGGCAGCCGAGAGCTTCCGCAAGATGCTGCTGGCGATGGCGCGCGACCTGCGCGTGATCCTGATCAAGCTCGCCGACCGCCTGCACAACATGCGCACGCTCGGCGCGATGGCGCCCGAGTCGCGCTGGCGCATCGCGCGCGAGACGCTCGACATCTATGCGCCGATCGCCCAGCGCCTGGGCATGAACAAATTCAAGTCCGAGCTGCAGGAGCTCGGTTTTCGCGTCCTCTTTCCGTTCCGCCACCGGGTCATCGCGGCGCGCATCAAGAGCATGCTCGGCACGCGCCGCGAGTCGATGGGCAAGATCGAAGCGGCGCTGTCGGCGCGCCTGACCCAGGAACGCATCAAGCACCGCATCATCAGCCGGGTCAAGTCGCCGTACAGCATCTTCGCCAAGATGCGCAGCGAGCACAAAACCTTTGCCCAGGTCATCGACGTGTATGGTTTTCGCGTCGTCGTCGAGTCAACGATGGAGTGCTATCACGCGCTCGGCGCGGTGCATGCGCTGTACAAGCCGCTCGAAGCGCGCTTCCGCGACTTCATCGCGATCCCGAAGGCGAACGGCTACCAATCGCTGCACACGGTGCTGTTCGGCCCGTTCGGCGCGCCGATCGAAATCCAGATCCGCACCGAGGACATGGACCAGGTCGCCGAGCGCGGCGTCGCGGCGCACTGGGTCTACAAGACCACCGGGCCGGCCAATTCGGCCCAGTCGCGCGCGCACGAGTGGGTTGCCGGGCTGGTCGAGACCCAGACCCGCGATGTCTCGCCGCTCGACTTCATCGAAAATGTAAAAGTGGATTTGTTTCCGGACGACGTGTACCTGTTCACGCCGAAGGGCCAGATCCTGGCGCTGCCACGCAACGCCACGACGCTCGATTTCGCCTACTTCGTGCATACCGATATAGGCAACCACGCCGTCGCCGCGCGCGTCGACAAGAAGCTGGTGCCGTTGCGCACGCGGCTGAATTCCGGAGAGACCGTCGAGATCATCACGGCGCCGTCGGCGCACCCGCACCCGCAGTGGCTCGAATGGGTCGTCACCGGGCGCGCGCGCATCGCCATCCGCAATCACCTCAAGCACCTGCAGCACGAAGACGCCGTCGAATTCGGCCACCGCATGCTCGACCGCGCGCTCGAAAGCCGCGGCGTGCCGCTCGAGGCGATTGCGCCGAAAGTGCTGGACCGCTATCTGGCCAAGGGCAAGTACAAGCGGCTCGAAGAACTGCTGGCCGACATCGCGCTGGGCAATCGCATGCCGGACCAGGTCGCAGCGCAACTCGTGCAGACGCGCCGCGCCGAAGGCGAACCGGCCACGCCGAGCACGGAAAAGATCCTGATCACCGGCAGCGAACGCGGCGTGCTGACGTTTGGCAACTGCTGCCATCCGGTGCCCGGCGACGAAATCGTCGGGTACCTCTCGGCCGGCAAGGGCATCGTCGTGCATCGCCAGGATTGCCCGAACGTCGCCGAATACCGCAAGACGCCCGAGCGCATGATCGCGATCGACTGGGACCGCGCGGTCACCGGCGACTATCGCGTGCAGCTGCGCATCGTCGTCGACAACAAGCCCGGCGTGCTCGCAACGGTCGCGGCGTCGATCGCCGAGGGCGACTCGAACATCGAGAACGTCGAGTACCAGGAACGCGACCAGCAGACCTCGACCCTGCTGTTCACGATCGAAGTGCGCAATCGCAAGCACCTGGCCGACGTGATGCGCCGCGTGCGCAGGGCGAGCGTGGTGCATGGGGTGTACAGGCATCCGACGTGAAGCGCGCGAAGGCGCCGGGCTGGGAAATCAAGAGACGGAAACCGGTAGCCGGTAGCCGGTAGCCGGAAAGCGCGATCTTCCAGTCCTTTGTCCCGTTCCGCATGCGCGCAGCGCACTGGGTTCGATTGGCGTTCAACGTTAAACTGCGCAAAGGCTTCGCTCTCCCGCTACCGGCTACCGGTTCCCGGCTACCGACTTTCGAATTTTCCGAGGATTCAAACCATGCCCCGCCAAACCATCCACAGCGACAGCGCACCCAAGGCCATCGGTCCGTATTCGCAAGCCGTGCGCAGCGGCAACACGCTGTACTTCTCCGGGCAGACGCCGATCGACCCGGCGACCGGCGCACTCGTCGCCGGCGACATCTCGGCCCAGGCGCGGCGTGTGTTCGACAATCTCAAGGCGGTTTGCGCGGCGGCCGGCGGCTCGTTCGGCCAGGTCGTTCGGGTCGGCATCTACCTGACCGACCTCGGCAACTTCGCCGCCGTCAATGCGGTCATGAAAGAGTACTTCGCGGAGCCCTATCCGGCGCGCTCGACGATCGGCGTCGCGGCCCTGCCGCGCGACGCGCAGGTGGAAGTCGACATGATCCTGTCGTTCGACTGAGACAAGCCGGCCGAACGCGCGCTGGATCGTGCAGGACGTGCCATCCAGGGAAATGAAGGCGATGACGACCGCTGATCGTCGCGTGGCTGGCGCCGCCGATGGCATCACGAGCCTGCCCGGCATCGGCCCTGCGGTCGCAACGGCATTCGATCGGCTCGGACTGCATACGCTGCAGGACCTGTGGTTCCATCTGCCGCTGCGCTACGAAGACCGCACGCAGATCACCGCGATCCGCGACCTGCGCGCCGGCGAAACCGCGCAGGTCGAAGCGCGCATCGAAGCGATCGAAAGCGGTTTCCGCTATCGCCCGCAGCTGCGCATCGCGGTGACCGACGAGTCGCAGCAGACGCTGGTGCTGCGCTTCTTCCACTTCAACCGCGCCCAGGTCAACCAGCTCGGCGTCGGCGCGCGGCTGCGCTGCTTCGGCGAGGTCAGGCACGGCAGCCATGGCCTGGAGATGGTCCATCCCGAATACCGCCGCGTCACCGACGATGGCGCCGGCGTCGTCGACGAACGCCTCACGCCGATATACCCGACGACCGAAGGCCTCGGCCAGAAGCGCCTGGGCGGAGCGATCCGCGCCGCGCTGACGCGCCTGCCGCCGGACGCGGCGCTCGAACTGATCCCGCCTGAATTGCGCAAAGTACACAAATTATCATCGTTGCGCGAGGCGCTGCTGTACGTGCACACGCCGCCGCCCGACGCCGACCTCGGCGCGCTCGCGCTCGGCATGCATCCCGCGCAGCGCCGCCTCGTGTTCGAGGAGCTGCTGACGCACCACCTGAGCCTCAAACGTCTGCGCGCGCAACTGCGCAGCCACGCCGCGCCGCCGCTGCTGGGCGACGGCGAGCTGCGGCGCCGGTTTCGCGCCGCGCTGGCGTTCACGCCGACGCGCGCCCAGGAACGCGTCGGCGCCGAGATCGCGCGCGACCTCGGCAAGCCGCTGCCGATGCTGCGCCTCGTGCAAGGCGACGTCGGCTCGGGCAAGACGCTGGTCGCCGCGCAGGCCGCGCTGGCCGCGATCGAAGCCGGCCGCCAGGCTGCGCTCATGGCGCCGACCGAACTGCTCGCCGAGCAGCATTTCATCAACTTCGACAAATGGCTCGCGCCACTCGGCGTCCGCATCGCGTGGCTCGGCGGCAAGCTCAAGGGCCGTGCGCGCACGGCGGCGCTGGCGAGCGTGGCCGATACGGCGCAACTTGTCATCGGCACGCATGCGCTGATGCAGGAAGGCGTCGCATTTCGCGATCTGGCCCTGGTCATCATCGACGAGCAGCATCGCTTTGGCGTGCACCAGCGCCTTGCCCTGCGCGACAAGGGCCGCAGCGGCGACGTGGTGCCGCACCAGCTCGTTCTGACGGCGACGCCGATACCGCGCACGTTGGCGATGACCGCGTACGCCGACCTCGACGTGTCCGTCATCGACGAACTGCCGCCCGGACGCACGCCGGTCGCGACCGTCGCTCTGGCCAACACGCGCCGCGGAGAAATCGTCGAGCGCATTCGTTCGGCCTGCACGCAGGGCCGCCAGGCCTACTGGGTCTGCACGCTGATCGAGGAGTCGGACCTGCTGCAGGCGCAGGCGGCCGAGGCAACGTTTGCCGAACTGACCGCCGCGCTGGCCGGCATCCGCGTCGGCTTCGTGCATGGGCGAATGAAGCCGGCGGAAAAGCAGGCCGCGATGGAGGCGTTCAAGGCCGGCCAGACGGCGCTGCTGGTCGCCACGACCGTGATCGAGGTCGGTGTCGACGTGCCGAACGCGAGCCTCATGGTCATCGAAAACGCCGAGCGCCTCGGCCTGGCACAGCTGCACCAGCTGCGCGGGCGGGTCGGTCGCGGCAGCGCAAAATCCAGTTGTGTACTTTTGTACCAGCGGCCGCTCTCGGCGGCCGCGCGGCAGCGCCTGGACGTGCTGCGCGAAAGCAGCGACGGCTTCCGCATCGCCGAGAAGGACCTCGAGCTGCGCGGCCCCGGCGAAGTGCTCGGCACGCGCCAGACCGGCCA
>DATIEJ010000229.1:0-6696 GCA_035455825.1 Rhodanobacteraceae bacterium | reverse complement strand
CGGCGATCCAGAATCTGAACGGATCGCAGCTCGACGAACTGGTGGTGACCGATACGATTCCGCTGTCGGATGCGGCTGCGGCCTGCGCCAAGATCCGTCAGCTCAGCGTCGCGCAGCTGCTCGCCGAGACGATCCGGCGCGTGGCGTTTGGAGAGTCGGTTAGCAGTCTGTACGTGGATTGAAGCGAGGGCTGAGGGCTGAGGGCTGAGGGCTGATAAAGAAGAGAGCGATGCCGCTCTTGACCTTCAGCCCTCGGCCCTCGGCCCTCAGCCCTGGAGAACCGACTTCCCTGGTCGCGGGGAAGTCTCAAAACCACCGCGAGGTGGACAACTGTAAAGAGGCAATACCAATGGCAACTACCCATGAAATTCCGGCCGAGAGCCGCAGTGTCGAAGGCAAAGGTGCGAGCCGCCGCCTGCGTCACTCCGGCAAGGTGCCGGCCATCGTCTACGGCAGCAATGAGCCGCCGGCGAACATCCAGCTCGACCACAACACCGTGTGGCTGGCTTCGCACAACGAATGGTTCTATTCGGCCATTCTCGATCTCGCCGTCGACGGCAAGAAGCAGAAGGTCCTGTTGCGCGATTTGCAGCGCCATCCGTTCAAGCCGCAGCTGCTGCACCTGGACTTCCAGCGCGTCGACGAGAACAAGGCGATCCGCATCCGCGTGCCGCTGCACTTCCTCAACCAGGAGAAGTCGCCGGCCGGCAAGATGGCGGGCGTGCTGATCTCGCACGCGTTGACCGACATCGAAATCTCCTGCCTGCCGAAAGATCTGCCCGAGTACCTCGAGGTCGATCTTGGCGAGCTGAGCGTCGGCGACATCGTGCATATCTCCGACCTGAAGCTGCCGAATGGCGTCGAGATTCCGGAACTGCGCCTGGGCAAGGAGCACGACGCTGCCGTGGTCACCGCGCAGGAGCTCAAGCAGGAAGTCGAAGCCGCTCCGGTGGCCGAAGGCGAGGCTGCTGCCGGCGCACCGGGTGCTCCGGCCGCCGCAGCTGGCGCAGCGCCTGCCGCTGCCGCCGCACCGGCAAAGAAGGACGAGAAGAAATAATTTTCTCTCCTCTGCTGGAATCACTCCGCAACCGCGGGGTGATTCCGCTGTGCTCGAAACGGGTTGGTCAAGATGGCTGCGCTGCGTCTCATCGTCGGCCTGGGCAATCCCGGCGCCGAATATCTGCGAACCCGGCACAACGCCGGGTTCTGGTTTATTGACGCCTTGGCAAGGCGCGAAGGCGCGCGTTTCGGCAACGAAACGAAACTGCACGGCGAGACAGCGAAGGTCAACCTCGAAGGCCAGGCGATCTGGCTGCTCAAGCCGAACACGTTCGTCAACAAAAGCGGCATCGCCGTCGCCTCGGCGCTGCGCTACTGGAAGATCGAAGCCGAAGAAATGCTCGTCGCGCACGACGAACTGGATCTGCCACCCGGCGCGGCGCGGTTGAAGTTCGACGGTGGGCACGGCGGGCAAAACGGCTTGCGCGACATTTTCGCGCACCTGGGTCACGGCGCGTTTCACCGCCTGCGCCTGGGCATCGGACATCCGGGCCACAAGGATCGGGTGTCGTCATGGGTGCTTGGGCGCCCCGGAGCCGCCGATGAGGATGCGATCCTCGGAGCAGTCGGCGCGTCACTGGAAGTGCTGCCGCTGGTGGTACGTGGCGAGTTCAACGAGGCAATGAAGAGGTTGCATACACCACAAGACGGTAACCGTTAGCCGGTAGCCGGGAGCCGGAGAGCACGAAGCTCTCCGCGCCTTTCGGTTACCGGCTAGCGGCTACCGGTTACCGGAGATTTCATGGGCATCAAATGCGGCATCGTCGGTTTGCCGAACGTCGGCAAATCGACCCTTTTCAATGCGCTCACCAAGGCCGGTATCGCCGCGGCGAACTTTCCGTTCTGCACGATCGACCCGAACGTCGGCGTCGTGCCGGTGCCGGATTCGCGTCTGCAGGAACTGGCGAATATCGCCAAGCCGCTGAAGATCATTCCGACGGCGATGGAGTTCGTCGACATCGCCGGCCTCGTCGCCGGCGCGTCGAAGGGCGAAGGGCTCGGCAACAAATTCCTGGCGCACATTCGCGAGGTCGATGCGATCGCCCACGTCGTGCGCTGCTTCGAACATCCGGACATCGTTCACGTCGCCGGCAAGATCGATCCGTTGTCGGATATCGACACGATCGACACGGAGCTCGCGCTGGCCGACCTGGAAGCCGTCGACCGGGCGCTCAATCGCGCCGAGCGCGCGGCGAAAGCGAACGACAAGGAAGCGATAGCCAGGCGGCCAGTGCTGCAGAAGGTCGCGGCCTTGTTGAACGAGGGCAAGTCCGCCCGGTCCGCGGGCCTGTCCGCGGAAGAACAGTCATTGGTGCGCGACCTGTTCCTGCTGACGCTCAAGCCGTTGATGTATATCGCGAACGTCAAGGAAGACGGATTCGTGAACAATCCGCATCTCGACGCCGTGCGCAAGCGCGCCGAAGCCGAAGGCGCCGAGGTCGTCCCGGTCTGCGCGGCAATCGAGGAAGAGCTGGCGCAACTCGACGACGCCGACAAGCTTGCGTTCCTGGCCGACATGGGGCTGGACGAGCCGGGCCTGAATCGCGTGATCAATGCCGGCTACAAGCTGCTCGGCCTGCAGACCTACTTCACGGCCGGCGAGAAGGAAGTGCGAGCGTGGACGGTCAAGAAGGGCTCGACCGCGCCGCAGGCGGCCGGCGTGATCCACACCGACTTCGAGCGCGGCTTCATTCGCGCCGAGACGATCTCGTACGACGATTACATCAAGTACAAGGGCGAATCCGGCGCGCGCGACGCCGGCAGGCTGCGCCTCGAGGGCAAGGAATACATCGTCAAGGAAGGCGACGTGCTGCACTTCCGCTTCAACGTCTGATTGCCCGATGCCGACGCGGATCCGGCGTCTGCAGGGATCAGCGATGATGCGACCGCGGCGCGCACCGCGGCCGCCGCATTACGAATCAGTATCGCCTTCGACGACTTTGCGCTGCATTTCGGCCAGATAGGTGTCGAGTTCCTCGACGCTGCGAAATATTTCGTGAACCGGGACGGCCTTGACGATCTCGAACACCTTGCGCACCTGCGGCTGGGCATGCACGAGCAGCGAGAAGCCGCCGTTCGCGCGCATCGCCTTGCGCGCGCGGAACAGCGAACGCAGCCCTGCGCTGCTGACGTACTCGAGGTCGACGAGGTCGATGACGAGCGTGCCGCCGCGCGGCACTTGCGTGAGCACGCCGTCGAGCGCTCGATCGAATTCCTGGCAGGTCACGGCATCGAGCTTGCCGATCGGACGCACTACGACGCGCGCCGCAGTTGTATCGTCAATCCGTACTTGCAGGCTCATGAGTCGATTCTCCAGGTGACAGGCTCGGTGAGACGATAAAGCTCAGGTCAACGCGATTGCGGTCGCCCTCGCGGCGATAGCGATATTCGCTGGCCAGTTGCGTGACGAGGAAAACGCCCAGGCCTCCGGCCTCCCGATCGTCGTGATCGAGATCGAGGTCCGGCGGCGGCCGCGCGAACGGATCGTGGGCGATGCCATTGTCCGTGAATTCAACGCCCAGCGCAGCGCAGTCGAGTGTCAGTTGCGTGCGCAGATGCGCTCCATCCAGTCCCTGCGGAAACCCGTAGTTCACGGCATTCACGAGCAGTTCCTCGAGCGCGACACGCACGTCACCACGCAGCTCGGCATTGACTCCGCGCGCGCAAAGCCATTCGTCCACGCTGTCGAGCACGGCTGCGACCTGTGCCAATTGTGCACCGATTTCGAGCGTCAGGCTGCCCGCCGGCGCTGACGGACCATGCCAGTGCAATACGAGAAGCGTCATGTCGTCTGACTGCACCGCGTCGCGCGTGAATTTCGCCACGTCGGCGGCAATCGCCGTGATCGCGCCGGGCGGCTGGCGGTCCCATTGCGCGAGCGTGTCGAACAGGCGCTGTTCGCCATACTGGATTCCGTCCGGATCGAGCGCTTCGGTCACGCCATCGGTATACAGCACGACCGTTTCGCCGGGGGCCAGCTGCGCGTGTGCTTGCGGAAATGTCATGTCGGGGTCGAGACCGAGCGGGCCACCGGTTTCGACTTCGATCCGTTCGGCGCGGCTCTTGCCGACACGAATCGGAGCATCGTGCCCGGCACTGGCCAGGACCAGCCGGCCGCTGCCCAGGTCGAGCACGCCGCACAGCAGCGTGACGAACATGCAGTCGTCATTGCCGGTGCAAAGATCGGCATTGAGCTGGCGCAGCAGCTGTTCGGGCTGCTCGATCGCCGGGGCGTGCGAGTTTGCCGACGTGATCGTCCGCGCCATGAACAGCGCGGCCGGTATGCCCTTGTCCGAGACGTCGCCGATCAAAAAGCACAGGCGGCCATCGCTACTGACGACGTACGAGTACAGATCGCCGCCGACGACGCGCGCCGGGCGCAGCAGTGCGTTCAGTTCGAACGGATAGGCCCCGGCGCCGACGAAATGGTTCTTCGGCAGCATCGACTCCTGGATGTGCTGGGCGATTTCGAGCTCGCGTCGCAGGCGCTCGCGCGCGGCCGTCGCCTCGGTAAGGTCCGCGATGTGCTGCTTGAGGTCGTCGCGCATCCGGCCGAACGACGCGGTCAGCCTGCCGACCTCATCGGCGCGCCGCGGCGGTTCGAGGCGAAAGTCGAGTTCGCCGCGGGCGACGTGGTCGGCATTTGCCGCAAGCTGCGCCAGCGGCGCGAGCAGGCGGCGCACGGCGAGCCAGACGAACAGGCCGAGAACGACCAGGCCAGCCGTGCCGATCGCCACGGAGTTGAAAAACAGGCGTTGCGAATCACGGACGTAGGTGCTGTAGGGCACGACGATCGCGAGCGACCAGTGCGAATCCGGAATCGGCGTGAAGAACGTGCGCACCGGAATGCCGAGGGTGGGACTCAAGTATTCGGCCGACCCGGTCTCGCCGGTCAGCATGCGGCGCGCGATGGCGTCCAGTTCGGCCGCCCCCGCGTCACGGGTCATCGCGAAAATCGAGGTTCCGACGCGCTCGGGCTTCGCATCGGCCAGCATCTGGCCGGTTTCGTTGAGCAGGAACGAAATGGACGCCGCGCTCGGGCGGGCGCCATCGACGACGCTTTGCAGCCAGTGCTGCCGAACATCGACGTTGACGACGCCAACGATCTTCTTCGTGCTGTCGCGAACCGGCACACCGAAGTTGATCAGCACCTGGTTGCGCGATTGGGACTTGAACACCTCGCCCCAGCAACCGTGCTCGCAGGCGCTGCCGTGCCGGTACCAGGTCGTCTCGCGGTAGGAACCGGGGTCGGCGGCAAGGTCGCGGCGCACGGCGACGTCGCCCTCATGGACGTAGAACGGCGCGTACAGCGAGCTCTCGCCGGCAACGGCATCCGGTTCGAATGCCGCCGCCACGCCGCCTATGTCGGGGTGCGCGATGACGGTCTCGGCCAGCAGGGTTTCGATGAATTCGGCATTGTCGAGCCGGCGGCCGATTGCGGCAGCCACGATGCGTGCCGTCATCTCGACGCCGCCGGTGCGCGCGGCGACGGCATTTGCGGTCGCGCTCGCCAGCGCGGTGAGCGAGTCTCCCGTGCGCTTCTGCACGGCGGATCGGGCGCCCTGGACGACGAATGCGAGGCTGGCAGCGAGCACGCAGAACGAACCGAGCAAGACCCAGGAACCGAGCCGGCGCGCAGTGCTCGGGCGGAAGATTCGGCGCAGCGACATCGGTCCAGGCGGGGCGCTCACGTTGACGAGCTTATCAGGTCGATTCCCGGGAGCGAATCGGGGCGATAACCTCCGGAGCCGAGCCTTCGTGCGGGAAAGCGGGCGGCGAGCGTCCTGCCTTGTGTATGATTCGCCGCCGGCGCGGCCGACGCAATGCGGAGAATTTCGGATCATGCCTGGCATCGACCGTGAAGTGACGTTCCGCTTTCTCGCGCAGCCGACCGACGTGAATTTCGGCGGCAAGGTCCATGGCGGGATGGTCATGAAGTGGATCGACCAGGCCGGCTATGCCTGTGCGGTCGGCTGGAGCGGCAAGTACTGCGTCACGGTTGCCGTCTGCGGCATCCGATTTGTCCACCCGATCCTGATCGGCGACCTGGTCAGCGTCCACTGCCAGCTGATCTATACCGGCAACACGAGCATGCATTTCAGCGTCGATGTAGGGGCCAGGAACCTCGCAACCGGGGCGGAAACGCTGGCGACCCATTGCGTGATCGTCATGGTGGCCACGGACGAGGCCGGCAAGCCGACCCCGGTGCCGGCCTGGGAGCCGCAAAGCGACGACGACAAGGCACTGGCCGCCTACGCGCGTAAGCTCATGGAATTGGACAGGAATATCGCCGGCGAGATCGCCCGCTACCGCGACGCCGCGCACCTCCCGGCGCCTGCTTAGCACCGTACACCGCTCCTTGACAAGGGTAAGGCTGGGAACGGACAATACGCGGCTCCGTGCAAAGAGACTGGCAGGCAGGTATGCCGGGTGTCCTTTGCACGCCGTTTTGGCCCGCGTAAGCGCTTGTCGGAGCTACAAACTACACAGAATTCTGGAGGGATACCCAAGCGGCCAACGGGGGCAGACTGTAAATCTGCTGGCTCATGCCTTCGGTGGTTCGAATCCACCTCCCTCCACCAAGTTTTTCAATCGCATTTCTTGTTTTTGTTGGTTGTTTTTGGACAGTTTGCAATA
>DATIEJ010000228.1:0-6602 GCA_035455825.1 Rhodanobacteraceae bacterium | reverse complement strand
ACCGAGTTCGGGCGCAAGCGCGAGATCGACCAGAGCAACTGCAACAAGGACTACTCCTGCGTCAACGGCTTCTGCCCGAGCTTCGTCACGATCCACGGCGGCGGGCTGAAGAAACGCAAGGGCAGCGGCCAGGTGGATTTTTCCACATTGCCGCAACCGGAGTTCGCGACCGACCTGTCGCAGCCGTGGAACATCCTCGTCACCGGCATCGGCGGCACCGGCGTCGTCACGATCGGCGCGCTGATCGGCATGGCTGCGCATCTGGAAGGCAAGGGAGCGACGGTGCTCGACCAGACCGGCCTGGCGCAGAAGGGCGGCGCCGTCACCTGCCACCTGCGCATCGCGAACACGCCGGGCGACATCCATGCCGTGCGCATCGCGGCCGGCGAGGCCGATCTCGTGCTCGGCTGCGACATGGTCGTGGTCAACGATTACTGGGCGCTGTCGAAGATCCGCGCGGAACGCTCGCGCGTCGTGCTCAACAGCTACGAGGCGATGCCCGGCACGTTCACGACGAAGCCGGACCTGAGCTTCCCGGCGCAGCAGATCCTCGCCGCGGTGAAGACTTCGCTCGACGGCCAGGAACCCGACGTCGTCGACGCGACCGCGCTGGCAACCGCACTGCTCGGCGATTCGATTGCGAGCAACCTGTTCATGCTCGGCTACGCCTGGCAGAAAGGCTGGGTGCCGTTGACGCATGACGCGCTGATGCGCGCGATCGAGCTCAACGCCGCCGCAGTCGAGATGAACAAGACCGCGTTCAACTGGGGTCGCCTTGCCGCGCATGACATCGCCGCGGTGCGCGCCGCGGCGAAAGGCAAGGCTGAAACGCCCGCGGGCACGGCGCTGGTGCTCGACGACAGCGCGCTCAGCCCGACGCTGGACCAGCGCATCGCGCGCCGCATCGCGTTCCTGACCGATTACCAGAATGCCGCGTATGCGGAAAAGTATAAATCGCTGGTCGACAAGGTGCGCGCCGGCGAGCAGGCGAAGACGCCGGGCGCGACCGCGCTGACGGAAGCGGTCGCGCGCTACGCGTTCAAGCTGATGGCGTACAAGGACGAGTACGAGGTCGCGCGGCTGTACACCGGCGGCGATTTCGAAAAGCGCGTCCGCGAGACGTTCGACGGCGACTTCAAGATCCACTTCCATCTCGCCCCGCCGCTGCTCGCGCGGCGCGATTCCGTAGGCCACCTGCGCAAGGGCGAGTACGGCTCGTGGGTATTCGGCGCGTTCAAGCTCATCGCCAAACTCAAGGGCCTGCGCGGAACCGCGTTCGACATCTTCGGCTACACGGCCGAGCGCAAGATGGAACGCGCGCTGATCGACGAATACTTCGCGACGGTCGACGAACTGCTCGGCAAGCTCGACCGCGACAACCACGCACTGGCGGTCGAGATCGCGACGATTCCGGAGCACATCCGCGGCTACGGACACATCAAGGATGCGCATCTGGCAAAAGCGCGGGCGCGGCAGGAGCAGTTGCTGGCGGCGTGGCGCAGTCCGCAGGCAGCACTCGCGGCAGCCTGACAGGAGCGGCACTCGCCCCAGGAGACGGAAGGTGGCAGCCGGGCGTGCTGCCGCGTGCCGATTCGTCAATTCAGGCTAAGGTTCTACGCCAAACCACGCAGCGATTGTTCGCCGGCATCGCGACGTCATCGAGTAACGCAAAGCCGGCCGATTGCGCCAGGCGGTCGACGTCGGCGAAGTCGCGGATGCCCATGTGCGCAACGCGTTGTCTCAGCGATTGGTCGAACGCGGCGTTGCTTGCGCTGGTGAATTGTCCGGCGTAGTTGAATGGCCCATAGATCACGAGTTTCGCTTCGGCGGTGGTCAATGCTGGCAGCGCCGCAAACAGCCGTTCGACCTCTCCCCAGCTCATGATGTGCAGCGTGTTCGCGCTGAAGATCGCGTCGTAACGCCCTGCCCCGGTTGCACCATCGCCTTCGCGAGATGTTGGGGCCTGCTGTGTCGCAACGTCGAACGGCAGCGGCGGCGGCGTGTTCGGCAATGCCGCTTCATCGAGCCACATTTGTATACCGCGGAGATTTTCTCCGCGGTCGGATGCTTGCCACTGAAGCCATTGCAAGGCCTCGGCAAAGTGGACGGCGTGCTGCCCTGTGCCACTGCCGATTTCGAGCACGCGCTTGCGATCGGCGAAGTGCTCGCGCAGCACGGACAGGATCGGGTCGCGATTGCGCTCGCACGAGGGTGAGAAGGGCTTTTCGCTCATTGGTAGCTGGTCAACTCACTGGTAGCTGGTCAACCTGAAAGGTCACGGACCAATCGACCGTTCGCGTTGAGCGCAGCTCGCGGAGCGAGCGCAGTCGAAACGTCGGCACCCTTCGACTTCGGCGCTGCGCGCCTGCGCTCAGGGCGAACGGTATTTCAGACGACCGTCGCGTTGGCGCCCGCCCCTACTTGCGCACCGCCGTCACCTCGATCTCGATCAGCCAGCCCGGATTGACGAGGCCGGCGACCTTCACGGTCGAGCGCGCCGGCAGGTTCGGCTGTTCCTTTGTGCCGAAGAACTGCTTGTAGCCTTCCATGAAACCGGCGAAGTCGATCTTGCCGTCGTGCGCCGGATCGCCGACGACGAACGCCTGCATCTTCACGACGTCCTTCATCTCGAGCCCCATCGACTTCAGATTGGCCGCGATCGCGTTCAGCGTGCTGACGGTCTGCGTCTTCGTGTCGCCGTAAGCTGCCGGCGTCTCTCCGGGCGCGGCCTTGTCGAGCAGTTGCGGGCCGGCGCCGCTCAGGAAAATCACGCTCTGCCCGGCCGGGATTTCGACGGCCTGCGCGATCGGAAAATCGGAATTCGGAATCTTGTAGCGGATCACGTCCTTGGCGCATGCCGAGGACGCGACCAATGCGAGCGGGATCAATGCCAGCGTGCGAAGGTTCATGGTCGACTCCCGAATTTGGACAACTGCAACTATAAACGTTGATCAACGCAGGGATCAGCGCAGTCTTGCGACCTCGGCCTGCGTCAGTGCGTCCGGATACTGATTGCCGAAATGGCTGCGCACGTAGTTGACCACCTCGGCAACCTGCGCGTCGGTCAGGTAATCGCCGAACGGCGGCATGCCGTGCCGGCCCTTGAGCACGACCAGCGCCGGATAGGTTGCGCTGGCCAGCTTCTGATCTCCGGCCAGCGCGGGGTAATAACCCGCGCCGACCGCGCCTTTGGCGTCGGCCATGTGGCAGCCCTGGCAGATCGCGCGAAACAGCGTAGCGCCATCCTGGTGGGCAAAGTGTCCAAGATCCGTGAACGATCCCGGCGGCGAGAACGGCGGCGGCTCGTCGTCGGCCGACATCGCCGCCGGCGCAAACGAGGCGAACGCCAGCACGCACAGCAGGTTCCGGCAAAGGCGCAAAGAGTGTGAAAGCGGCACAGGCGTGGCCATCGATGCGTCCTTCAGGCGGTAGCGACAATCTTCTTGTGCATGCGTGAGATCGTGTCGAGCGAGGACAACACGGCGCCTTCCTGCCAGGCCGGCAGGCGCGACGCATGCTCGCCGGCCAGCGCGATGCGGCCGTCGATCTGGCAAAGATTCACGTAATGCTTCTCGCGCGCCGCGTCGGACCAGTTGGCGAAGCAGCCCTGCGTGAACGGCGAGCGGTGCCAGCTGACGACGACGCCGTTTTCGAACTCCGCGGGGTATTGCGGATGGATCTGCGCGCCGAGCTCGACGGCCTTGCGTATGCGCTGCTCCGGCGTCATCGCGTTGAACTCGTAGGCGTTCGTGCCCCACACATAGCCGCCGAGCAGCACACCCTTGCCGCCGGCGTTCATGCCGGCCATCGGATAGCCGATCATCTGGATCGGCAGGTCGGTGAAGCTGATGCCGCCGTAGATGCGCTCATCGTCTTCCCAGAATCGGCGCTTGAACTGCAGGCCGAACTTGACCGACGCCTCATACGGCGCGGACTGGATCGCGGCGAGCATCGGTTCGCTGACCTTGACCGGAATCTCGCTCAGGATCGACAGCGGAATCGTGCACAGGCACCAGTCGGCGCGCGCGTGTTTCGCTTCGCCGCCGCGCCGCGCGTCGACGTAGGTCACGCTGACGCCGCGCTCGTCCTGGTCGATCGCGGTGACCTTCGCGTCGAGTTCAACCAGCGGTGCGACGTCGTTATAAAGCGCCATCGCGATCCGATCCATGCCGCCGACCGGCTGGAACATCGACGGCGTCAGATCGTAGTCGAACGGCGTGACCATGTAGTTCGCCAGGCCGGACTTCAGCAGCGCGTCGCGCGCGATCGGCGTCGAGAACTGCGGCGCCGGCATCAGGCCGGCGCCGCGATCGCCGTCGCTGTCGTAGCCGCGGCTCTCGCTCGTCGCAAACGACTTCACGTAGCGGTAGTCCTTGTCGAGCACGCCGAACGTGCGCAGCGATTGGAGCAGCCGTTCCTTGTCCTCGGTCGTCAATTCGGCGTCGAGCTGGCCCTTGTTGACGGCCTTGCTCAGCAGCTCGGCGATGTGTCCGTGATAGTCCGCGTAGATGTGCCGATAGCGTTGCGGCTTGCCGCCGAAGTCTTTCGACGAATGCAGGTAGGCATTGAAGTTGAGCTGATTGAACGGCTCGAGCGGCACCTTCAGCCGCCTGGCGTAGTCGAGCATGCCGTGGTGGTGATACGGAATTCGCCATGGACCCGGATTGACGTACAGGCCCGGATCGAATTCGCACTTCTGCTTGTGCCCGCCGAGCTCGGTGTATTCATCGCCACCGCGCAAGGTCCATGAGCGTCCGCCAGCGCGATGGTTGTATTCGAGCACCTTGACCGTGTAGCCGGCGCGGCGCAGTTCGTACGCGGCGACGAGGCCGGCCATACCGGCGCCGAGGATCAGGATCGACGTGCCTTTCGGTGCGCCGCCAAGATCGATCGGACCGCGATAATCCGACTCGCGCGCGAAGCCGAGCGTGCTCATGGCCTGGTACATCATCGCCGCGCCGGCGCTTACGCCGATTTTGCGCAACAGGTCGCGTCGAGTGATGGACAACGGATTCTGCACTGATCGCATGATGGTCGCGGCTCATCCCCCCGGCGGCCGGCAGACAGTACGCGGAAACCGTACGCACTGCAATGCGCTGCCAAAGACGACGCGATAACCCGGTAACGCAGCGTTTTCGACGCGTGCGCAAAAGCGAACGATTTACGCGGACAAATAAGATTATTTATCTCTGATCCGCGTTGATCCGCGTTGATCCGCGTCCAAAGCTCTTTTTATGCTCTACGGCCTGCCACGCAGCACGCGCGCCGGCAACATCAGGATTGCGCGCAGGAATTCGAACACGCCCTCGACCGCAACGCCAAGCAGCCGGAACGGCAGCAGCAGCAGCCAGACGATCGGGTAGAGCACCAGCGCCAGCAGCGCGAGCGGCCAGCAAAAGACCAGCAGCAGCAACCACAGCAGGAACGTGACCATGCGCGACCTCGGAAAAACACCACGGCGAGTGACGTTAGCTCATATGGGGATGGCAGCCATGTGCCAAAAGGGCGGTCGCGGGCGGCCAGAACGCAGTTCGGGTGACCGCGTCACGTGAACCATTCGGCGCAAAATCGTTACCCAGCGGAGAAGCCATGAAATTTTCCGGGCCATCGCGAGGTCATGGACACCATGAGGCTGCATCCGCTTGTTTCAGGCGCCGGTGCCGGCGCGGCGCTGCTGGCCGCGGCGGGCATCGCCGCGGCGCCGGTGCAGACCGACCACGTCGGCGTCGAACTGGTCAGCGCGACGACGGCGCTCGTGCCCGGACGCAGCGCCACGCTCGGCTTGCGGTTCGTGCACGAGCAGCACTGGCATACGTACTGGATCAACCCGGGCGATTCCGGACTTGCGACGAAGCTGTCGTGGCAATTGCCGGCGGGCTTTCACGCCGGCGAAATCCTCTGGCCGACGCCGCAGCGCTTCGACGTCGGCGGACTGTTCAACTTCGGCTACAACGGCGATGCGCTGCTGCCGGTCCAGCTCGATGTCCCGGCGAGCGCGAAGCCCGGATCGAACGCGCAGCTCGCGGTCGAAGCGCGCTGGCTCGTGTGCCGCGAAGAATGCATACCCGGCAAGGCCACGCTCACGCTTGACCTGCCGATCGCCGCCGAGGCAGCGACGGATCCGCGCTGGCAAGGCGCGTTCGCCGCGGCGCGCGCCGCGCAACCGCAACCCGCCGCCGGGTGGACCGGTACGGCGCAGGACAACGGCGATCGCATCGACGTAGAACTGGCCGGTGCGAACCTGCCTCACGCAACGGCGCTCGACGCATTCGTCGTGCAGCGCCAGGTCGTCGGCTATGCGCCGCCGCAGGTTACCCACGGCGCGAACGGTCTGAGCCTGTCGTTCACGAAGAGCGAGTACTTCACCGGCGCACCGGCGGCGCTCGACCTGTTGCTGATCGACGGCGCACCGCCCGACACGCGCACGTGGAGCGTGCACGCGCTGCTCGCTCCTGCCAAACCCTCACCCTGATCCAAGGAGTCCGTCATGAATCTTCGTTCGACCGTTTTCGCACTGCTTTTCGCCTGCGGCATTTCCGCGCCGGCATTGGCCAAGGTCGCCGTCGGCGAGCCGGCGCCCGACTTCAGCCTGACCGACAGCA
>DATIEJ010000227.1:0-4545 GCA_035455825.1 Rhodanobacteraceae bacterium | reverse complement strand
TCCGGCGTAAATCGCGGCGTGCAGACACAATAGAAGACGAGATCCGAGACGCCCGTGTTCGTGATCTGCTGCGTCACCTCGGCGGGAATCACGACGATGTCGCCCGGTGCGACTGTCGTCTTTATCGAATCGCCAATGCGCACGAAACCTGAGCCTTCGATGATCAGGTAGCGTTCGACGACGCCATGCAAGCGGTGAGGCTGCGTGGTGACACCCGGCGCGACGCGGGCTCGCGCGATCGATGCGCCTGCGTCGGACGTATCGTTCCACACTTCGAGAATCGAGCAGCGTTCGGCGGTGGAGAATTCCTTGGACTCGTCTGGTCGGGCGACGGTTGGTTGCATTTCCTTACTCCCAATGGGATTTTGCGAGAGCGCGGACTAGGTGCTGGATTTCTAGTGGAGTGTAGCGTTTGATTCTGGAGCCGCTGCGAGGCCTACCCACGGATTGCCCCCATCCGCCTTCGGCACCTTCCCCCGCTTCGCAGGGGAAGGGAAAAAAGGGCGCGGCACCTCCTTGGCTTGAATCCGGACCCGAGCACTCGCTCCGCAACTAGTACGCTTTGCGCCGCACCCACCCACAATCTACACTTCGAACGAAGTGGCGCCTGGGGGCGCCCAACGTACCGGATCAGCCATGTCGCTTCAGTCCGTCTTCGAGGAACTGATCGACCTTTCGCCCGAACAGCGCGTCGAGCGGTTGCGCACGTTGTCGCTTACCGACGGCGAGCGCGCGCGGTTGCGGTCGATGCTGGAAGTCGCGACAACCGAACAGCTGCCCTTGCTCGACATGCCGGTCGACGAAGTGATCGGCCAGCTGCGTCCCGACGAGGCGGCGTTCACGCGGCTGGTCGGTCGCATGGTCGGTCCGTTTCGCGTGCTCGAACTGATCGGCGAAGGCGGCTCGGCGGCGGTGTTTCGTGCGAGCCGGCCGGCAGGGTCAGGCGAGCAACTCGTCGCGCTCAAGGTGCTGCGCGCGAGCATGTTTTCGGCCGATGGCGAGCGCAGGTTCCGGCGTGAGCAGGCGATCCTGGCGCAGCTGACACACCCGAACGTCGCGCGGTTGATCGAGGGCGGCGTCGACGCGGCGGGCAATCCGTACATGGCGATGGAACTCGTGGACGGCGAGCCGATCACGCGCGCGGCGTCGAGGCGCAAACTCGGCCTGACCCAGCGCCTCGAATGGTTTTTGTCCCTGTGCCGCACGATCGACGCCGCGCACCAGTCGCTGGTCGTGCATTGCGACCTGAAGCCGTCGAACGTCCTGGTCGATCGCGACGACGTGATCAAGGTGCTGGACTTCGGCATCGCCCGATTGATCGATACGACTCGCGAGGACCACCCGACGCGCACGATCGCGCTGACGCCGGAATACGCGGCGCCGGAACAATTCCAGCTCGGGCCGCCGCGCGTTTCGGTCGATGTGTACGCGCTCGGCATCATTCTCGGCGAATTGCTCACCGGCCAGCGCCTCGGCGTAGCCGCAGGAAAGCCGGCGTCCATCGCGGTTGCCGACAGCGACGCGGCCCAACCGCCGGCCGGCCTGCCGCGACGCGAGATTCTCGCGCGCCAGTTGAGCGGCGATCTCGATGCGATCCTGACGATGGCGACCGAGGAGGACCCAGCCAATCGGTACCGCTCGGCCGGCGCGCTGGCCGAAGATGTCGAACGCTACCTGACCGGAAGGCCGGTATCGGCGCGCTTTCCGACGCGACGTTATCGCCTGCGCAAATTCGTCGGCCGTCATCGCATTGCCGTCGCGACGACCGCGCTCGTGACGCTTGCCCTGCTCACCGGTCTGGGCGTCGCCTGGTGGCAGGCGATCGTGGCGCAGCGCGCGGCGCGCGAAGCGCAGGCGCAGACGGCGCGCGCCAACTCGATGCGCGACATGGTGTTCGACGTGTTCTCCGAAGCTGAACCCAACAAGCCGCGCCAGGCCGAAACGACCGTCAGCGAAGCCGCCGAGCATGCGATCGCGACATTGCTGACCGAGCGCAGCGCAGATCCGCGCGCGCGGCTCGAACTGCTCACGCGCCTTGCCGACACGGTCGGCCGCCAGGGTCACCCCGACCGGGCGCAGGAACTGCTCGAGCGGGCGCTGATCGAATCCCGCGAACTGCTCGGCCAGGCCGACAATCTGACCCTGGACATCGGCGTGCGACTGGCTGGTTACGAAACCCAGCATGGTTCATACGACGCTGCGCGCCAGCGTATCGACAAACTCCTGGCGCAGATTCCGCCCGAAGTTACCGAGCTGCGTATCCGGGCGCTGCGCGCTTCGTCGTCGACGGCGTGGCACATGCACGACCGGGAACGCGCGCTCGCCGACGGAAACATTGCCGTCGCGCTGAGCAAGCAGCTCGGCGACGCCGAGATCGAACGCGAGACCCTTACCTCTTACGGCGCCACCCTGCTTGGCGTCGGCGCGGTGCCCGAAGCAGTCACGGTCTACGAGAAACTGCTCGCTTTGAACACAGCCAAGTATGGGCCGACGCATGAACAGGTCGCGCTCGCGTGGTCGGGGCTTTCGCGCGCCTATCGCCGCAGCGGAAACCTCGAAAAAGCCGAGGACGCATCGCATCACGCGCTCGACATCGATCGCATCATCTACCCGAACGATCACTGGATCACGGCCAATCATCTGAATGCGCTGACGATGATCCTGGTGCAGAAACGCGACTATGAAGGCGCGGCGGAAGCATCGCGCGAAGGACTGCGCATTACCGTGAACACGCTCGGCGAGAACCACATCGATCGGCTCTCGCCCGCTTATCAGCTCGGCTATGCGCTGATGATGATGGAGCGCTACGCCGAGGCCTTGCCGTACCTGCGCGACGTGTTCGAGCGCCGCGCCAAGCTGCAGGGTCTAACCCAACACGAAACGATCATGGCGCGCGCAACCTACGCGTACGACCTCGGCATGAGCGGCGAGGCGAAGGCCGGCGCGGCCGAACTCGAGCAGGCCTACGAGGATGCGGCGAAGGTGCCCACGCCGGATTTCGACTTGATGGCCAAGACCGTCGAGAAGCGCATACGCCTGGCGCTCGCATCGGGCGATGCCGAAACGGCGTCGACGCTGATCGAGCCGTTCGCGAGCGCGGTCGCCAAGACGCCTGCGCCGGAAAATCTGGCGTGGATCGGCAAGACCGACACGCTGCGCGGCGAAGTGCTGCTGGCGCTCAACCGGCCGCGCGAAGCCCGGGAAGCGCTGCTGCGCGCGGGCAAGGCGCTCGAAGCGGGAACGAGCACGGATCTGGTCGAACCGCTGGAGCAGAAGCTGCTGCTCGCGAAGGCATGCGCCGCGAGCAACGACCTTGCCGCGGCGCGAGTCGCGGCGAGCGAGGCGCGACGCAAGATGGGAGGCGTGCCCAATCCTCCGTCGCGATTGACGCGGCTGGCGGAGGCGCTGCCGAAGTAGGGTATGCCGGCCGAGACCCTTCGACTTCGGCGCTGTGCGCCTGCGCTCAGGGCGAACGGATGTTGAATTGACCTATCGCGGAAGAGTCTACGGCTCTGGCCATCGTCCGACGTAGGCGCGATCCCCGACCCTCACCCCAACCCCTCTCCCGGAGGGAGAGGGGCTCAAAGCGCGTTCGCGGCGCGCATGCCGTTCAATCTCCCCTTCAAGGAAGCGTCGGTTGGGATTGGTGCAGAAACTTGCGAACGCCTCAGCCCTCCCCTTCAAGGGGAGGGCTGGGTGGGGATGGTGCTCAAACACTTTAGAACTAGGTGCTCAAAGCTGCGAACGCCTCAGCCTTCCCCTTCAAGGCGAGGGTTGGCTGGGGATGATGTTGCTCAAACACTTTAGAAATAGGTGCTGAAAGCCGCGAACGCCTCAACCCTCCCCTTCAAGGGGAGGGTTGGGTGGGGATGGTGTTGCTCAAAACACTTTTTGAACCGCAAGGCTCCAAACCTTCGCGACTGCGTCGGCAGGAATACTCGTCACGTCAACTCCCCGCATGCGTCGAAAGAAATGCCCGCGCGTATTGCCAGTCGCGGTCGACGGTGCGTGGCGACAGGCCGGTGATTTCCGCGACGCGCGGCAGCGGCAGTCCGGCGAAGTAGTGAAGCTCCACGACTTGGGCGGCGCGCGGTGAATCGGCCGCGAGCGCATTCAGTGCCGTGTCGAGTTCTAGCGCAAGGGCGGGCTCGATCGAAACGGCCCCGACTGCCGGATCGGTGAAGCCGATGCGGGCGAGGTCTCCGCCTTCCTTCAAGCTTTGCCGCCGCCGTGCAAGGTCGACCAGCAGGTGGCGCATCGCGCGCGCGGCGTAGGCGAAGAATTCCAGCTCATGGCCGAACTGCAGGTTGCGCTCGTCGCACATGCGCAGATACAGCTCGTGGACGACTTCGGTCGTGCTCACGGATGCCGGCGCTGCCCCGCGCTGCCGTTGCTTTCCGGCCATCGCCTTCAGGCGCGAATACATGTCCTGGAACAGCGCGCTGGCCGGCGCGACGTTCACGCTGTCTTTCGTCGTGGACATGCAAAGCCCTCCCTTTGCAGACATCCGGCATTGTCCACCTATTGAGAGCGGGACGGAACACT
>DATIEJ010000226.1:0-24303 GCA_035455825.1 Rhodanobacteraceae bacterium | reverse complement strand
GAACTCGGCAAATCGCGCGCCGAACCGGTTGAGGTCTCCGCTGACACTTGGATGGGCGCGGCCGTAAGCGCGTGCCAGTCCACCGAAAAACTCATCGCCGACGAGCGCGCGCACGACCGGATAGGCATTCGCCAGCGCCTTCTCCCAGGCAGCGCTGATATTTCCCCGATACAACGCCAGGCGATCGAGCACGCGCGCGTCGTCCGAGATCAGCGCCGGCAGCAGCGCATCCGCGGCAGCCGGCCCGGCCAGTGCCGCGGCAAAGTCGGCCTGAATGCGTTCAAGCTGCGCGGACATCGCGATTCCTCTGCGCCGTGCAGCGCTGCCGCGCCGTCGCCGCTTCGTCGATCAGCACGTCGAGTTCCGGCACGTCGGTGTCCCACTCGATCAGCGTTGGAACGCAGCCGCAATGCGCGATCGCCCGCTCGTACAGCGCCCACACCGCATCGCTGACACGCGCGCCATGATGATCGATCACGGCCAGCTCGGTGACGAGGTGGCCGGCAAGATGGATCTCGCCGACGTACCGGGGCGATATCGCGTCGATCTGCGCCGCGGCGTCGCTGCCATGATTGAGCTGGTTGACGTAAAGGTTGTTCACGTCGAGCAGGATGCCGCAGCCGCTGCGCCGCGCGAGTTCGTTGAGGAAACCGGCCTCGTCATAGTCATCGCCGGCAAAGCGCACGTAGCTCGACACGTTTTCGATCAGGACGCGGCGCTGCAGCACGTCCTGCATCTCGGCAACACGACTGCAAGTCAGATCGAGGGCCTCGCGAGTCATCGGCAGCGGCAGCAAGTCGTTGAGAACACGGCCGTCGACGGCGCCCCAGCACAGATGCTCCGAAACAAGCGCCGGCTCGATCCGCCGGACCAGCGCCGCCAGCTTTTGCAGGTGCGCGTTCGAATAGCCCGCGGCCGAACCGAGCGCGAGGCCGACCCCATGCAGGCTGATCGGATAGCGTTCACGCAGGCGCATCAGGACGTGCAAGTCGAAACCGCCGTCGCCGAAGTAGTTTTCGCTGTGCGCTTCGAGCCAGTCGGCGCAGCGCCCACGCGCAAGCAACTCGCGATAGTGCGGCGCACGCAAGCCGATGCCCGCTCCTTCGAGGCGGCTGGCGCCGGAGTTCAGGCCGGCTTGATGGGTGACTCTTTTTTCCATTTGTATAGTTTATCCGGATTGCAGTAGTCGCGCTTGGCCGCGCTTTCCCCGGCTGGTTCTGGTTGCGCCCGCAAGGATGGTTCTTCGGGCAATGTCCACTGGAACGGAATTTCGCCCCGAAACCGGACACGTGCGACTGCACCGGGCCGCACCCGCGTACCGGCCCCGGTACGCAGGCGGCCCACATTCCCGTTACTTGGCTGGCGGCGCGCTCTTGCCGCCGAGCGACTCGCACGTGCCCTTGGCAACGTACTTCCAGTCGCTTGCCTGGTTGTCGGCCTTGGCCTGGCCCGCGCAGCCATGCGAACCGTTGCTCGAAGCGCAGTCGTTCTGGCCAGCTTTGGCGATGCCGAAACACTTGTCCTGGTTGGCGTGATCCTGGTCCGCAGCGAAGGCCGAAGCGGAAACGGAGAACAGACCCGCAACGGCGGCGGCGATAAGGGCGTGACGGTTGTCCATGTAAAGCTCCTCTTGGGTTGACAAAAAAAGATGGGAAAGTCGACTCGCCAGCGTCTTTCGTTACCGCGGGAGCGAATGTGCGTTCCCGGCGTGGCGAAGTCGGTTCACTCGGCGAGCGTGCGTTTGACGCGGCGTGACGAAATTCCTTACAGCCCGATTTCCCCTGTCGGTCGGATGCGTTGCGTGCGAACGCAGCTGGCCGAACGCAGCATGTAAGGATTTTCGAGCCGCGTCGTCCAATCCCGCGAGCCGCACCGACAACAAGCTGCGGCCAGAAGCAAAGGGAGAAACGCAAATGACCACAGCCAGACCACACATCGTCATCGTCGGCGGCGGTTTCGCCGGCGCCAACCTGACGCGCCTGCTGCAGAAGCGCGCGAAGTTCGCCGACATAACGCTGGTTTCGGAGGAAAGCTATACGACCTTCAACCCGATGCTGGCCGAAGTCGTCGGCGCGACGGTGTTCCCCGAACACGTGGTCGCGCCGCTGCGCGCCACGGTCGGACGCGCGCGCTTCGTCATGGGCACGGTCGGCAATGTCGACTTCGCGCGGAAACGACTGGTTTGCGATACGCTCAAGCGCGAGGTCGAGATCGAATACGACCACCTGGTGCTCGCATTCGGCAACCGCGCGCGTGTCGACCTGATCGCGGGAATGGCCGAGCACGCCGTCGTGCTCAAGACGGTCGGCGACGCGATGCACATCCGCAATCTCGTCCTGCGGCGCCTGGCCCAGATCGAACTCGAAACCGATCCCGCGCTGCGCAAATGCCTGGGTCATTTCGTCGTCGTCGGCGGCGGTTTCTCGGGCGTCGAGGTTGCCGGCGCCGTCGCCGACAGCCTGCGCGAGATCCGGCGCTATTATCCACGAGTCGCCGCCGACGAACTCAAGGTCACGCTGCTGCAGAGCGTCGATCGCCTGCTCGTCGAGTTGCCGCCTTCGCTCGGCGAGGCTGCCGAGCGATCGCTGACACGGCGCGGCGTCGACGTCCTGACGATGACCGGAGCCTCGGCGATCAGCGCCCGCGACGTGCGCCTAAACGACGGACGAATGCTGGCCGCAGCGACCACGATCTGCACGATCGGAACGACGCCCAATGCGCTCACGTCGCGCCTGACCTCCTTGCCGACCGAGCGCGGACGCATCGTATGCCAGCCCGATCTCTCGGTGGCCGGCGCCGACGGCGTCTGGGCGGTCGGAGACTGCGCGCTGATAAGGAATGGCGATGGCGGACCTGCCCCGCCGACCGCGCAGTTCGCGATCGCCGAAGCCAGACACCTGGCCAAGAACATCGTCGCCAAATCGCTTGGCCGCGAAACGCAGCCTTTCATGTACCGCGCGCGCGGCATGATGGCCACGGTAGGCCATCTCAAAGGTGTTGCGAAGATCTTCGGCATCAAGCTGACTGGACTGCCGGCGTGGATGCTCTGGCGCGCGTACTACCTCAGCCAGATGCCGACACTCGGCCGCAAGCTGCGCATCTTCGTCGAGTGGAGCTGGGGCATGTTCTTCCCGCCGGACATCACGCACTTCCGCTTCACGCGCAGCCACGAATTGCTCGACAGCGACAAGGACGGCGTGATGCCGGGGCAGCAGCGGTCGGCGGCGTGAGACGAATTCGTCAAGTCGCACTAGTCAGCGCGCCGAAATAGTAGCTTTACCCAGGACTCCATAGTTTCGTCATTCCCGCGAAAGCGGGAATCCATTTTGCCTTTGAAAATGGCGAATCGAGATCAAGATGGATTCCCGCGTTCGCGGGAATGACGAATAGGTGAAGCGTTTTCAAGAAATTCACAGGACAGGAATCGACAATGCACCTCAAGAACAAGACCGCCCTCGTCACGGGCTCCACCAGCGGCATCGGCCTGGGCATCGCGCGTGCGTTTGCGCGCGAGGGCGCGAATGTCATCCTCAACGGCTTCGGCGACGCAGCCGAGATCGAGAGCCTGCGCGCCGGCATCGAGCACGACTTCGGCGTCAAGGCGCGCTACGACGGCGCCGACATGAGCAAGCCCGACGCGATCGAGGCGATGATGAAAAAAGCGATCGCCGAATTCGGCGGCATCGACGTGCTCGTCAACAACGCCGGCATCCAGCACGTCGCCCCGGTGGAGGAATTCCCGCCGGCCAAGTGGGATGCGATCCTCGCGATCAACCTGTCGGCCGCCTTCCACACGACCCGCGTGGTCTGGCCGGCGATGAAGGCGCGCAAGTTCGGCCGCATCATCAACGTCGCCTCGGCGCACGCGCTGGTCGCTTCGCCGTTCAAGAGCGCCTACGTCGCTGCCAAGCACGGCGTGGCCGGGCTGACGAAAACCCTCGCTCTCGAGGGCGCCGAGCACGGCATAACGGCCAATGCAATGTGTCCGGGTTACGTATTGACGCCTCTGGTCGAGAAGCAGATTCCCGATACGGCCAAGGCCCGCGGCATCAGCAACGAGCAGGTCATACGCGACGTGCTGCTGGCTGCTCAGCCGACCAAGCAGTTCGTTACGGTCGACCAGGTGGCGGCGCTTGCGGTGTATCTTGCGAGCGAAGCGGCCGCTTCGACGACCGGGACGATCATTCCGGTCGACGGTGGCTGGACCGCGCACTGAAAGAATGAGCCTTGGACGCGGATTACGCGGAATGAACGCGGATGAACGCGGATAGAGCAGAGCTCTTTGAAAATATGGCTCTTGCTCTATCCGCGTAATTGCTCTTTATCCGCGTAATCCGCGTCCAAAAAATCTCTCCCGGATACGACACACATGGCAGCCAAGAAGAAAGTACAAACACGCAAATCGATCAACCTCGCCCTGCAGGGCGGCGGTGCGCACGGCGCATTTGCCTGGGGCGCGATCGACGCGCTGCTGGCCGACGGCCGCATCGACATCGAGGCGATCAGCGCAACGAGCGCCGGTGCGATGAACGCGGTAGTGCTGGCCGACGCATTGACCGACGGCGACCGCGATCATGCCCGCGAACGGCTGACGGCATTCTGGAAGGCGATCGCCGATGCCGGCGAAAGATACAACCCGGTCAGGCCGCTGCGCGACTGGACCGGACGCGCGCTGCCGATCGAGCAGTCGCCGTTCTACTGGATGTTCGACACGATGATCCGCGTGTTTTCGCCATACCAGTTGAACCCGATGAATTTCAATCCGTTGCGCGACGTGCTCAACGAGCATGTCGACTTCGAAAAACTGCGCGGCACAAAAGGCGTCAATGTGCATTTGTGCGCAACGAACGTCGAGACCGGAAAGGTGCGCATCTTCGATCGCAAGGAACTGACGGCGGACACGGTGCTCGCGTCGGCCTGCCTGCCGTTCATGTTCCAGACGATCGAGATCGAGGGTTCGAACTACTGGGACGGCGGCTACATCGGCAATCCGGCGATCTTTCCGCTGATCTACAACTCGAAGAGTTGCGACGTCGTCATCGTCCACATCAACCCGATCGTGCGCCATGGCGTGCCGAAAACCGCGCCGGAAATCCTCAACCGTATCAACGAGATCAGCTTCAGTTCTTCCCTGATGCGTGAGATGCGCGCGATCGCTTTCGTGACCCGCCTGATCGCCCAGAACAAGCTCAAGGCCTCCGAAATGAAGCAGATGCTGATCCACTCGATCCGCGACGACGAAGTCATGACCGCGCACTCGGTCGCCTCGAAGATGAGCCCGGACTGGGACTTCCTGTGCTCCCTGCGCGACAGCGGCACCGCGGTCACCGAGCGCTGGATGCGCGCGCATTACCGCGATATCGGCGAGCGGTCGTCGGTCGATCTCGAGGCGGAGTTTCTGTAGGCGTGCGCGGACACTCCCCGCTCGTCGTCCCGGCGAGCAGATTTCTTCCGATGTCATCTATCTTCATTGTCGCTTCTTGCTTTCAGGAGACTTTCCATGAACCGTGACCAGATCCTCGCCAGCCCGTCGATGCCGCTGGCCAGCCCGAGCTACCCGCGCGGGCCATACCGTTTCATCAATCGCGAATACTTCATCATCACCTACGAGACCGATCCGCAGGCAATCCGCGACGCGCTGCCGGAGCCGCTCGAACCGGATGGATCGAACACCGTGCTGTACGAATTCATCCGCATGCCCGATTCCTCCGGCTTCGGCGACTACACCGAATCGGGCATCGTCATTCCGGCTAAGTTCCGCGGCGATTCGGTGAACTTCACGGCACAGATGTACCTGGACTGCGATCCGCCGATTGCCGGCGGCCGCGAGATCTGGGGTTTCCCGAAGAAGCTCGCATCGCCGAAGCTCGGCGTGTCGAACGGCACGCTCACCGGACGTCTGGAATTCTCGGGCCAGCCGGTCGCGATCGCGACGATGGCCTACAAGCACCAGAGCCTGCGCCATTGCCCGGGCGATTCGTCGGTGTGCGACTTCCACGCGCTCGAGCACAAGCTCGGCAAGACCCAGGTCAATCTGAAACTCATTCCACACGTCGACGGCACGCACGCGATCGCGCAGCTGGTCGCCTACAATCTCGAAGACATCACGATCAAGGGCGGCTGGCTGTCCCCTGCCCGGCTGCACCTGATTCCGCACGCGAACGCACCCGTCGCGGATTTTCCGGTGCGCCGCGTCGTCGAGGGCCGGCATTTCATTGCCGACTTGAGCCTGCCCTATGGGCGCGTGCTGTATGATTATTTGCACGACAGCGCTGATGCGCAGGTGCCGGTCCGGGACCTTCGGGCCGCATGAAGACTTGGCTGTGACTCAATGAACGCACGCGACGCGATCAACGCCGGAGTACTGCTTGCCGTTGCCGGCGCCATGATCGCGGCCGTCTCGATGAGCGTGCGCCATAACGGCCAGGGATCGATCGAGCGTGAGCGCTGCTATGGCATTGCGAAGACCGGCCAGAACGATTGCGCGAACGCCGTGCATTCGTGCGCGAAGCAGGCGAAGGCCGACCACGACCAGCACGAATGGATCGCAGTGCCAAAAGGCACCTGCCAGCGCCTCGCCGGCGGCGTCATGGACGAGCGTGGGTCGTGAGCGCGCACGAAGGGTGCGAGGACAAATGAGTCGAGGCCCCGCAATGCGTTCGCACGCGATACTCCTCCCCCTTCAAGGGGGAGGCCGGGAGGGGGATGGTGTTGGCGACAACGTTCGTCGAAGCACGAACTCGCCTGACGAACACCATCCCCACCCAACCCTCCCCTTGAAGGGGAGGGCTTTTGGCACTCGCCGCCGACTGCGCATTCGCTGCAAATGAGCCGGCGGTTCTTCCCGTGGTTCCCAGGGATGCCGGCCGGATCGACTCCACAGCTGCCGCGCGTGATCGAGGAAATTGCGCGCAGCCAGCGCGAGTCGGAGATCTGGGTCAGTTGCGCGCAGATCGCGGTGATAGCGGCGGCCGCGCTCGCGTACACGTTCACTCCGCGCGGCTTCAGCCCCGATACGCCGATCGCCGCGCTGCCGCTCGGCATCGTCGCCTTGATCCTGCTGATCGTGCTGCGCGCGTGGTTCGCATTCAGCGGCCAGTTGTCGCGGCCCGTGCTCGCCGCGTCGGTTGTCGCCGAGATGGCCGTGCTGATCGCCCTTCTCTGGGGTTTCGCGCCGCAGTATGAAACCACGCTGGCCATCGCGCTGAAGAACTCGTTGTTCGTCGCGATTTTCGTGCTGATCGCGCTGCGCGCGCTGCGCTTCGAGCCGGTCTGGGTCTGGTTGTCGGGACTCACCGCCGCATTCGGCTGGACGCTGTTGGCGGCTTTCGCCTGGCGCGAGGCCGGCGCGGGCGGACAGACGATGGACTTCGTCGTCGCCGCGACGACTGGCCGCATCGACGTGCACGACGAGATCATCCGCGTCGCCGTGATCCTGATCGTCACGGCCGTGCTCGCAACCGCACTGACGCGCGCGCGCCTGACGCTGGCGCGCGCGGTGCGTGCCAGCCAGTCGGCCGATGCGCTGTCGCGTTTCTTCGACAGCGAGGTCGCCGACCAGATCACGACGACCGACCTGCCGCCAACGGCCGGCCAGAGCATGGCGCGCGATGCCGCGATCATGTTCACGGACCTGCGCGGTTTCACGAAAGCATCGGCCACTCTGTCGGCCGCAGACCTGATCGCACTGATCGCCGAATACCAGAACGTCGTGCTGCCGGTCGTGCGCGCGCACGGCGGCAATATCGACAAGTTCATGGGTGATGGCATCCTGGCCAGTTTTGGCGCAGTCCGCGCCTCGTCGACCTATGCCGCCGACGCGCTGCGCTGCATCGACGCGATCCTGGCGACCTCGCGCGCATGGGCCCAGGATCGTGAGGCGCGCGGCCTCGCGGCGCTCGGGATCGGCATCGGCGTCGCGCATGGTCCGCTCGTGTTCGGCATCATCGGCGTCGAACGCCGGCTCGAATACACGGTCATCGGCGAAACCGTGAACCTCGCGGCGAAGCTCGAAAAGCACAACAAGGCCGAGGCGGCGGCCGCGTGCGCACCGGCGAGCCTGATCGATCTGGCAAGCCGCCAGGATCCGGATCTCGCCGCGAGCGGCTACGAGATTCGCCGTTCGCGCATCGTCGCCGGAACCGTCGAGGCGCTGGACCTGGCGGTCTGGCCGGCCGCCTGATCGCGGCGTATCCGGGCGTTACAACGAGCATCCGGCCGGCGTCGGCCCGGTGCGCGTCAGGTGGATCGTTCCGCTCTGGCCGGAATTCTCGCCACTCGTGAACGCATAGCTCACGCTGAGCGAATTGCAGCTCTGGAAAGCGATGCTCGCGGTTCCGACTTTTTCGGTCGCGGTGGCATTCGGTTTGTCGAAAACCCCGCCGGTCGCGGCATAGATGCCGATGCCGTCGAGCGAGCTCGCATCGGCCGCGAAGTTGCCCGACTGCAGCGTGTACCAGCGCTGGCTGGCCGCGCCGCCGAGCATCTGTCCATTTTGCTCAAATGTATACCATGCCGCCAGCAGGAATGGCTGGACCGGATTGATGTCGAAGATCAGGCCCTGCCCGCTCGCATTGGCGTCGAACCAGCTTCCCGACAACGGGTAGTTGAATGGCGAATTGCCGTTGTCGCCACTGGCGGAGCAGGTCACGTTCGGCGTCAGACGCGTCAGCGGTATCGTGCCGCTGCGGCCGCTGCCGTCGGCAAATTCGTAGGCCAGACTGCCGGTATTGCAATCGGTGAAGCGAATCGTCGCGTGGCCGACGGTCGAGCCGGCAATCGAAGGCGGCGCAGCGAGGTTGCCGCCATAACCCGTGGCGATGTCGAGCGCGATCGTATCGCTGTCCCTGCGCGCGAGTCCCTGCAGCGCGTACCAGCGCTGTCCGCCGGCCGCCGCCACGTCGAAGGTGTACCAGCCGGCGAACAGCACGCCCTGACCGGATCCGGCGAGATCCGGATAAAGTTCAATCTCGATTCCTTGTCCGGCGGTGGCCGGGTTGTACCAGGAGCCGGTCAGTCCGTGCTGGTCGGGATTGAACCTGGCGGTGGTCGCCGCACCTTGCGGAGCGAACATCGTCACGTGCGATCCGGACGCCAGATACAGACGGCCGTTCACGACGACCGGGCTCTGTGCATGGCAACAGCGATCGAGGGCCGGCGATGTCCACAACACGGTTCCGGTGGTTGGATCGAGCGCGACGATCATTGCGCCGTTCGACCCGGCGGTTGACGTGTAGAGGACGTCGTTCGCGATGATCGGCGAAGACGTGACCGACAGCGAACCGCGCGACCAGCGCTGTTCGAGCGCCGGTCTAGCGTTGGCAATTGTCAACTTCAGCCCGGACATCACGCCCTGCGCGGACGCGATGACCCAGACCGCTCCGTCGCCGCGCGCATCGGTCCATATCAGCGGCTGCGGCGTCGCATCGTTGCCGAAGCCGCCGGGAATCAGAGCGACCTTCTGCAACTCGCCGCCAACGTGTCCAGGACCGCCCTGCCCGCTCAGGTTGTCCATGTCGAGCAGGCGCACGGCGCCGTCCTTGCCGGTCTGTACGCCCAGGTGCGGTATCGCGCTGCCCGCCACTGGCGGAAGCACGGCCGGCGATCCCGATCCGAGGTCTTCGTCGAAAAGGCGAAGGTCCTCGTATTCCGTCGGCGTATAGCTGTCCAGCGGCAGGCCGTTGCTGCCGCCGGTTCCATCCGGGCGCAGGGCCAGCACGCTATCGCCCCAGTTGTGTCCACCGCTATTCGCGTCGAACACGCCATTGCCGGTCGTCAGGTAGATGCGATTGGTATAAGGGCTGTAGGTGACTCCCCCGCGGCCCCAGATTCCGCCCAGCCTCGTCGCGCAGTCATCGACACCGGCCGTTCCATTTGCGACGAAATGGATATGCAGGTCGCTGCAGACGGCATTGAAAACCTGTGCACTGCCAGTGGCCAGGTCGATAGCGGTCAGGTGCCCCTGGTAGTCGTCGTTGTCGTTGAAACTGCTGGTCACGCTGTACAGAAAGTGCGCGCCATCCGGACTCGTACCGATCGCCAGCGGCGACGACGCTTTTTCTATCGCCGGCTTCGCACTCGACCTGACCGGCCAGACGGCATCGACCACTTCGCTGCCGTCGCGCACGTCGAGCTTGTGAATTCGCCCATCGCTGCCGGGCCCGTATATGAACTGCCGACCCGGATCGATCGCTGGCGACGCACCGGTGGAGTACTCGAACTGCGAGGCCGACTGAGTCCAGACCGGTGTGCCGGTCGATGCGTCGATCGCGACAACCCCGTTTACCGTCGTCGCGAACAGAAGATCCTTGACGCCGGCAGCCGTCGAAACCTGCTGCAGGAAAACCGGCTGCCCGTCGGTGCCGGCGAACGCCTGCGAGTAGATCAGCTTGAGGGCGGCGACGTTGCTTGCGCCGAGTTGCGACTCCGCCGCATTGTTGCCGCTATGGTTCTGGTCGAACCCGAACTGCAGCATGTCCGCAGCGTGCGCCGGGAAAAGGCCGATGGACGCGACCGCGAAAAGACATCCCCGGCAACTCGAACGATATGGCATTTTCGAATTCCTCCGCCCGGCGGATCACAGCGAATGTTGCAGCCGAATCGCCAGCGTCCTCTACGCTGATCGGCTCCCGAGCGCCGCCACTTTCGCATCGGCCACCCATATATTCGGTGAACCAGCCGGGCAGCTCGGTTCGCCTGTGGCCGCCCTGCCGGGATCAACGCTGTGGTCTGACTGCGCGGGCCTGCTGCCAAGTCGACGACAGCGCGCCTTGGGCGCGAAGCGCGGAACCGCTATCATTCGCGTAATCGGGAGACTGCGCGCCTGATGCCGGCCCCAGTACGCCACCGGAAATCAGGAAGCGGGCGTGGAACGCCGTCGTACAACCAGGGAATCGCCATGCCGCCGAACGCGAGCAGCGTCGCAGCGAATGCATCGATCGAGTTTGCGGCGCTGGCCGAGCAGCGCGTCTACCTGATGCGGATCGCGCGCATCGAACTGCGCGACGAGCACGCCGCGGAAGACTGCGTTTCCGATGTCCTGACCCAGGCCTACGAGCGCCGCGCGGCATTTCGCGGCGACTCCTCGTTGCGCACCTGGCTCACGTCGATCCTGAAGAACCGCATCATCGACTTGCTGCGCAAGCAATGGCGCGAGCAGCCGATCGAGGAAGCCCCATCGGGTGAGCAGGAGTTCGACAATCTGTTCGACGAGACCGGACACTACGCAGAAATGCCCAGTCACGTGCGCGACCCGGCCGAACTGTGCCAGGAAGAAGGCTTTCTGTCCGCCGTGCAGCGCTGCGTCGACAAGCTGCCCAAACGGATCGGCCAGGTGTTCGTGTTGCGCGAGGTATTCGGCAGCGACACGAAGGAGTTGTGTAAGGATCTGGGCCTGACCACGTCAAACGTCTGGGTACAACTGTATCGGGCACGCATGATGTTGCGTACCTGCCTCGAAAAAACCGGTTTCGGCAATGCGCAGCCTGGCTAGACACAAGATGTTTCGACTCTCCTGCCACCAGGCTTCGCGCCTGCTTTCGCAACGGCAGGACGAACCGCTGCCGTTCGCCAAACGCATGCGCCTGCGGCTGCACCTGATGTATTGCGATGCCTGCACCAATGTCTCGCGCCAGTTCGACACGATGCGACTGGCGATGCAACGCTGGCGCGACGGCGATTCCTGACCAGCCAGCGCTTGCTCTGCCGCGCACCCGCCGCCCACTGACGCCTCCAGCGAGGCTCGTTCCACCTTCCACAAGGGCGCCAGCACGCACTCGGGCCCCGTTCAGAGTCCTCAGCGCATCCTCGAAAGCCAGCCAAGCGGCGCGGTTAATCCCTCCTCCAGGCGCCTCAAGGCCATGGAATCATCCGAGAACCCACCGGCATCAGCCAGCGAAGATCGCCGCTATCGCCTGCTGGTCGATGCCATCGCCGACTACGCGATTTACATGCTGGACCAGCATGGCATCGTGACCAGCTGGAACCTTGGAGCCCTGCTGTTCAAGGGCTACGCAGCCTCGGAGATCATCGGCCAACACTTCTCCCGCTTCTATACCGACGAAGACCGGGCGGCAGGCGCACCAGCCAACGCGCTGCGAACCGCCGCCGAGCAAGGCCGCTTCGAAAACGAAGGTTGGCGGGTCCGCAAGGACGGCACCAGGTTCTGGGCGCACGTCGTCATCGATCCGATCAAGAGCGGATCCGGAGAAATCATCGGATTCGCCAAAATCACCCGCGACCTGACCGAACGCAGGCGCGCCGAATCCGCGCTTCGGCAAAGCGAGGAGCAGTTCCGGCGGCTCGTGCAGGGCGTCACCGACTATGCCATCTACATGCTCGACATCGATGGCCGGGTCGCCACCTGGAACGCCGGTGCGGAAAGGATCAAGGGATACAGGCCCGACGAGATCATCGGCCAGCACTTCTCGCGTTTCTACACCGAGGAGGACCGGCAGGCCGGACTGCCGCAGGAAGGTCTCGCGGAGGCCGCGCGCAAGGGCCGATTCGAGAAGGAAGGGTTGCGCGTGCGCAAGGATGGCAGCCGGTTCATCGCCAACATCGTGATCGATGCGGTCTACGACGACTTCGGCCACTTGATCGGTTTCGCAAAAGTCACGCGCGACATCACCGAGAAAAGGAAAGCGCAGCAGGCGCTGGAGCAGGCACAACAGGCTCTGTTCCAGACGCAGAAGCTGCAGGCGATCGGCCAGCTTACCGGCGGGATCGCGCACGACTTCAACAACCTGCTCGGCGCGATCCTCGCGAGCCTCGAGCTACTGCAAAAACGTTTGCCGCACGATGACCAGTCGCTGGCGCTTCTGAACAATGCCATCCAGGGCGCGGAGCGCGGGTCCACTCTGACCAAGCGCATGCTGGCTTTTGCCCGAAGGCAGGAACTGAAGCTGCAGCCGATCGACCTGGCGTCGCTCGTTGGCGGCATGCTGGCTCTGCTTGATCGCTCGATCGGCCCGGACGTCACGATCAAGACGCGACTTCCCGACGGACTACCCGCAGTCCACGGCGATGCGCACCAGCTCGAGTCCGCATTCCTGAATCTTGCGGTCAATGCGCGAGACGCCATGCCGGACGGCGGCAAGATCGAAATTCTCGCCCGCGAAGAAGTCGTCGACAGGCGCAATCCGATCGGGGCCACGCACGGCCGCTACGTTTGTGTTTCGGTCGTCGACACCGGCCTTGGCATGGACACTGAAACGCTGTCGCATGCGGCCGAGCCGTTCTTCACGACGAAGGGAGTCGGCAAAGGCACGGGCCTCGGCTTGTCGATGGTGCACGGGCTGGTCGAACAATCCGGCGGCAAGCTGAGGATCACCAGCCGGCCCGGCCACGGCACGACCGTGGAAATGTGGCTGCCGGTCTCGAACTTGCCGCTCGGCGTTACGCCGCGAGCAACCAGTCGCGGCGCTGCCGATCAAGGCGGCGGCAGCAGGCCTCTGGTCATTCTTGTGGTCGACGACGACAAACTGGTGCTCGTGAGCACCAGCGCGCTGCTCGAAGATCTCGGCCACACGGTCATCGAAGCGGGCGACGGCATGAGGGCATTGGAGTTCGTCGCCAACAACCCGGGCATCGATGTCGTCCTCACCGACCAGGCGATGCCCGGAATGACGGGTCTGGAACTCGCCGACGCGATCCGCGAACTGCGGCCCGGGCTTCCGGTCATACTCGCCACCGGCTACACGGACCTGCCCGAACAGACTTTTCCCCGCATACGCAAGCTGACCAAGCCCTACCGGCGAATCGATCTTGAAGATACATTGGCGGCAGCCGCCGGCTCGGTGGCCGACCCGGTTTGACGCCGGAGCGAAGACCGGGTCGCGCTGAAGCCACTGAATCGTCCTGAAGATGCGCCGCTCCTGCGCGTGGATTTCGCATGAAGCCTTCCGTCTGGTTCCTGCTCGCGAACCTGGTTACCACAGCGTGTTGCACGGCGGCCGATACGGCACCCGAAGCGCTGTTGCGCAAGCTCGGAGCACTGGCGGGATCGGCCAGCCGGGACTGCGGGATTGTTGCGCAAGGCGCCGATCGCCGCGCCGCCATCGCCTGCGCCGAGGATGCGACGACGTCCGGCACCGCCTACCGGCTGGCGATCCAGCTCGAAGGCAAGGACTCGTTGATCTGGCAGGGGGCAGTACGCGGCAGCGACGGGAAATTCCACGTACTGTTCTACGAAGCCGATCCGGACGGCGGGACCGGCGCCGGGCCGACGATGAGCGTGTTGTTGTGTCGCGAAATCCTGTTCGCGGTCAAGGGCAGCGACGCCATGGAGTGCCAGCCCATTCCGGGCGGCTCACCGGACTGACCTCTGCCCTGCTTCCGCAGGCGACTCGGCGCGCCCTGACCCGGTAAACTACGCCGATGATCGCGCGGGCCCGGCGGTCGAAGGGGATGGCGCGCGCGCGGCGTGCCGGGACAACCGAAGAAGCGAACATGCTCCAACTCAAACGCACGCCTTTTCACGAACGCACCTCGAACCTGTGCCTGCCGCAGAACTGGCGGCGCTGGGCCGGATACATCGTCGCCGGGTCGTACGACCTCGTGCTCGATCGCGAGTACTGGGCGATCCGCGATGCCGCGGCGCTGATCGACATCACGCCACTGATGAAGTACATCATCGAGGGCCCCGACGCGGCAAGACTGCTGCATCGCATGACGCCACGCGACATCCACAAGATGGCGGTCGGCCAGGTCGCCTACACCGGCTGGTGCGACGACGAAGGCCGCATGCTCGACGACGGCACGATCTCGCGCCTGACCGACGACAAGTTCCGCATGACCTCGGCCGAACCGTCGCTGCGCTGGCTCGGCATGAACGCGATCGGCATGGATGTGACGATCACCGAAGTCACCGACCAGGTCGCGGCGCTGAGCCTGCAGGGCCCGAAGTCGCGCGCGATCCTCAACCGCGTCTGCAAGAAATCGCTCGACAAACTCAAGTACTTCCGTCTCGCGGAGAACACGCTGGCCGGCGTGCCGGTAACTGTTTCGCGCACCGGCTACACCGGCGATCTCGGCTTCGAGATCTGGATGGATGCCGGCGCCGCGCTCAAGGTCTGGGATGCGCTGATCGAAGCCGGCAACGACTATGGCATCGTCCCGTGCGGCATCCTCGCGATGGACATGGCGCGCGTCGAAGCCGGACTGTTCATGATCGACGTCGACTATACGGCGACGAACCATGCGTGGATTGCCGGGCAGAAATCCACGCCGTTCGAACTCGGCCTTGGCTGGGCCGTGGCACTCGACAAGCCCGGATATTTCGTCGGCCGCAAGGCGCTCGAACGCGAGCACAAGGAAGGCTCCGTATGGAAGATGGTCGGCCTCGAAGTCGACTGGGTCGGCCTGGAGAAACTTTTCGCGGCCGTCGGGCTGCCGCCGCAGATTCCCGGCATGGCCATGCGCGGCAGCCTGCCGATCATGAAAGACGGCAAGCAGGTCGGCTACGCGTCGACGAGCACGTGGTCGCCGGTGCTGAAGAAGTACATTGCGCTTGCGCATGTGCAGCGTCCGCATTTCGAACTCGGCTCACAGCTGGCGATGGAAGTCACGGTCGAACACCACCGCCGGCACGCGCCAGCAACGGTCGTAAAGCTGCCGTTCTACGAGCCGGAGTGGAAGAAGAAGTGAGGCGGAGGCGGGCCAGGATTGCGCCAGAGGCCGCATAAATGGCGTCATTCCCGCGAAAGCGGGAATCCATTTTGATTTTTGCGATTTTGGTGACCAGACAAGATCAAATTGGATTCCCGCTTTCGCGGGAATGACGTCAAGAGAAGGACGCGGGCGGGGATGAGCGAAGCGAACCCGCCTCGAATCAAAACAAGAGATCAAGAATGAGCAGCAATCAATACGACGCGATCGTGATCGGCGCGGGCCACAACGGCCTGATCGCCGCTTCGTACCTGGCGCGCGCCGGCAAGAAGGTCGTCGTGCTCGAGCGGCGCGAAGTCGTCGGCGGCGCGGCGATGACCGAGGAGATTTTTCCGGGCTATCGCTTCACGGAGTTCTCGTACGTCGTCAGCCTGCTGCGGCCGGAAATCATCCGCGATCTCGAATTGCCGAAGCACGGCCTGAAGATTTTGCCGCTGCCGAGCACGGTCACGCCGTTCGAGAATGGCGACTATCTGGCCGGCTGGGATGATCACGACCTCACGCGCCAGGAGGTGTATCGGCATTCACCGAAGGACGCCGAGGCCTACGACGAATATTCGCGCGTCATGGCGCGCGCGGCCAAGGCGATCAAGCCGATCATCTCGATGGTTCCGCCCGACCCGTCGTCGTTGAGCCCGCGCGACCTGCTCGGCCTGCTCAAGCTCGGCAAGTACGCCAGGAGCCTGACCGAGAAGGAACTGTATCGCATCGCCAAACTCGTCACGCAATCATCGGCGGACCTGCTCGATGAGTGGTTCGAATTCGATCCGCTCAAGGGTACCAAGTCGGCCAGCGGCATCATCGGCACGTTTCTCGGTCCGCGCTCGCCGGGCACCGCGTATGTGCTGCTGCATCACTACATGGGCGAGATCGACGGCGCGTTCCGCGCCTGGGGTTTCGCCAAGAACGGCACCGGCGGCGTCTCGGCCGCGATCGCGCGTTCGGCGCTGGCGCTCGGCGTCGAAGTGCGCACGAACGCGACCGTGCAGCAGGTCATCGTCGAAGGTGGCCGCGCAGCCGGCGTCGCGTTGGCCAATGGCGACGAGCTGCGCGCGAAGACGGTGATGTCGGCGGCCGATCCGAAGCGCACGTTCCTGCAATTCGTCGAGAGCAAGCATTTCCCGGACGACTTCACGCAGGCGATAAGGAACTTTCGCGTGCGCGGCTCTTCCGGCAAGGTCAATATCGCGCTCAACGCGCTGCCCGATTTCACCTGCCTGCCTGGCGAAGGCCCGCTGCATCGCGGCGCGATCTCGATCAGCCCGAGCATCGACTACATCGAGCGCGCCTACGACGAAGCCAAGTACGGCGCGTTTTCGAAGAATCCGTACATCGACATGATCATTCCGTCGATGATCGACCGCGACATGGCGCCGCCGGGACATCACGTGATGTCTTGCTTCGTGCAGTACGCGCCGTACGACATCGAGGGCTGCTGGGACGACGCCAAGCGCGATGCGTTCGGCGAAACCGTGATCTCGACGATCGAGAAGTACGCGCCGAATATCCGCCAGTGCATCGTCGGCAAGCAGGTCATCACGCCAAAGGACATCGAGCGCATCGCCGGGATCACCGGCGGCAACATCTTCCATGGCGAGTTGCTGCTGCACCAGTTGTTCTTCTTCCGCCCGGCGCCGCAGTGGGCCGACTTCCGCACGCCGCTGCCGGGATACTACTTCGGCGCGTCCGGCGCGCATCCGGGCGGCGGAGTCATGGGTGCGGCCGGCAAGCTGGCGGCGGAGGCGGTCTTGAAGGATGGGGCTTGACACGATCGATGCGGTTCCTTCGTCACCGCATCCTACGACCAGCCGTGAGCCGCGCCGCAAGACAGGCGAGTCGTAGGATGCGTTGAGCACAGCGAAGCGCATCGTTCGAGAACCAAAACGTGGTCGGGTGAGCTCAGCGAACCCCAATGATTCGGAACAGAGAACAAGAATGAGCAGCAAGACCTACGACGCAATCGTCATCGGAGCAGGCCACAACGGCCTCGTTGCCGCGAATTATCTCGCCAAGGCGGGCAAGAAGGTACTCGTGCTCGAGCGTCGCGATATCGCCGGCGGGCAGCTCGTGACCGAATCGTTCGGCGACGGCTTCGTCGCCGACAGCCTGCATGCGAGCGGGCGCTTGCGGCCGGACATCGTGCGCGACCTCGGACTGGGCGGAGCTGCATTCGAAGACGCTCCCGCTCCACCCTACATCGCGCTGCTCGCGGATGGCGCAAAACTGGAACTGTATACATCTTCGTCGGCCACGCAGAGCACCGATTCGATCCGCAAATTGTCCGCGCGCGACGCGGCACGCTGGCCCGAATTCGTCGCGCTCATGGATCGCGCCAGCGTGTTTCTCGACGCGGCCTATCGGACGCCGATGCCGCGCCTGCCGAACTTCAAGGCCATCGAGGAGGGCCTGCCGCTGGCCAAACTGCTATGGAAATTGCGCCGTCTCGGCGGCAGGGACATGTTCCGCATCGTCCGCGCGATGTCGATGTCGGTCGAGGAACTCACCGACAACTGGTTCGAATCGGAGACATTGCGCGGCGCGGTTTCGGCGCTGGCGATCCATGGCGTCACGCTCGGCGCAATGTCGGCCGGCACCGGCTATACGCTGATGCACAACTGGCTCAATCGCGGCGGCCTTGCGCATCGCCCGCCGGCGGGCGGCGTCGGCCGGATCACGGAAGCGCTGGTGGCGGGACTCGAGGCTCGCGGTGGCGAAATCCGCACGTCGGCTGGCGTGCAACAGATCATCGTCGACAGGCAGCGCGCCACCGGCGTGCGTCTGACAGGGGGCGAGGAAATCCCGGCCGGAATCGTTTTGTCGGCCGCCGATCCGCGTCATACGCTGCTCGGCCTCGTCGGTGCCGTGGAACTGCCGCCGGAGTTCGCCTGGCAGGCGCAATCGATCAAGCTGCGCGGGAGTGTCGCCAAGGTTCACGTCGAAACGGATGGGCGTCACGGCCTGCCGGCCGGCACGCTCGTCGTCGCGCCGACGGTCAAGTATCTCGAGCGCGCCTACGACGCCGCAAAATACGGAGAGATATCCGCGGCTCCGTATATCGAAGTCACGAGCAACGGTCCGGTCGTGTCGATCCACTTCCAGTTCGCGCCGCATGCGTTGCGTCATGCGAGCTGGGACGACGCCGGCGCCGTCGTGCAGCAGCGGGCAATCGATACGCTTGCCGAGCACGCGCCGGCGTTCACGTCATCGATCAGGCGCATGCACACGATCACGCCGCGCGATCTCGAATCGACTTACGGCTTGAGCGAAGGCGATCTCAATCACGGCCAGCTGATCCTCGACCAGATGTTCTTCATGCGTCCGCTGCCGGGATGGTCGAACCACAAGACGCCAATCGATGGACTCTACCTGTGCGGCAGCGGCGTTCATGGCGGCGGCGGGATCAGCGGTGCGAGCGGGCGCAATGCAGCCGGCATCGCGCTGAAATCATAGAACCACGAGCACGCGGCGCGGCCTATCGGTCACGCGCCGCTCCCGGTCGAAACGTTCCCCAATTATCCAGCGCGTCGCGGACTCGTGCGCGACGATCACGATGGAGAACAGAAATGCGATCACGAAAACCCTGAACCGATCAACACGCGTTCAGCAGCCTCGCCCTACCTCTCCTTCTCTGCTCCCATGGTTACCACCCGAAGTGGTGGGGTCAAGAAGTTTTGCCGGGCGTTGCAAGATGCCCGCTCGAGTCGGGCACGACGACGCACCGTCGCCACGATCGCCGGCGCAATGTCCTCTGTGGCAAAATCGCCCTCCCAGAGAAACCAGTGGAGATCTGCAATGAAGCTCTACATGCATCCGGTATCGACCGCGGCCCGCCCGGTGCGGCTGCTGATCGCCGAAAACTCGATCGCTTGCGACGAGGAACTGGTCGACCTCACGACCGGCGCGCACCATCAGGAACCGTACGCCTCGCTCAATCCGAGCCATCTGGTGCCGATGCTCGACGACGACGGCTTCCGCCTGACCGAAAGTTCGGCGATCCTGAAGTACCTGGCGGACAAGTATGACCTGGCGTGTTATCCGAAAGACCTGAAAAAGCGCGCTCGCGTCAACGAAGTCATGGACTGGTTCAATACGCAGTTCTATCGCGATTTCGGCTATGGCTTGGTCTATCCGCAATTGTTCCCGCACCACAAGCGCCGCAGCGAAGAAGCGCATGCCGGCGTGATCGACTGGGGCCAGCAGGGCGCGCGCAAGTGGCTGCAGATTCTCAACGACCGCTGGATCGGCCCGGACAACGCCTTTTTGTGCGGCAACGAACTCACGATTGCCGATTACTTCGGCGCATCCGTGGTATCGATCGGCGAACTCGTCGGCTGCGAATTCGCGGCGTATCCGAACATCCAGCGCTGGCTCGGCAACATGCGCAAGCTGAAATCCTGGGACAAGGTCAACGAGGTATTCAACGGCTTCGTCGGCATGAACAAAGGCAAGGAATTCGCACGGCTTTAGTCCGGGATCGTTGCGCGACACGGCGAACGCGGGGCCGAAAGGCCCCTTTTGCGAGCGCGCTTTACACAACTTTACCGGCGCGACAAACCGCGCTGACATGCCCCTTTCAGACTGCGCGTGGGGATCTCCCCCAAATCGACTGAAAGGACCGATCATGCACAACTTGCCTTCCACCACGACCCCGCATGCACGCCGCAAGATCGCCATCGTCGCCGCGGTGCTTGGCGGCATCGCACTGACCGTCGGCGCCGTGGCACAGAATGCGGCTACGGGCGGTTTTCATCATGGCCATCACGGCGCGCACATGGCCAATGCGAGCCCGGCTGACGTGGCAGCCCACGTCGACCAGATGCTGCAGCACGTCTACCTCGAGACCGGCGCGACGCCTGCGCAACAGGCGCAGCTCGCCCCGCTCGTGCAGGCCGCTGCAACCGACTTGTCGCAGCTGCACGGGCAGTTCCATACGGAGCATGTGCAGATGCTGGCGCTGCTCACGGCCGATACGATCGATCGAGCTGCGCTCGAGCACGCGCGCGTGGCGCAGTTGAACGTTCTCGACCAGGCGTCGAAGGAACTCGTGCAACTGCTCGCCGACACCGCCGTCGTGTTGACACCGGCCCAGCGCAAGGCGCTCGCCGACAAGCTCGCAGCGCACCTCGGCGCGAGCCAGGGCTGAGCCCGGGTCTTGCCATCGGATTCGGCAACGCTCACAGTCCCGAACCAATGAGCGAGCGGATCCTGCTGGTCGAAGACGATGCCCGCCTCGCCGAGATGCTTTGCGAATATCTCGGCGGCGCGGGTTTCCGCGTCGTGCTCGCGCCGTTCGGCGCCGCGGCGCTGGAACGGCTCGCGGAATCCCCTTACGACGCCGTGGTTCTCGATTTGATGCTGCCGGACATGGACGGCCTGGACGTGTGCCGGCAGTTGCGCGCGAAGTCCGACACGCCGCTGCTCATGCTGACGGCGCGCGGCGACGCGACCGATCGCATCGTCGGCCTGGAACTCGGGGCCGACGACTATCTGCCCAAGCCCTTCGAGCCGCGTGAACTGCTGGCTCGCCTGCGCGCGATCCTGCGCCGGCGTGGCGCCGGCGTCTCGACCGACCGTGTGCTGCGCTTTGGACGTCTGGAAATCGACTGTGCCGCGCGGGTGCTGTCGATCGACGGCGAACACAGGACGATCACGTCGTACCAGTACGAACTCCTCGTCGCCTTCGCAAAAAATGCCGGCAGGGTGTTGTCGCGCGAAACGCTGATGGACCTGGTCAAGGGCGAACAGCTCGAAGCGTTCGATCGCTCGATCGACGTGCACATCTCGCGCATCCGCGCGGCGATCGAGGACGATCCGAAGCAGCCGCGGCGCATCATTACCCTGCGTGGGGCCGGCTACGTTTTTGCCAAGGCGCAGGATTGACGTGTCCCGCCTTCACGTCAGTTTCCATCTCGCGCTGCTCGGCAGCCTTCTTGTCTTTGCCGTCATCTCCGGTTTGTTCTGGCACCTTGGAGGCCGCGAAACCGTCGGGCATTCGATCTACGCCGTGATCGTCGCGTTCCTGCTGCTCGCTCTCGTCGTCGGAACCGTCGCGTATCCGCTCGTTCGGCGCCTGACCAAGCGCCTGGAGCGGTTGCAGCGCGGCGTGGAGTCGCTCGGCGCGGGTGACCTCTCGGCGCGCGTGCCGGTCGAAGGGCATGATGAAGTCGCAAGCCTCGCGGCCAGTTTCAATGCGGCGGCCGAACGCATCGAAGCACTGGTCGGCGCGCACAAGACGCTGCTCGCGAACGCATCGCACGAGTTGCGCACGCCGTTGGCGCGAATTCGCATGGCGACCGAGCTGATGAAGGAATCGGCCGATCCGAAACGCAAAGCCGGACTCGACCAGGACATCGCCGAGCTCGATTTGCTGATCGATGAAATCCTGCTGGCCAGCCGCCTGGATGCCGTCGCCGAGCTCGATGCCAGCGAAGAAGTCGATCTGCTGGCGCTGGCCGCCGAAGAGTGCGCGCGCTATGCCGACGTGCAACTCGATGGCGAATCCGTCAGCGTCCATGGCGACCCGCGCCTGCTGCGGCGCCTGCTGCGCAATCTGCTCGAGAATGCGCAGCGGCATGGCCGGCCGCCTGCGCAGGTGCGCATCGGCAGCGTTCGCGATCACGCACAAATCGTCGTGATCGATCAGGGCGCGGCGATTCCTGTCGGGGAACGAGCGCGCTTGTTTGAGCCGTTCTACCGGCGCGCCGGCGGCAACAACAATGTCGGCGCAGGCCTGGGCCTGGCGCTGGTGCGGCAGATCGCAGAGCACCATCGGGGCAACGTGGAGTTTGCCGCAACTTCCGAAGGGCGCAACAGCTTCGTCGTCACGTTGCCCGCCGGCGCTGGTACGCGCCAGTAGCCGATCTGCTGCTCTTCCGTATGGGCCGAGCGTAGCGACGCTTCGTGTCATCTTGCAGTGCTGAGCACCATCCCCACCCAACCCTGCCCTTGAAGGGGAGGGCTTTACGCGTCGCACGGTTGCTCAGGCTTGCGGCCCCGGCAGGCCAACGGCTGGCCGGGTTGGAGGCCGCGTCGTCATTCGGGCGTACAATCGCGCCATGACCGATCTTTCCCACGCGATCGACGGCGCGCAGGTATGTTGGTAACCCGCAAGCTCGCGGCGATCATGGTGCTGGACGTCGTCGGCTACAGCCGGCTCATGGGTGCGGACGAGTCGGGCACGCTTTCGCGCCTGATGTCCCTGCGCCGCGACTTGCTCGATCCGGGCATCGCGCGCTGCGAGGGCCGCATCGTCAAGACGCTCGGCGACGGTTTGCTCGTGGAGTTTTCCAGTGCGGTCTCGGCCGTGCTCTGCGCGGCCGAAATCCAGCAGGCGCTCAAGCAGCACGTCGCCAACGGCGATATCCCGCTGACCTTGCGCATCGGCATCAACCTGGGCGACGTCATCGTGCAGGACGACGACATCTATGGCGACGGAGTCAACGTCGCGGCACGTCTCGAAGGCATCGCCGAGCCAGGCGGCATCTGCATCAGCCGCGAAGTGGCGTGCCATGTGCGCGATCGCCTGCCCTACCGCCTCGAAGACCGCGGCGCGGTGCAACTGAAGAACATCGAATCGCCCGTGCAGGTATTCCGCGTCGTGCTCGACCCGGACGCGCCGCCGATTGCGCCGGTGCCGACGATGTCGGTTCCGCCGCGGGCGCGCCTCGAGCGCACGCGCATAGCGGTGCTCCCGTTCGACAACATGAGCGGAGAAGCCGCCGACGAATATTTCGCCGACGGCATCAGCGAAGACATCATCACCGAACTGTCGCGCTTCCACTCGCTGTTCGTGATCGCGCGCCACTCGACGTTCGTCTACAAGGGCAAGCAGGTCGGCGTGGCCGAGGTCGGCCGCGAACTCGGCGTGAGCTACGTGCTCGAGGGCAGCGTGCGCCGCAGCGGCCAGCGCCTGCGCATCACCGCGCAGCTGATCGATGTCGCGACCGGAAACCACCTCTGGGCCGAACGCTACGATCGCGCGCTCGATGACGTGTTCATGGTCCAGGACGAAATCACCCGGCGCATCGTCGCGATGCTGCCCGCGCGGATGGAAGCCGCCGAGCTCGAACATGCCAGGCGCAAGCCGGTGGCGAATCTCGGCGCGTACGACTTCCTGCTGCGCGCGAAGTACCTGCACCATCGCGGCAGCGCCGAGGAAAATGCCGAAGCGTTGCGCTGCCTGCAGCAGGCGCTGGAACTCGACGCCGAGAACGCGCAGATCCACGCCTGGATCGCCTGCACCTATGGCCAGGCTTTCGTTCGCGGCTACCTGCCGGTCGCCGACGCTCAGGCCAGGCTCCGCGAAGCCGCGCTGCGGGCGGCCGAGGTCAATGCCGCCGACAGCGACAGCCAGCGCATCCTGTGCGAGATCGCACTGATCGACGGCGATCTCGAACGGGCGGTTGGCCACCATGAGCAGGCATTTTCGATCAATCCGAACGATCCGATCATCGTCGCCCAACGCTGCGACATCCGGCTGCTGCAGGGACTGCCCGAGGAAGCACTCGACTGGGGCCAGCAGGTGCTGGCGCTGGACCCGGGTTGCCAGTTGCGCTGGCACTATCTCGGGATGACGCACTACGCGCTCGGCAGCTACGCCGAAGCCGTGGCCGCTTTCCGCCGCCATCCCGGGCTGCG
>DATIEJ010000225.1:0-5145 GCA_035455825.1 Rhodanobacteraceae bacterium | reverse complement strand
GCATTGCGGGCCGTGGAGACGATCGATTTCATGACCGCCCACTGGGCGCATTTGCCGTATGACTTCCTTCAGAAAGTATCTAATCGCATAATCAATGAGTTACGCGGAATATCTCGTGTCGTTTATGACATAAGCGGCAAGCCGCCTGCCACGATCGAGTGGGAATGACCCTGGCGGTTTTTCGTCCGCGCCGACGCGGCCTCGAGTAACTTCCGGCCCATGTGGCCATCACGCGATGCCGTACACTTCGCCGCTCGCCGTTCTCGCCGGGATACGCATGTCGAAACTTCCGCTCGTACTGATATCGGCTGCATTGACTTCGTGTGCCACGCTGCCTCCTTCGGGCAAGGCCGCTTCGCCTGCAGCGCCAGCGCCCCCGCCACATTCCGCCGCGACCTCGCGCGAACCTTTTTCTTCCACGTACCAGGCCACGGCGAGTCCGGCGACGCTGATACGCGGCGCAACCGTGCTGACTGGCACCGGCACCCGCCTCGATGGCAGCGACGTGCTGATCGTGAACGGCCGCATCGAGGCAGTCGGCAAGAACCTGCATGCGCCCGACGGCGCAAACGTGGTCGACGCCGCCGGTCGCTGGGTCACGCCGGGGATCATCGACATCCACTCGCATCTCGGCGTCTATCCGAGCCCGGGACTCAAGGGCCTGTCGGATGGCAACGAGCTGACCAGTCCGGTCACGCCGAACGTCTGGGCAGAACATTCGATCTGGCCGCAGGATCCGGGTTTCGAAACGGCACTCGAAGGCGGCGTGACGACGCTGGAGATTCTTCCCGGATCCGGCAACCTCATCGGCGGGCGTTCGGTCGTCGTCAAGAACGTGCACGCCACGACCTATCAGGCGATGAAATTTCCTGGCGCCCAGCAAGGCCTGAAGATGGCGTGCGGCGAAAATCCCAAGCGCGTCTATGGCAGCAAGGGGCAGGCGCCATCGACACTCATGGGCGACGTAGCCGGTTATCGACAGGCATTCGCCGATGCGCAGGACTACAAGCGACAGTGGGAAAAGTACGACCGCGAGCTCGCCGAGTACCAGAAGAAGAATTCGACCGGCGCTGCCGGCAGCGACAGCGGCGACAAGAAAGCCGCGCCGCCGTCGCCGCCGAAACGCGACCTCAAGCTCGACACCCTCGCGGAAGTCCTCAAGGGCGACATTCGCGTGCAGATGCACTGCTACCGCGGCGACCAGATGGCGACGATGCTCGATGTCGCCGACGAGTTCGGTTTCAAGATCGTCGCGTTCCACCACGCCGTCGAGGCCTACAAGGTTGCCGACTTGCTCGCGAGCAAGGGCGTGTGCGCGGCTATGTGGGCCGACTGGTGGGGCTTCAAGGTCGAGGCATACGACGGCATCCAGGAAAACATCGCGATCGTCGATGCGCCCGCCGGCAGCTGCGCGATGTTGCATTCGGATTCCGAAGACGGCATCCAGCGCCTGAATCAGGAAGCCGCCAAGGCGATGTCGCGCGGCGTGCGCGCGGGTCTGGACATTCCACCCGAACGCGCGATCCGCTGGCTGACGACCAACCCGGCAAAAGCGCTCGGCCTGGACGACCGGATCGGCGCTCTCGAGCCCGGAAAGAATGCCGACGTCGTCATCTGGAACCGCAATCCGTTCAGCGTGTATGCGCTCGCCGACGAAGTCTTCATCGACGGTACGGTTGCTTTCGACCGTGCGCATCCGCCGCGCAAACCACCCTCGGACTTCATGCTCGGGCAGCCGAACGCGGAGGAACTGCCATGAGCGCAACCAAGACACGAACGATGTTGTTTCTCGCAGCCGTTGCCTTCGTCAGCGCGGTATTCGGCACGAGCGCGGTCTCCGCCGAGGCCGAGTCGGGCGATGTGCTGATCCGTGGCGCCAAGGTCTACACCATCACGAGCCGCGGCACGCTCGACAGCGCCGACGTGCTCGTTCGCGGTGGGCGGATAGTTGCCGTCGCTTCGGGCGGAGAAAACCTGCAGACGCCGGCCGGCACGAAGGTCGTCGAAGCGAAGGGCCGGCCGCTGACGCCGGGAATGTTTGCCGGCCTTACGCACATCGGCGTCGAGGAAATCAGCGCGGAGTCTTCGACCGTCGACGCAAACCTCGATTTCAAGGCGCCGGGCTGGGAGCAGAAGTGGCGGCCCGAATTCGACGTCACGCTGGCCTATAACCCGCGATCGGCCGTGGTTCCGGTCGCGCGCATCGAGGGCCTGACCTGGACGATGCTCCAGCCCGGTTCGGGCGACAGCATCATCGCCGGGCAGGGCGGGGCGGTCGCCTTTTCCGGGACTCTCGAACAGGGATCGCGTGCCGTGCTCGATGGCAGCCGCTCGCTGTTCGTGAAACTTGGCAGCGAGGCAGAGAAGGTGTCCGGCGGCAGTCGCGCCGCGGCGTACATGCTGCTCGACCAGGCGATTGGCGAAGCGCGTGCGTCCGGTCCAACGGGACAAGATGCACTGTTGCATGCCAGCGGACGGACCGTGCTGGCTCGCTACCTGTCCGGTGGCCGGATCGTGTTCGAAGTCGAACGCGCCACGGACATTCTCGAAGTACTGGCTTTCGCGGAACGCAATCACATCAAGCCGGTCATCTCCGGGGGCAGCGAAGCCTGGCTCGTGGCGGACGCGCTGGCGCGTGCGCATGCGCCGGTGGTGCTGAATTCGCTGCAGGACCTGCCGACCGATCTCGACCGCCTGAGTGCGCGTCTCGACAATGCCGCGCGGCTGCAGCGCGCCGGCGTTCTGATCGCCTTCTCGAACGGAGACACGCACAACGCGCGCAACGTGCGCCAGCTGGCCGGCAACGCAGTCGCGCACGGCCTGCCATGGGAAGCGGCGCTCGCTGCGCTCACGGCGAATCCCGCGGAGATATTCGGCCAGGGAGCTGTGCGCGGCCACATCGAAAAAGGGCAGGTCGCCGATCTCGTGCTCTGGAGTGGCGACCCGCTCGAGGTCACGAGCGCCGCTGATCAGGTGTGGATCGGTGGCCGCGCGATGGAGATGCGCTCGCGCCAGACCGAACTGCGTGATCGCTACCTGCACCGGGCCACCGCCCGGTGAGCGTAGCGCGGCGCAGGCGATCGTTGCTATCTGCCGCCCGATTTTGAAACACGGATTACGCGGATTTGAAGAGCGACTTACGCGGATAAAGCAAAAAAATCACCCGCTCTATCCGCGAAAATCCGTGATCATCCGCGTTTATCCGCGTTAAAAAGCAGCCGTAAGAAACATGCGATGACCAACAGCCCGGCGCCAACCTTCAGCAGCGACGACGATCGCTTCATGCTGCGCGCGTTGGAACTGGCGCGCCACGCGCAGGAAGAGCATGCCGAGGTTCCGGTCGGCGCGGTGCTGGTCGCCGACGGCAAAATCGTCGGCGAAGGCTGGAACCGCAGCATCTCGGGCAACGACCCGAGTGCGCATGCGGAAGTCATGGCGCTGCGCGATGCCGGGAACCGCCTCGGCAACTACCGTTTTCCCGCGACGACGTTGTACGTGACACTGGAGCCTTGCGTGATGTGCTCCGGAGCGCTCGTGCATGCGCGCGTCGAACGCGTGGTCTTTGCAGCCGACGATCCAAAAACCGGCGCTGCCGGAAGCGTGTTCGATACGCTGGTGTCGCCGCTGCACAATCACCGCATCATCGTCGAGCGCGGTTTGCGCGCTGTCGAATCGGCGCAGATGCTGCGCACGTTCTTCCGCAGCAGGCGGTAGGAGCAGAAGAAGGAGCCGGTTGCGACGCGCCGGTGTCCCGGACCGGCGCGCCGCATCACGACCTGACGTCGTGGTGAACCATTTCAGCGATAGACGAGAACCGGCACTTTGCTGTGCGTCAGGACCTTTTGCGTTTCGCTTCCGAGCAGGAAGCCTTCGATGCCGCGCCGTCCGTGCGACGCCATCAGGATCAGGTCGCACTTCTTGTTTCGCGCGGTCTTGATGATTTCCTGGTACGGCTGGTCGTTGAAAGCGTGGGCGCTGTCGCAGGAGACGCCGGCCGTCGTCGCGGCGCGTTCGGCGAAGCGCAGGTACTGCCGGGCGCGCTCGGTGGTTGATGCCTCGTATTCCTTAGCGGTCACCTCGAGCATCTCGGCTTGATAGGTAAACGTGTGAAACTTGGGGATCACGTGCAGCGCGGTCACCTTGGCCTTGCTTTCCTTCGCCAGCTGCACCGCCTGCTTGAGGGCCCTTTCCGAGAGTTTCGAGCCGTCGGTCGGTACAAGAATGTGCTTGAACATGGTGGCTGCCTCCTCGTGCGACATCGATCGCGATTCGGGATGGCGTCAGGCTATACCGATGGGGACGGAACAGCTTTGACCCAGGTCAAGTCAGGACGTCGCGGGTGGGCCGGCACTCATCTTGTGGCAAGAATGGATTGTGGGCCAAGTCCCATGCTACGCGCTGCGCCGTTGGCGAACCGCGGTCGGCTGCTGGATTGTTGCCGCCGGATCCTGCGCAATCACCGGCGCATTGCCGAACCATGCGAGCGTCTGCGCGAATCCCGCCACTTCGCCGATGAGCAACAGCGACGGCGATCGCAAGGCATGCGTCTCGGCGAGATCTGCCAGCTGGTCGATCGAAGAAACGATGACGCGCTGATCGCTTCGCGTACCGTTCTCGATAACCGCAACCGGAGTATCGGGCGCGCGGCCCGCGGCCAGAAGCCGCTCCCGCAGCGTTCCCAGGTGCGCAACTCCCATGTACACAGCCAGTGTCTGCCGCGGCGCGGCAAGCGCCTTCCAGTCCAGCGCGTCCAGCGATTCCCTGCAATGTGCCGTCACGAACTGCACGGAGTGAGCATGTTCGCGATGCGTCAGCGGCACGCCGGAATAGGCCGCGCACGCCAGCGCCGCGGTGACACCGGGAACGACTTCGTAGCGTATGCCGTGGCCGCGGAGGAACTCGAGCTCCTCCCCGCCGCGGCCGAACACGAACGGATCGCCACCCTTGAGCCGCACCACGCGGCGTCCCGCTTGCGCATGTTGCAGCAGCAGGGCGTGAATCTGTTCCTGCGTTGCATGGTGATTGCCGGCCTCCTTGCCGACTTCGATGCGTTGCGCATCGCGGCGCGCGAGATCGAGCACTTCGGCACTGACGAGCCGGTCGTGAAGGATGACGTCGGCTTCGTTGAGGACACGCAGCGCGCGC
>DATIEJ010000224.1:0-6849 GCA_035455825.1 Rhodanobacteraceae bacterium | reverse complement strand
CGCAATTGCCGCCTGCTGTTCTGCGATCATCGTCCGCGCGCGCTTGATCTCGCGATCCAGGCCCGTGCCCCAATCGGCGCGCCGCTCGAGTTCGCGCTGCAGCTCGGCAATCTCGCCACGCAGGGCCGCCGCGCTGCGCTGTGCCGCGCCGATTTCACCGGCGCGCGTTGTTGCAACCAGCCGATCGACGCCCGCCGATGCCAGGCGGTAGCGTGCCGGCGCCTGCGGCGGCATCGGCAGCGCTGCCCGGTGATCGGATGCCATTTCGGCGACGGTTCGCGGCAAGCGCGCTTCGAGTACGGTCCGGGCACGGACGATCGCCTGCGGATCGGCGCGCAGGCGCGCGACGGTGGCGACCAGATCAGCGGCGTTCGGAGCGACCAGCCAGCCATCGACATCGTCTTCGATGCGCTCGGCCAGTGCGCCGAGGCGCGTGGCTACCGCCGGAATGCCGAGACTGGCAAGCTCGGACAGCGTGTAGCTGAAGGTTTCGGCGACGGTCGGCAGCAGCAGCGCGGCATCCGGGCGAACCTGCGCGAGCAGCGCCGGCAAGTCCTCGCGCCGGTAATTCAGTACGACATGGACGTCGGGCTCACCAAAGAACTGCTCGGCGTCCGCACCGGCGCCGAGCAGGAAGATTTCGGCATGCTCGCGCAACGCCGGCAGCGCGGCCCGCAGCAGTTCGGCGCCCTTGCCGGAGCGAACGCGGCCCGGGACGACCAGCCGCAGGCGCCGCCCGTCGAACGCGCGGCCTTCCGGCCGGACCGAATCCGCCGGCCACGAAACCAAGCCATGGCCGATGATACTTTGAGGCAAAGTGGAAAAGCGCGGCTCGATTCGCAGCAGGTTCGTCAACATCGACCGACTCGGCGCCACGAGCCGCGCATGCGCACCGATGGCGGCGTCGACGTAGGCGTCGCGCAGCGCCTGCCAGAAGGCCGGCTCGCGCTCGGTGAATTCGAACTGGCTGCCGGCAGCGGCGAGATCGTGCTTGAGCTGGTGCGCATCGAATGCCAGGGCCGTATCGCCGAAATCGCGATGCAGCAGCGGCCACAGCGGATAGAAATCGTGGCCGACGAGCACGGTCGGCAGGCCGGTGCGAAGCGCGTCGAGGCTGTGGCCGATCAGCGACGACACGACGATTGCGGTCACGCCGTACGCGCCGATGACATCGGCGACGAATTCGGTCCAGGTGCGATGGCTCAGCGCGGTGCTGCGGATCGCGTTCGGCAACACGACGCGACGCAGCGGCGGGCCCGCCATCGCACCGTCGAGAAGTTCGAGTGCCTCGCCGTAGCAACGCCGCGGAAAGTTGCCGCGCGCCACGAGGACCAGGTGGTGGCGTTCCGTGTCGGCGGCGGCAAGATCGCGCACGAACCGTTCCGCGCCGCCACCCCAGCCGTGCAGGATGTGCAGCACGACGGGTTTGGCGTCGATGCCCGCGTAGCCGGCCGCGAAACCCGCTGGCTCGCGCTCGAGTGCCGATGCCACTGCCTCGCGCAGCTCACCCAGAGGAGAGGGTGGCAGCGGATCGTAGCCAGCGGGCTGCGCGGCGGGTCCGTGCAGCGGACGCAACGGATCGGCCACGTACAGGTGGTCGAGCAGCACGCCGCGCCGCGCTGCGGCCGGAGTCTGCAGGCGCGCTCCACTCCACGCGCTCAGCAGCGGTGAGACCGTCGGCCAGTCGATCAGCTGGCGGCGTCCGTACGCATGGCAAAGCGCGTCGACAGTCCGGCATGGCGCGTCACTGGCGATCGCTTCCGGCAGCGGCGAACGCGCCGTGTCGGCATTGTCGAGCGGTGAGACGACGAACACATCGTCCTCGCGCAGCGCCCGCAGCAGGCGCTCGCACCAGAAGGGCGGCAACGACGTGCCACCGCGCAGCAGGATCAGATCGTCGCCGGGGTATGCCGCCGCCGCCGAACGCAGCGCAGCGCTCGCGTCGCCCGGATCGACGCCGGCGTGGCGCGCAATGCGCGTGTCGGCGATATCCACGGACGCCCAGCGTCCGAACAGCGCAAGGGTCGCATCGTTCGGCACGGCGGTTGCGACGTCGGCCAGCCATCCCGCCTGCGCTGCCGCGCCGAAGATGCAGATGCGAAGGGGAACTGTCTGCCGGAGTTCAGTCACCGAGCGCAGATCTCGATCGTCCCACGGACAGCACGCACCCCGGTCGCCGCCAGTGCCCGGCACCCGGTTCGCCTCGGCGCGAGCGGACCCTCATGGAGGCCAAGCGTGGGGTCGGATTTCTGTGACATCGCATATCCAATGAGCAGAGCAAGCCAGGCAGTACAGACAATTTGTCGCCTATCATTCCGGCGCAGGCCGGAATCCAGCGTCTTCGGGCGTCGGAAAAAAGCACCGGGTCCCGGCGCGCGCCTGACGACGGCTTGTGTGGCCTGCCCGGAGGTCGAATTATCCCGGATGGGCGGCCTGCTGTCATTGCGGGAGTCGGTTAGACTGCGCCTTGCTCCGACCTAAACGTACCGATCCTTGTCCGCTTTGCCTGGCCTGTTCCACCGCGTCTGGCGCGTTCTGCGCATTCCGTTCTGGCTGCTGCTCGGGACCGCGATCGGGTTCCTCGCGCCGTACCTGATCTATCTCGATGGGCAGGTTCGCAGCCGCTTCGACGACCTCTCGTGGGACTTGCCGAGCCGCGTCTATGCGCGGCCGCTCGAGCTCAAGGCCGGATTGCCGATGTCGGCGGAGGTCTTGCAGCTCGAGCTCGACGCGGCGCGCTACAGCGCCGATCCGGCCGCGAAAGTCCCCGGCACCTATGCGCAGGGCGGCGCGCGCTTCACGATCGCGCGCCGCGCCTTCACCGACGCCGACGGCCGCGAGCCTGCGCGGCGCATCGCCGTGACGCTGTCGGGCAACGCGGTGGCGAGCCTCGCCGATGCCGACTCCGGCGCCACGCTCGACCACGCGCGCATCGACCCGGCGCGCATCGCGACCGTCTACGGCGCCGAACACGAAGAGCGCCGCATCGTCAAGCTCGAGCAGCTGCCGCCGCTGCTCGTCGCCGGTCTGCAAGCGGTCGAGGATCGTGATTTCAAACATCACCACGGCATCAACGTCGTTTCGATCCTGCGCGCGGCATTCGCGAATCTCGCCGCGCGCCGCGTCGTGCAGGGCGGCAGCACGCTGACCCAGCAGCTCGTCAAGAACCTGTTCCTCGACCGTGGCCAGCGCTTCACGCGCAAATTCAACGAAGTGCTGATCTCACTGGTGATCGAGGCGCGGTACGACAAGCATCGCATCCTCGAGGCCTACGTCAACGAAGTGTTCCTCGGCCAGCAGGGCGGCCAGGCCGTGCACGGTTTCGCTTCGGCGGCCGAGTTTTATTTCGGCCGGGATGCGCGCGACCTGCGGCCCGCCGAGATCGCCCTGCTCGTCGGCATGGTCCAGGGGCCGAGCCTGTATGACCCGCGCCGGCACGCCGACCTGGCGCTTGCCCGGCGCAATCTGGTGCTGAACCTGTTCTACGAAACCGGTCTCGTCGACGATGCCGTGTTCGCAGCGGCGCGCGGCGCTCCGCTCGGCGTGCCCGATACACCGGGCTTGCCGCGCAATGCGACGCCGGCGTTCCTCGATCTGGTGCGCGCGCAACTCGAACGCGACTATCCGGCTTCCGAACTGACTCGCGCCGGCCTGTCGGTTTACACGACGCTGGCGCCGTCGGTGCAGACGCTGGCCGAACTGTCGATGACCAAGACGCTCGACGCGCTCGGCAAGCGCCAACCGGAACTGCAGGGCGCCATGGTCGTCACCGGAGCACGCGACGGCGAGGTGCAGGCGTTGATCGGCGCGCGCGACCCGGGCGATCCGGGCTTCGACCGCGCGCTCGACGCGCAGCGGCCAGTCGGTTCCCTGATCAAGCCATTTGTATACCTTGTCGCATTGACGCAGCCGAACAGGTTCTCGCTGGCTACGCTGCTCGACGATACGCCGGTCGACATGGTCCAGCCGAACGGCACGCACTGGACGCCGCAGAACGACGACCACGAGGCGCACGGCAAGGTCGCGCTGATCGAGGCGCTGGCGCATTCGTACAACCTGGCGACCGTGCACCTGGGCCTGGCGATCGGCGTCGACAAGGTGCGCGGCCTGCTCGGCTCGTTCGGCCTGGGCGTCGAGATCAATCCGAATCCGTCGCTGCTGCTCGGAGCGGTTGACCTGTCGCCACTCGAAGTCGCGCGCCTTTACCAGTATTTTGCCGCCGACGGCCATGCCCTGCCGCTGCGAGCCCTGCGCGGCGTCATCGACGCGCAAGGCCGGCCGCTGACGCATTACGCGGTCAAGCCCGGTGCCGGCGTCTACATCCAGCCCGCGCGCTTGGTAAGCTACGCCATGCAGCAGGTCACGCAGACCGGCACGGCGCACTCGGTCGCCGACCAGGGCCTGGGCCACCTGCATGCGGCGGGCAAGACCGGAACGAGTGACTCGCAGCGCGATTCCTGGTTTGCCGGGTTCACCGGGTCGCACCTGGCCGTGGTCTGGGTCGGTCGCGACGACAACAAGCAGACCGGCCTGTGGGGCGCCACCGGTGCGCTGCAGGTGTGGACCGGTTTGATGCGAAAATTGCCGAGCGCGCCGCTGGTGCTGGCCCAGGACGGTTTGGACGTGGCATGGATCAATCCGCAAACGGGCACGCGGACCGATGAAAAATGTCCCGGCGCGCGGCAGTTGCCGTTCATGGCCGGCTTTGTGCCGACCGAGACCGATTCCTGCACGTGGTACGAACTCAAGTCGATTTTCAGCCCGGGACATTAGCAGTGCCGGATGAACCTGAAGGCAAGTGATGATGCAGAAACTATTTGTATATATTTCTACAATGTGCGCGGCGCTGATGCTCGGAGCATGTTCGCAGTCCGCGCCGCCGCAGAAGGCCGCGCCGGCGGCAACGCGCCCCGACGTGAAGGTGGATGCCGATGCCGCGGCGATCGTCGCGCGCATCCGCGCGGCCGGCGCACAATTCGATTCGAGCGTCGAGGTCAAGCCGCTGCGCGATGCCGCGGTCGAAGGCCTGCTGAAGCAGGCGCACGACTACGAAGCCCAGCAACAGCCCGGACCGGCGCTCGATGCCGTCGCGAAGGCCCTGAAAATTGCACCGAATGCGCCGGATATCCTGCAATACCAGGCCGAACTTCAGGTCGAAGCCGGCCAGTGGAAACCGGCCTCCGCAAGCGCGCAGCGCTCCTACGACCTGGGTCCGAAAGTCGGCGCCCTGTGCGCGCGCAACCTGCAGACGCTCGTCGAAACGAACAACCTGCTCGGCGATCCGACCGACGCCAATCTCGCACGCCAGCGGCTTTCGAGTTGCAAGGTGCCGGCGCCGGTGCACTATTGATCGGGACGCTGCGCTGGCTTTGTCTTTCTTTTCCTTCTTTCGGCCTGTGACTGTGCATGTGTGCGAGCGTGAATGCGCTGACGTGCCGCGCGTTAGCCCTCCCCTTCAAGGGGAGGGTTGGGTGGGGATGGTGTTGCTCATGCTCGTCATTCCGGCGGCTGTCAACAGCGGAACTGGTCAAGCGGAAGCCCAGCTTTTATTCTCTTGTGTCCTAAGTGCAGAGCTTCCACTCGGCCTGCGGCCGAGCGGGTTACTTTTGGCATTGCCCAAAAGTAACCAAAAGGCTAGGCACCGGACGCGGTGTTTTGCGGCGCATCGTGCGCCGCAAAATCCCCTGTGCTTCTCGGGGACGTCGGGGTCGGCTGAGAGCACATCCGTGTGCTCGCAGCCGACGCGCGCGCCTCCTGCGCGCGCCCCTTCGGGCTTCTTCCGCCGTCCCCTGCGATGCTCGGCACCGCGAACGGCGCCGGTTGGTGCGCGAACCCGTGCATCCCTGCACTGCGTCATTGCGATCGTTCGCTTCTCGAGAAATCTGGCGGAGAAGAAAACAGCGAGAGCTGTTGCTTCTGCGGCAGGATGCCGCCCGAACGGGGCCCCCTGTGGCGCGGCGAGGGTGTGGAGGAAAAGCCCGAAGGGTGGCGCGCACGATGCGCGCCAGTTCGCTGCATGTACATGGACGTACATTCTGCGAACCCCGGAGCACCCTCGCGGAGTCGGAGGGCAGGTTGCCCGGTGACCGCGCCACCGGGGGTGTGTTTCTTTGGTTACTTTCTTTGCACAAGCAAAGAAAGTAACTCGCTCGCCCGCAGGGCGAGTGAAAGCACTGCACTTGGAGCCAAAAGACAACTACAAGGTCAAAATGGATTCCCGCTTGACCAGCTCCGCTGTTGAGAGCAGCGGGAACGACAACGAGCGAATACGCCCGACAGCGGCCAGCATGGAAGCAGCCAAATGAAAATCGCCAACCCCAACGCCAGCGCCCGCGCGCTGCTCGGCAGCGACGGCCCGTTCGCGCGTGACATCGCCAACTTCGCGGAGCGACCGAGTCAGCAGGACATGGCCGAGGCCGTGGAAGAGGCGATCGCCGATGGCCAGATGCTGATCGCCGAGGCCGGAACAGGGACCGGGAAGACATTTGCGTACCTCGTGCCCGCACTGCGCTCCGGCAAGCGCATCATCGTGTCGACCGGCACGAAGACGTTGCAGGATCAACTTTTCCATCGTGACTTGCCGCGCGTGCGCGAGGTGCTCGGTGCGCGCGTGCGCACCAGCCTGCTCAAGGGACGGGCGAACTACCTGTGCCTGCATCGGCTCGACCAGACCGCGAAGGAGGGCCGGCTGGTCTCGCGCGAGCAGGCTTCGCACCTGCAATCGATCCGCGCCTGGGCGCAACGCACCGGCAGCGGCGACCGCGGCGAGTTCGCCGAGGTGCCGGAAGATTCGCCGCTGTGGCCGCGCGTGACGTCGACGACCGAGAATTGCCTCGGCGCGGAGTGTCC
>DATIEJ010000223.1:0-6754 GCA_035455825.1 Rhodanobacteraceae bacterium | reverse complement strand
TCGGCTTGCCGATCTCGCGCCGCTCGAACATCGCGTGCACGGCATTGCCGAAGTCGGGGCCGGCGATCGGCGCGAGCCAGGCGAGTTGCGCGTGTTCGGGTTCGGGCGCGTCGGCGTCGGCCATCACGACAACGCCGTCGTCCGCCGCCGCCTCGGCGACCGCCACGGGCTCTTCATCCGCCGCGGCCGTTTCCTCCGCGGCGACGTTGACGCGGCCCTGCAGCAGCGCGGAAAAACTCCAGGTCGCCTCGAACGGCGGATTCGGCGGATTTGCCAGCACGCTTGCCGCGGCGCGCGGCGCAGTCCGTGGCGGGCGCCACTGCTCGTCCGGCCACGACCAGCGTCCGGCCGACCACTGTACGTAAGGGATTTCCGGCGGCGCGGTTGCGCCGTCGAGCAAACACTCGATCATCGCGTCGAGCGGCGCGCGCTCCGGATCGGTGTCGGGCTTGCGCGAATTGGCGTACGGGCGCAGCGGCGACAACGCGTAGACGTGGCACGCGTAGCGCGCGCGCGTCAACGCGACATAGAGCAGCCGGAAGCGCTCGTCCTGACCTTCCGCCTTGTAGCGCCGCATCGCGTCCGCACCGAAACTGACGATGCGCTGGCGCGCGGCCTCGTCATGCAGGACGGCGATGTCGTCGTTGTAGTTGTGCCGGTTCGCCCACATCAGCGGCAGCAGCACGATGTCGAATTCGAGGCCCTTGCTGCCGTGCAGGGTCATCAGGCGCACGCGCGCCGCATCCGATTCGATGCGCTGCTGGCGCTCGTCGGCGGCCGCCTCGGCCGCTTCGGGAATCGGTCGTTCGCACTCGTCGGCAAACCAGCTCAGCAATTCTTCGCGTCCGGCGTTCTCCTCGCTGTGCGCCTGCAGCAGCTCGCCGAGATGGCGCAGGTCGGTCAGCGCGCGTTCGCCGTCGTCGCCGGCGAACAGTCGCGCCGCGGCGGCGGCCGTCAGTGTCTGCACGAGCGCGAGCACGCCACGCGTGCGCCAGATCCGCTCGTAACGCTCGAACGTCTCGGCGTCGCGCTGCCAGGCGTCGGCGTCGTCACGCTGGTCGCGCAGCTGCACGAATGTGCGGCCGCCGAGACGCGTCGCCAATGCGCCGCGCACGGCGCCTTCGTTGCGCGGGTGCAGCGCGGCGTACAGCATGATGCGCAGCTCACGCGCCCAGGGCGAATCGAACACGCTGCTCCAGGCCGAGGACACGCACGGCACGTTGCGGGCGCGCAACGCGTCCCTCAGCTGCAGCACCTGCTGGCGCGTCGGCAGCAGCACGGCGATGTCGCCGGGCTGCACGCTGCGCGCACCGATCGTGTGACGTCCCGACAGCAGCTCGACGACGTGATTGGCGCACGCGGTCAGGGCCGCGTCGCCGCGCTCTTCGGCGCTGGCCGGAACGGCGGCGCCGTCCCAGTAATGGAAGCGCAGCGGCCGCTCGCAGATCATGCCGTCGATGCAATACGGCGCGCCATCGCGCGCATCGCTGTCGGCAACGGTGCGATAGACGATCGTGTGTTCCGCGTTGCTGCTCAGCGTCGCGCCCGATTTCTCGTACAGCGCGTTGACCGCGCGCACGTACTGGCGCGACGAGCGAAAGTTGCGGTCGAGCTCGAGCGTGCTGTCGGCAGTCGTTCGCGCGTGCAGGTAGGCGTCGATATCGCCGCCGCGGAAACGGTAGATCGCCTGTTTCGGATCGCCGATCATGACGAGGCGACCCCTGGGCGCAGAATTTTCGTCGCGGTAAATGCGATCGAGGATCGCGTATTGCTGCAGATCGGTATCCTGGAATTCGTCGACCAGCGCAACCGGCCATGCCTGGAACAGGCGATCGGCAAGCGCGGCGCCGCCGGCGCCTTCGAGGCCGCGAACGACGCGCTCGATCAGCTCGTCGAATGTCATGCTGCCGCTGGCCGCGAGGCGCTCGTCGCGGCGTTCGCGCAGCGCCTCGCGGTAGCGCGCCAGCGCGCGCGCGCGCGGCAGATCGGCGACGGTTGATAGCACGTCCGCGGCGTGGCGCGCGTAAGCGAGCACGTCCGCAGTCGTCTTGTCCGGGACCGTACCGCGCTTGAAATATTGCTCGGGCTCGGCGAGTACGTCACTGATGTCGTCGGGCAGCTTGGCCGACGCGTCACCTTCCCTCAAGACTTGTGCGAGCGCGAGGACGCGTGTGCGCAATTTCGAGTTGACGCTCGCAAATTGAGTGCGTTTGACCCAGGCTTCCAGCACCAGCGCACTTTCTTCGCGCATGATGTCGTCGATCGGCCCCGCCTCGATCGTCGCGACACCGACACCGGGCTGCAGCACAAGGCGCAGGTATTTTTCCAGGCGCGGGCGCCCGGCCTTGCGCCATACTTCGTCCTCGGCGTCGGCACTGCCTTCGGACTGGCTGAGCCGGCGCCACAGGTCGTCGATCAACTCGGCGTTGATCGCGTCGGGCGTGACCGCCTGGCCGAGTTCGAACGTGCTGGCGCTTTCGAACGGATGGTCGGCAAGGATGCGTCGACAAAGGCTGTGCAGCGTGCCGATCGGCGCGCGATCGAGTTCGGTCTGAGCAAGACGCAGGCGCCTGAGGTCGGCATTCGCGAGCGCAAGCTCGATTCGCGTGCCGGCGCCGCCGCGCCAGCGCGCCTGCAGCCAATGGTGATCATCGCCAAGGCTGGTGCCGTCAAGCGGGCTGCCGGCAATCGCTGCTTCGGCCTCGCGCTGCGCCCAGGCGATGCGCCAGCGAACGCGTTCGCGCAACTCCTGCGCCGCGGCGTCCGTGAACGTCGTGACGACGATCTGCGCGGGCGACAGCGCCTGTTCGAGCAGCAGCCGCAGGTAGAGCACGGAGATCGTCCAGGTCTTGCCGGTACCGGCGCTGGCCTCGATCAGGCTGCGGCCACCGGGGCCGAGCGCCAGCTGTGTCCAGCTGTTGGCCACGTCGACGCCGGTCACGCTGCATCTCCCAGCGGGCGCTCGAGGTCGATAAGCGAGCGCAGGTGCAGCGCGTTCGCGTGCAGCGCGGCGAGGTCGACTCCCGCATCGAAATCGCGATCGCGGGCGAGCAGGCGCGCGTAACCGGGCGCATAGTCGCGCTCGGCCCTCTTGCTGCGCGCGCTGCCGGCCCATTGCTCGCGCGCTTTTTCCGGGCCGTGCGTCACCAGCGCCCACGAAGTCGCCGGGAAATACCATTGCGGTTCGTGTTGCGCGCGCCGCCAGAAATCGAGCAGCCCGGCGACGCGGCGTTCGACATCCTCGAGTGACTCGCGCCTGTCTGTTCGCGGCTCCTCGAACCGGGCGTTCCAGGTTTCGAAACTGCGTTGCCAGCCGTCGTCGTAGCCGTCGTCGATGACGACACTGGCGCGCACTGGAATCTTCGCCGGCGCGTGCAGCCGCAGGAGGGCCCATTCGAGGAAGAACGCGATGCGCTGCTTGAAGTCGAGGCTGCGTTTTGCGTTGCGGCCCGGATAGCAGTCCATGATCCACAGGGCGCCGTCGCGCTGATGGATCCGGCGCAGTTCGCCGCGCACGACCGGCGCGGCGTCGCCGAGATCGATCGCGTGCTCGAGCCATTGCGGTCGCGCGCGCGGCAGGCCGCCGGCGAACAGCTCATGGTGCGCGACGGCGGCGACGAGCTGACGCGCCTTGGCCAGTTCTTCCGCCCACGCTTCGCTGCCTGCGCGCCCGGGCGGCAGGACGCCGGTAAGACGCAGCCAGTCCGGCGGCGTATCGGGCAGGCGCTGATCGGCGCGCGCGACCGCCTCGTTGAACAGGCGCTTGGCGACCTGGTCGATTGCGTCGACGTGCGCTTCGAGCGGTTCGCTATGGCGCAGGCGGCTCTCGTCGACGGCGTCGAGGCGCAGGTTGAGCGCGTTCTTCAGCAGTTGCTTGGCCGGATCCTTGAAATAGGCGACGACGTCCTTCAGCTCGATCGTGGCGGCCGCCGGCTGAGCAGCGGAAGGCGACGAATCGATCACGACGAATGGCCCGGGACCGCCACGCAATGGATCGCTGCGCATCGCGGCGAAGTCCGCATTGAACGAGAACAGCGCCGCGTCGCCGCGATCGAAATAGCGCGCGTCGAACGGCTGCAGCGGATGGCGCACGAGCCACGGACGCCGGCGCTTCTCGCGTTCCTTCTCGTCGACCTCGACGTCCGCCGCGCGCGGCTTGGCGGTTGCACGCCTCGTATCGGCAGTGGCGGTTTCCGCGACCGCCGCATCGAGCGCTTCCATGAGCTCGGCCAGCGGCGCCGCCGGGTTGCGCGGCTTGCCGTCGCGCACGCCTTCGCCGATGTAGCTCAGGTGCAGCTGCGTGCGCGCCGACATGACGGTTTCGAGGAACAGGTAGCGATCGTCACTGCGCGTATCGCGGTCGCCGAAGCGGCGCTGCGTCGCCATCAGGTCGAGGCCGGCGTCGCTGCCGCCGCGCGGAAACTCGCCGTCGTTGAGGCCGAGCACGGCAACGACGTCGAACGGAATCGAGCGCTGCGGCACCATGCCGCAGAACGTGACGCCGCCGAGCAGGAAACGCTGCTGCTCCGGCACGGCGTCGAGCCGGTCGAGCAGCGCCTCGCGAACGACGGAAAAATCGAGCACGGGATCCAGCCCGCTCTCGCCGGGCTCGTCGGCGATCGCGCGCGCGAAGCGCAGCAGGAACGCTTTTGCCTCGCGCGCCTCGCGGTCGGTCGGATCGATCGAAAACAGCGCGTCGAGGCGCTGTTCCAGCCAGGCTGCCCATGCGCTCGCCGGGCGCGGCAGCGCACCGGCGCCGGTCCACGCCTCGACCTCGATCAGCAGCGCATCGAGCGCGCCGACCAGTGCTGCTTGCGGTCCATGCACGCCGTCGAGCGGCGCGATGTGCAGGTCCGGAAGCGCGAGCGCGGCGGTCTCCTCGCCTTCCGGCGAGCCGACGGCGTAGCCGGCGATCATGCGATCCATCGCCCAGGCAAACGTGTGCTCGGCGATCGCCGGCACGCCGAAGCGCGCGCGGAACCCGGCGTCGAGCGCCCAGGCGACGCGGCTGTCCTGCAGCCAGCGCGTCAGCACGTCGACGTCGCCGGCGCCGAGGCCGAGCTTGCGCGCAACCTGCGGCACGGCGAGCAGGTCGACGACTTCCGGCGCCGTGACGCGCGCCTGCGCCAGGTCGAGCAGCTGGCGGAATGCGCTGAACAGCGGATGCGCGCGCGCGACGGCGACGTCGAAGCAGTGGTACGGCAGCGGTCCTTCATGACGGCCGGCCTCGCCGAACACGGCCGGCAGCAGCGGCAGGTAGGCCTGGATGTCCGGCATCATGACGACGATGCCGGACGGCTTGAGTTGCGGGTCGTCGCTGCGCGCGCGCAGCAAAGTGTCACGCAGCACTTCGAGTTCGCGCAAGCGCGTGTGGCAGGCGTGCACGTGCAGCGAACGGTCGGCGCGCGCCGTCTCGAAGTCGGTCGGCGCGCCGATCAGTTCCGGTTTGAGCTGGCGGATGCTCTCCTGCAGCCGGTGCAGCCGCGTGTCGAGCTGCGGCGTGTCGGACTGGTCCTGCCAGTGGCGCTCGTCGATCGCCGCGCCGCTGTCGTCGAGCGCGAGCATGAACTGCTGGCCCATGCGGCCCCAGCTTGCCAGCAGCGGATGATCCTGTCCGAGGAATGCCACTTGCGTCGCGGCGGCGTCGGGATCCTCGCGCAGCAGTTCGCGCAGGCGCTGGCGATCGGTGCGCAGGCCGCCCCAGAACTCGCGGCACGGATCAGGCACGTACAGGACGACCGGACGATGGCGGGCGACGGCGCGCAGCACGTCCAGTTCGGCCGGCGCCAGGTGAGCAAGGCCGAAGACGTGCAGCGGTTCCGCGCCGAGCACGTCCGCGGCCGGTTTCTCCAGCGCCGCGAGCAGGCGCGCGATCATTTCGCCGCGGTGCGGCAGGGCGATCTGCCGATGCAGCATTTTCCACAATGGCGCAAGGAACGTGCCCGAACGCGTGGGGTCGCGGCCCGACGCCCATTCGCGCAACCAGTCCGGGCGGTAGACGAGGTAGCGCGTGTAGATGCGCGCGAGGCGTTCGGCCAGCTGGAAGCGGCGCTGTGCGCGGCTGCCGCCGGAGTCGCCGAGATAGGCGGCGACGCGAGAGTCGCCGAGCTCGCCGAGGCACTCGTGGATGCGCCAGCGCAGGATGTCGCGCCGGTACGGACGCAGCGCAACGGCTTCCCCGCCGAGCGCGGCGAGCACGAGCCGATCGAGCCATTCACTCGGCAACTCGATGCGCAGGTTCGCGACGATGCCGCGCGGGCCGCGCCGCAGCGCGAGCTCGCGCGACAGCCAGCGCTGCATGCCCGGGTGCGCGGCGATCACGCTGTGCGGCGCGAGCAGATGCTGCGGCGGCGCCGCCTGCATCAGCGTCTGCAGTGGATCGAGCAGCGCCTCGAGGCGGCTGGCGCGGTAGATGATCATGCCGCGCGTATCCGCCAACCGCGGGTCTCGTCCGGAATCTTCTGCGCTCATCGATCGATCATGCCGTCCCGCCGTCGCAGCACACGATACGTCATGCGGCCCGGTGTCAAAAGCGCCGTAGGGTGCCCCTTGGCGCACCGTTTGGCTCCTTGCGGCAAACAAGGCTGATGGGCCAAGGCCTACCCTACGGAGCGGTCAATGCCGTGGCGGGGACGCCGCAAAATGAAACGGCCCGCAGATGCGGGCCGTCTCGTACTCACCAGCTACGGGGCGTTGTTCAGTTGCAGCCCGCGAACTTGAACGAACCGACGCGCGTGCTCCAGTTGAACGCGCC
>DATIEJ010000222.1:0-5953 GCA_035455825.1 Rhodanobacteraceae bacterium | reverse complement strand
ATGCCGCCATGGATCACGCCGAAGCCGCGCTCGCGCATCCATTCCTCGGTGCTGCCGGCGCCATAGCACTTGAATTGCGGGGCGAGCTCGCACGAGAACAGCAAGCCGGTGCCCTGGACCTTCGTGATCAGGCCAGGCAGTTCGGCCTTGAGCTTGTTGAGCTTGTCGAGGAACTCGGCGCCGCGCTGGCGGATGTTCGCGCGCAGTTCGGGCGTCAGCAGCTTGAGCGCGGCACAGGCGACATCGAGCGCACGCGGGTTCGTGCTCATCGTGTTGCCGTAGATTCCCTTTTTATACAATGAGCCGGCCTTGTCATCGACCGCGAGCACCGACAGCGGATACTGGCCGCCGTTGATCGCCTTGGAATAGGTTTCCATGTCCGGCGGGTCGAGTTTTTCGAAGCCTGGATAATCGACGATCGACAGCACGCCGTGCGCGCGCAGCCCGGCCTGGATCGAATCGACGAGGAACAGCGAGCCGTGCGCACGCGTCAGCTCGCGCGCCGCCGCGTAGAACTCCGGCGTCGCCGCGCGGCCCGGATCGCCTTCGCCCATGACCGGCTCGAGGAACATGGCCTCGATGAACCAGCCGTTCTTGTCGGCATCGGCGAAAATCTGGTGCAGCTGGTCGACGTTGTACGGATCGACCGTCAGCAGGCTGCGCTCGTCGCGGAAGCTCGCCAGATGCTGCACGTAGGCCTTGCGCGACGAATCCGAATAGACCGCCGGACGCTCGGTGCGGCCATGGAACGCGCCCTTGACGGCCAGGCGCTTGATCATGCGTCCGGCGTGACGCGCGCCGGGCTCGGTCATCAGCTTGGCATTGACGTCGGCGATGCGGCAGGCGAGCGAAACCGATTCGGAACCGGAGTTCAGGCAGAGGAAGTGCTTGAACGGCGAGCCGCCGCGCGTGTGCCCGATTTCGCGCGCCAGCGCCTGCGTGAAACGCAGCTGGCTGACGCTCGGCGTCATGACATTGGCCATGACCTGCGGGCGGGCGAGCGCGGCCAGGATCGCTTTCGGCGTATGACCGAAACCGAGCATGCCGTAGCCGCCGGAGTCGTGGATCACGGCGCCCTTGAGCGTGACCACCCACGGACCGCGCGCTGCCAGGACGACGTATGGATTGACGGCGTCGTTCGGATAGAAATTGATGAAGTCGCCCTGCACGCGCTGGAGCTGATTGGTTTCGTCGAGCTTGAGCAATTCGGGCATTTCGTCGCGCAGCGCCATGTGCAGCGCGTGCGCCTCGTCGACCGCCTCGCCGAGCTCCGGATATTTCGCGGCCAGGCGCGCGACTTCCGCATCGGCCAGTCCGTGCGTGCGGATGGCGCCGCCGTACTGGCGCAGTTCGTTGAGTTTGGCGATCAGCGACATGGTCGAATCCTCAGGTTTCCGCCCGATTGCGAAAGGCGTTTCGGGACGCCGGCGAAGTGGCTCCAAGGCCACAAGACGTCCAGCTTGGGCAAAAGCTTAGCACGGCGATTTGGTATTGGCTGGGGCCGGTTGTTTGGACATTTGATGGGGCCACTTGGTGCCCTGTCCCGCAAGTATCATCAAATAATTCCGGCGTCTTTCGCCACGATACTGCGTTGCGCGGGGCAGGAGCCCAAGTGCCTCGCAGGCCATGGATGGCCTGGAGAGGCCTCGTCGTCGCCATAGTCCCGCTATGGCTCCTCCTCGCGCCTTGTCTCGTGACGAAATCCATCCGGAATTTCTTCGCGCCACTTGCGGGACAGGACACCAGCCTGACACTCGTCATGCGCAAGTCGTGATGGGCGCGACTGAGATCGCCTGCCGCGCGAGCGTAACTTGGCCGCTATCGGTCAAGGAGGCACGTGATGAATCCAGCGGGCGAAACGATTGCGCAGTTGCAAGGCGCCAGCAAACGCTATGGCGGCACACTGGCTCTCGATCAGGTCGATCTGCAGGTGCGCCGCGGCGAGGTGCAGGCGCTGCTCGGCCCGAATGGGGCCGGCAAGACGACTGCCATCTCGCTGCTGCTCGGACTGCTGCGTCCGGATGGCGGTTCGGCCGTTCTGTTCGGGCAATCGCCCGGCTCGCTGGCGGCACGCAGCCGGCTCGGGGCGATGCTGCAGACGGCCGGCGTGCCGGACACGCTGACGGTTGGCGAACTGATCACGCTGTTTCGCAGCTACTACACGCAGCCACGCACCGTTGCCGATTGTGTCGCGCTCGCCGGCGTCGCCGACTTGTTGCACAGCCGTTATGGCCGCCTGTCCGGTGGTCAGCAGCGCCGCGTGCAGTTCGGCCTGGCGATCTGCGGCCGTCCGCAAATCCTGTTCCTCGACGAACCGACCACGGGCCTGGATCTCGACGCGCGCGAGACAATGTGGAAAACGATACGCCAGCTCGTTGCCGAAAACTGCGCTGTCGTGCTGACGACCCATTACCTCGAGGAAGCCGAAGCGCTCGCCGACCATGTGTCCGTGCTTGCGCGCGGGCGCATTGTCGCCGCCGGCAGCGTGCAGCAGGTGCGCGCGCGCGTCGCGCAGCGGCGCATCCGTTGCGTCTCGCGCCTGTCGGAGCAAACGATCGGAGCGTGGCCCGAAGTGCGCAGCGTCGTGCGCGAGGGCGAACGCATCGAGATCGTCACCGACCTGGCCGAGACGGTCGTCCGCCAACTGCTGTTCGAAGACAGCCAGCTGAGCGAGCTCGAGGTGCGCCGCGCGGGTCTGGCCGAAGCATTCGTCGAAATCACCCGGGAGGCAGCATGATGGATGCGTCGATTGCATTGGGGGACAACCGCCCGGCGCCGAGGCCGATGCTGGCTTACGCGCTCGAGGCGAAGTACGAATTCCTGCGCGTACTGCGCACGCCGGCATTCGCGTTTCCGACGCTGCTGTTTCCGCCGATGTTCTACCTGCTGTTCGGGCTGTTGCTGAATCGCGGCAGCGACAACGCGGCGTATTACCTGTTTGCGACCTACAGCGTATTCGGCGTCATGGCGCCGGCGCTGTTCGGCTTTGGTGTCGGCGTCGCGATCGAGCGCGAGCGCGGCTGGCTCGCGCTCAAGCGCGTTGCGCCGATGCCGCCTGGCGCGTACCTGCTGGCAAAAATGGCGATGGCGGCGCTGTTCGCACTGATCATCTACCTGGTGCTCGCGACGATGGCGGCCACGCTCGGCGGCGTGCGTCTCGCGGTTGGGCAATGGCTGCTGCTCGGAACGATCGCGACCACCGGCGTGCTGCCATTCTGCGCGCTCGGCCTGATGATCGGCAGTCGCGCCAATGCGTCGGGTGCCCCGGCACTGGTCAATTTGATCTACTTGCCGATGGCGTTCCTGTCGGGCCTGTGGATGCCGCTGACCCTGCTGCCGGATTTCATCGCGCGCATCGCGCCGGTCTGGCCCGCCTATCACCTGGCCCAACTCGCGCTCGCCACGATCGGCCGCGGCGATGGCAGTGCATTGTTTCCGCATGTTGTGGCGTTGCTGGGCTTCACCGCGATCTGCTTTGCTGTTGCGCGTCGCTGGCTGGCGCGCGCGGCGTGAATCTGACCTCGGGAGAAATGCTGGCCATGAACGCAATGCGGGCAATCTACGTTCGATCCGTGGTCCTGGTGCTCGGTTTCGCCGCGCTGCTGCTGATCGAGCAACTGGCGCCGCCGCCGGCCAGCGTGCCGGGCAAGGCGCCGACGGCTGCCGTTGGTAGCGGGCATTCGCCGGCGTAACATGCGCTGACGCGGAGGCCAGACAATGCTGTTTCGATTCATTTCAAGCGAGAACGAGCTGGCGCGCAGCCGCACGGCAGGGTTTGCCAGCCCTACCGACATGCGGTTTTACGCGTGGTTGAACCTGGTCTGGGCGGTGTTCATCCCGACCACGCCATTGTTCGCCGAAGGCGCTTTTCCGAACTGGTTCTGGCCGACCTGGATCAGCCTGGCGATCTTCCTCGTGCTGTACTTCCGCACGTTCCATCGGCGCGTGCACGAAAGCGCGCTGTGGTACGCGCTCGCGATCGCCGTGCTCGGCTTTGTCGTGACACCTTACAACTCCGGCGGGCAGACCTACATCGTCTACGCCGTCGCGTTCTTCGCGTTCGTGCCGGATCTGCGTCTCGCCGTTCGCCTGATGGCCGCGACCGTCCTTGCGTTCGCGCTCGAGTGGTGGTGGCTTGGCATGCCGTGGATTTACAGCATGACCGCGCTCGTCATCGGCCCGGTCATTGGCGGCATGAACCTGGTCTACCGCCGCAACCAGCAGCGCAACGCCGAACTCAAGCTCAGCCACGACGAAGTGCGCCGGCTGGCCGCGTTGGCCGAACGCGAACGCATCGGCCGCGACCTGCACGACTTGCTCGGCCACACGCTGTCGTTGATCACGCTGAAATCGGAATTGGCAAACCGGCTGTTCGAGCGCGACCCGGTGGCCGCGCGCCGCGAGATCGCCGAGGTCGAGCGCGTGGCTCGCGATGCCTTGACGCAGGTGCGACGGGCGGTCACCGGCATCCGTGCTGCCGGGTTGGCGGCCGAAATGGCGTCGGCCAAGCTGCTGCTCGAATCCAACGGCGTGCGCCTGGACTACGATTTCGCCGACGTGGCGCTGCCGGTCGAAATCGAAACGGTGCTGGCCATGACCGTGCGCGAAGCGGCCACGAACATCCAGCGCCATGCCCGCGCCAACGGTGCGCGCGTGACGCTCGAAGTGCAGGGCTCCACCCTGGTGCTGTGCGTTGAAGACGATGGCCGCGGCGGCGCGATCCTGCCCGGCAATGGCCTGACCGGCATGCGCGAGCGTCTCGATGGAATCGGCGCGCAGCTGCGCGTTGATTCGGCGCGTGGACGCGGAACAATGTTGAAGGTGAGTCTGCCGCTGCCACAAGCGAGCGCGGTCGCCACGGGCGCGCAGTTGCAGCAGGCGTAAGGGGGTGAGGGGAGAGGGTTAGCACAGTCGCCTTACCTCTCGCCCAGCATGTTGGAAGCAAGACGAACGACGTTGCAGCGCAGGTGGCCTGGCGTCTCCCTTCTCCCCTCTCCCCTCTCCCGCATTGACATCCTCGCAGCTCGTCCGCACCCTCGCCCAATGACCGAGACAACCGCCTCATGATCCGAGTCGTCCTTGCCGAGGATCAGGCAATGGTGCGCGGCGCGCTGTCGGCATTGCTCGGGCTCGAATCGGACCTGGAGGTGATCGGCAGCGCCGCGAATGGCGAGGAAGCGTGGACGCTGATCGAGCGCGACAAGCCCGACGTCCTCGTGACCGATATCGAAATGCCGAAGCTCACGGGACTCGAACTGGCCCAGCGCATCCGCGATCGGGGCATCGATTGCAGGGTTATCATCCTGACGACGTTCGCGCGGCCGGGATTCCTGCGCCGCGCGCTCGACGCCGGCGTCGGCGGCTACCTGCTCAAGGACGCACCGGCTGATCAGCTTGCCGAAGCGCTGCGCAAGGTTCATCGCGGAGGACGCGCGATCGATCCGCAACTCGCGCTAGAGGCCTGGTCCGGAGACGATCCGCTCAACGATCGCGAGCGCCAGGTCCTGCGCTTGGCCGGCGAAGGCATGTCCGCGGCCGATATCGCCGAGCAGCTGCACTTGTCCCAGGGTACGGTGCGCAATTACCTGTCCGAAGCGATCGGCAAGCTCGGCGTCGGCAATCGCATCGAGGCGTATCGGCTGGCGCGGCAAAAGGGCTGGCTGTAGTCGGCGCTTCCCGCGCCGGCACCGAAGGCCGGCTGATTCCGGAATCTTTTTTTTTGCCGGAGCATGTCGAGAATCCGCTGCGCGCTACGACTACCGGTTACAAGCGCCCGCCGGGCGTCGATGAACAAGGAGCCGATCCGATGAAGTACATACTGATGATGCAGTTCCCGCTGGGCGACTGGAAGACCAAGAGCATCGAGGTCTGGCCGCCGCAGGACGTGAAGGCGCACATGGATTTCCTGCGCCGCTTCAACAAGGAGCTCAACGAAGCCGGAGAGTTTGTCCGA
>DATIEJ010000221.1:0-2661 GCA_035455825.1 Rhodanobacteraceae bacterium | reverse complement strand
GGCGATCTCGGCGCCGGCAAGACGACATTTGCACGCGCGCTGCTTGGCGCACTCGGTGTCGATACGCGTATCAAGAGTCCGACTTACAGCCTGATCGAGTCGTACGCAGTCGGCGACCTGGCGATCCATCATCTCGACTTGTATCGCATAGCCGATGCCGGCGAACTCGAATGGCTCGGCTTGGCCGACCTGACAACCGGGTCGTACTTGCTGCTGGTCGAGTGGCCCGAACATGCGCGCGCCGGACTCCCGCAACCGGATTTGATCCTGCGTCTGGCGCATGCGCCGGAGTCCCGCGATGTCGTACTGGAGGCTTCCACTGAGCGCGCGGCCGCATGGGTGGAAGGGCTGCGCCGTCTGGGCCGGTCGGCGTCGGCGAGGTCGTCAACTTAGTGACGAATCCTAAATCTGTATCAAGGATATTCAGCTAGCTAAAGGATTTATAAAGAAAAACTACTTGAAATTTTCCTTCGTCTGCGCTTGAATAGATGCTATGAGGGGAATTGTCGCCCAATGGTTGTTGCGGATGCTCGGGACGGGAGCGCTGTTCGCGGCTTCTTCGGCACCGTTTGCGACCGAAATCAAAAGCCTGCAACTGTCCAACTCGGCCGAAGGCACACGCGCCGTCTTCGAACTGAACGGCCCCCTCGATTACAAGCTGTTCGAGATCGCCAACCCGGACCGCATCGTCCTGGACATTCGCGCATCGAGTTTCGCCGAAGGTTTCGCGACCCCGGTCGGCCGCGGCTTGCTGAAATCCGTGCGCACGGGCAAGCAGGGCAAGGACGTCCGTGTCGTTTTCGATCTTGCCGGTGGCGTCCGCCCGAAGAGTTTCCTGCTGCTGCCCGGCACTTCGGCGCGGCCATCCAGGGCTTCCGAGGCGTTGCCCGGCGATAAGGCATCGTACCGTCTCGTCGTCGACCTGTTTCCGCGTGGCAAATCGAAGTCGGAGGTCGTCAAGCAGGCGTCGCCGCCGATGGAGAAACCGCGCGATGTCGTGATCGCGATCGATGCCGGCCATGGCGGCGACGATCCGGGCGCGACCGGCGCTGCCGGCACGCACGAGAAGGAAATCACGCTGGCCGTCGCGCGTGAACTCAAGCGCCTGATCGACCGGCAGCCCGGCATGAGCGCGGTGCTCACGCGCGATGCGGATTTCTTCATCCCGCTCAAGCAGCGCTACCAGAAAGCGCGCGAGGCGAAGGCCGACCTGTTCGTGTCGGTGCACGCCGACGCCTACAGCAGCGGTGATGCGCGTGGTTCGTCGGTATGGATGCTCTCGGCGCGCGGCGCGACGAACGAGGCTGCCCGCTGGCTGGAGGATCGCGAGAATCGCGCCGACCTGGTCGGCGGCGTATCGCTCGACAACAAGGACAATACGCTGGCGGCCGTGCTGCTCGACCTGTCACAGGGCGCCACGCTCGAAGCCAGCGGCGCCGTCGCGAACCAGGTGCTGCAGGCGCTGACGAAGGTCGGTCCGACCCATCGTGGATTTGTGGAAAAAGCAAATTTTGTCGTCCTGCGCTCGCCGGACGTGCCTTCGATCCTGGTCGAGACCGCGTTCATCACGAATCCGGCCGAGGAGAAGCGCCTGAAGAGTCCCGAGCAGCGCGAGAAGATCGCCAAGGCGATCCTCGAGGGCGTGCACAGCTATTTTGTCGCGGCGCCGCCGCCCGGCAGCCTGTTTGCGGCGAATGCCCGCAAGGGCAAGGCGGAACAGTTCGCCGCGCGCAAGACCACGCCGGCCGAAGCCGCCGTGTTCGCCGACGACGATCCGGACCGCGAGATCCTGGCGCGCTCGCCGAAGTCGTAGCGAAGTCTGCAGGGTTCAAGGCTCGCCGTCATTCCCGCGGAAGCGGACATCTTTCATCGCGGATGAACGCGGATGATCACGGAATGCCGCGGATAAGAGCGAAAAACAAGTAGAAAGCCGCTGCTGATTTTGGTCTTGCGGCTCTCGCCCTATCCGCGGGATTCCGTGATCATCCGCGTAAATCCGCGCCGAATATCCGCGTTGCTCGCCGCGGTCCGCGCGGATTCGCTATGATGCAAGACGCACAAGCGCATCCGTATGTCACGCATCCAGCAACTCCCGCAGGAACTCGTCAACCAGATCGCCGCCGGCGAGGTCATCGAGCGTCCGGCCTCGGTCGTCAAGGAACTGGTCGAGAACAGTCTCGACGCCGGCGCGGCGCGAATCGAAATCGAGATCGAGGAGGGCGGTACGCGCCTGATCCGGGTCCGCGACGATGGCGACGGGATCGCGCGCGACGAGCTGGCGCTGGCGGTGTCACCGCACGCAACGAGCAAGATCGCCTCGCTCGATGATCTGGAGCGCGTGCGCACGCTCGGATTCCGCGGTGAGGCGCTGCCGTCGATCGCGTCGGTATCGCGCTTCATGCTCGTATCGCGTCCGCCGGCGCAGGAGACCGCGTGGCGGCTCGAGGTCGAGGCCGGACGGACGTCGGCGACGAAACCGTCGTCGCATCCGCGCGGCACGACGACCGAAGTGCGCGACCTGTTCCACAACGTACCGGCGCGGCGCAAGTTCCTGCGGGCCGAACGCACCGAGTTCGGCCACATCGACGAACTCGTCAAGGCAATCGCGCTGGCGCGGCCGCAGGCGGAGTTTCGCCTGAGCCACAACGCCAGGCCCGTGCG
>DATIEJ010000220.1:0-2478 GCA_035455825.1 Rhodanobacteraceae bacterium | reverse complement strand
CGCGGCTACCTTGGGCATGTTGCTGTCGTCGGAGACCTATGCCGATCTGTGGCGTTTCCTCATGCCCGTGGTCGGGATTGCGTCGTTGCTGTTCCTGCTGATTGCCGTTTGGCTGTGGAAGGACCGCACCGGCATCCGCGTGCTCGTGCCGCTTCCGCGCCACTCGATCCATGCGCTGGGTGCGCATGCGTCGCGTTGCTGGCAGTGGCTCTTTCATCGCGCCGCCTACTTGGCGCAAATGAAGGCCACACCCAGCCCGGCTGCAGCCCCGGATCATGTTCATCTCGACGCGGTACGCGTTTTTGCATTCTCGCTTGGGATCATCGCGCTCGTCGGCCTGGCGACAGCGGCCTCCCGGATCACGGGGTTCATCGGACAAGACCTGCCGCCCCGAGCGATGGCGCTGCTGCATGGCCGCGATTGGGGAGCAATGCTGGCGATCGCCACGGTGTTCGGGGCGGTGATCGTCATATCCGGCCTGCGCCTGTTCATCTGGAACGGGTTGTGCCGAAAGATCGCGGATGCGAACGGAGTTCCGGCAGCACTGGTCGAGCGACTGCGCGAAGGCGGTTATTTTCGCGGAACTCTGGCTGCCGCGGTCCTGCTCGCGGTCGTGGCCGCGTCGGCGGACGGCGCATCGCCGACTACGGTCGATCCGCAACCGCTTGCCATCCTGCTTGGCATCGCGACGCTCGGCGCCGGAACCTATTTCCTCGTGCAGCTGTGGTTTCAGCTCATGCGCCTGCAGCAACTGTCGCGCGAGTACGCACGCGCGATACCGATCATCCAGCGCGTGACGAGCCAGGCTGATTGGCCGACCCCGCTGGCACTCGGCCAGTCGCCTACGAATCCATTGAATCTCGTGCTGTTCCGCGAGGATCTCGAGCGGCTGCGCCATGACGATGTCGTCGGCTGGGCGCGGCAAACCGTCAACGTGATCTGTGGCAAATGGCCTTTCACCGACCTGCCGCAAGACCCGGCTTTCGTGACCTGGCAGCGCTATCTGGTCGCACACGTGAAAGCCGGAGCATCCGCCCTGCGCGGCTGCGTCTGGGCAGCGCTCATGGCGCCCATCGCGACACTGGTGATGCTGCAGGTTTACGCGGCGCCGTTCGAGCGGCTGCAGACGATCACCGCGATCGGCTTGATGGGCCTGAGCTTCTGCACGGTCGTCGTCGCGACCTTGCGCCTGGAGAAGGACATCCTGTTGAGCAGGATGTTCACGAAGGATGCCGACCGCGTTTCGTTCGGCGAAGCGATCGGAGCACTGCTGCCGAAACTTCTGGTCGTGCTCGGCGTGCTGATATCCGTATTCGCCCCCGACCTGCTGACCTTGTTGCCGAACCTGAGCAAGCTGCTCGGCGCAGCGCATTGACGCAACGGATGATGTTCTCTCACGCGATGCGCGCCGCGCCACGCAGGGTGGGCCTCGGCGCACCGCTTTTCTTCGGCGCGCAAAGGAAACGGTGGGCCAAGGCCCACCCTACGTTATCGGCAACGTCAGGTGGGCGACGCAGCCGTGCGCGCCCTTGCGGCTTTCCAGCGTGAGCGAACCGCCGTGCGCCTCGGAGATCTGGCGCGCGAGAACCAGGCCGATGCCCGATCCGCCCGGCTTGGTTGTATAAAAAGGCGTGAACAGATTCTCGGTCGTGCCGAGGCCGGGACCGTCGTCCTCGATTTCGATGTGCGCGACGTCGCGCTCGGCGCGCCAGCGCGCGCGCACGCCTTCGCGCAGCGGCAGCGTCGCATCGGCCGCGTTCTTGATCAGGTTGATCAGCGCCTGCTCGATCTGGTCCGGATCGCCGTTGACGTGCAGCGGCGGCGCATCGGCCACGGACACGGCCAGGCGTTGTTCCAGGCGGGCGGCGCGGCGCACGAGTTCGCCGATCTCGAAGTCGCGCTTGCTCGGCGGCGGCAGGCGCGCGAGCGCGGTGTAGCCGGCCATGAAGCGCGTCAGCGCTTCGGCACGATCGCCGATCACGGCCAGGCCGCCACCGACATCCTCGCGCCAGTCCGGCGGCGGCGGTTGCTGCGCGAGCAATTTGGCCAGGGTGCCGGTCATCGAACGGATCGGCGTCAGCGAATTGTTCAGTTCATGGCCGAGCACGCGCAGCAGGCGCTGCCATGCCGCGCGTTCCTCCTCGCGCAGCGCGCGGCTCAAATCGGCGACGACGAGCAATTCATGCGGCTTGCCGCCTTCGCGAAAACGCGCGCGGCGAACCTCGAAGCGACCGGCGCCTCCCGGAAACGCACGCTTGCGGATATGCGTATCCTCGTCCGCCAGGCAGTCGGCGATGCCGAGTTCGTCGGCGGTCCGGCCGAGCAGCTCGGCGGCCGGACGCGCGAGCAGATGTTCGCCGGCGGGATTGATCAGGCGCAGCCGCTGCCCGGAATCGAACGTGAAGATCGCGATGTCGGTGGCGCCGATGACCTTGGCCAGCAACGCGCTCGTCTCCTCGACCTTGTGGCGCTGGTCGC
>DATIEJ010000219.1:0-9430 GCA_035455825.1 Rhodanobacteraceae bacterium | reverse complement strand
CAATCTGCAGAAATGGCTGGATTCCAGCCTGCGCTGGAATGACGAGCAAAGATTTGTTGAGGCCTCGCCCAGAGCGATTTCGTTATTCTTTCACGGCTGCTCGAGCCAAACCGGCAACCCATTCAGGGCCGCATTGCCCGACGCGTGATCGATCGCGAGCGGATCGGTCAGGTCGTTGTAGCTCGCGCCGACAACGGCCGCCGCGCGCTGCAGGCGCACGCCTTCGCGCTGGTGGCCGAATCCATGCGGCAGGCAAACGACTCCGGGCATCATCGAATCGCTCGCGCGTGCCTCGATCCGAATCGAACCGGTGCGCGAGCGCAACTGCACGGTGGCACCGTCTTCGAATCCGCGTGCGCGCAGATCGGCGGGATGCACGAGCAGATGATGCCGCGGCTTGCCTTTGATCAGGCGCGGCGCATTGTGCATCCACGAATTGTTGCTGCGGATCTCGCGCCGGCCGATCAGCTGCAACGCACCTGTCGAAAGCGGCTCGCTCAAATCGGCAGCAAGACGCGCCGCTTCCTCGAGCATCAAGGGTGGCGCGCATTCGATTGCGCCGGTCGCGGTCTGCAGTCGCGCCAGCAAATTCGGCCGCAGCGGGCCGAGGTCGACGCCATGCGGATTCACGGCCAGTTCGTCGAACGTCAGGCCCGAACCGCCGCGGCGCAAACCTTCGCCGATGAGAATTGCAGGTTCCGGCAACGTACTGAACGGCTTGCCGGCAGCCCGCGCGTACGCTGCGCCCAAGCCATTGAAGATTTCCCAGTCCGCGCGCTCGCCCTCGGCCTTCGCCCACAGCGGAACATTCACGCGCGCGACGCGGCGCACGGCGAACGCGTTGAAGAACAGGTCGTAGTGGTGCTGTGTGAACGGCGAGGCCGGCGGCAGGATCAGGTTCGCGCGGCGCGTCGTCTCGTTGAGGTACACGTCGACGCAAACCATGAAGACGAGTTTGCCGAGCGCGCGATCAAGCGCGGCGCCATTGGGCGTCGACAAGACAGGATTGCCGGCGCTCGTCAGCAGCGCGCGGATCTGGCCGTCGCCCGGCGTTTCGATTTCCTCGACCAGCGCCGCAACCGGCAGCTCCCCGCCGAATTCCGCAAGGCCGCGCACGCGGCTCTTCCAGCGCCCGCGCGCTCCGGCTGGCGTGCCGGGCCCGGTCAGCGGAATCACGGCGTCGTTCGGCAGCATGCCGCCTTCGCGGTCGAGGTTGCCGGTGTATATATTTATCAAATGCAGCAACCATTGCGTCAGTGTGCCGAACTGCTGGGTCGAAGCACCCATGCGGCCGTACACGGCGGCGCGGGGCGCGGCATCGAGTTCAGATGCAATGCGTTCGATCGTCGCCTCGGGAACGCCGCTGCGCTCGACGATCGTCGCGATATCGAATGAATCCAGCGCCGCGAGCGCGACATCGAGATCCTTGACCTTGCCCGCGTAACCGGCCAGGCGCGCCGGCCGCAGGCGCGCGAGTTCTTTCAGAACGCCGATCAGGAACAGCGCATCGGTGCCGGGGCGAATGAATACATGCTCGCTGGCGATTTCCGCGGTCTCGGTCCGTCGCGGGTCGACGACGACGAGTTTGCCGCGCGCCGTCAACGCCTTGAGCCGTTTTGCTATCCCCGGCGCCGTCATCAGGCTGCCCATCGACGCCATGGGATTTGCGCCGAGCATCAGGAAGTAATCGGTGCGATCGACATCCGGGATCGGCAGCAGGAACTGGTGACCGTACATCTGCGCGCAGACGAGCTGGTGCGGCCATTGATCGACGGATGACGCGGAAAACATGTTCGGCGTCTTCAACGCGCGCAGCAGCGGCGGCAGATAGGCGATATGGCCGAAGTGGTGCACGTTCGGGTTGCCAAGGTACACGCCGACCGCGCTCGCGCCGTGCTCGCGCTGCACGGAGGCCAGGCGCTGACCGGCCAGCTCGAACGCGTCGTCCCAGCCGATTTCTTGCCACTCGCTCCCCTGCCGCAGCAAAGGACGCTTCAGCCGATCGGGGTCTGCCTCCAGATCGAGGATCGCATTGCCTTTCGGGCAGATGTGGCCTTGACTGAACGGGTCGGCATCGTCCCCACGAATTGCCACGAGCCGCTGCGCGTCGAACTGGAATTCCAGGCCGCAGATCGCCTCGCACAATGGGCATGCACGGAAGCGGGATTCACGGGCCATGGCGGTATCTCGAGATCACGCCGGGATAGTAGCGGCTCGATCACCGCTGCGCGACGTCGGACTGGGCAAGGCTCCATTGGCGGAACCGGCCGAAACCCGGCGACGTGAGAACATCGCCCACGTGGCGGATCTGCAAATTGGCTGCAACGCAGTTCGCATAAGTGACTTTCAGCCAGTGACAGCCGGCGGAGTCCCCACTATCCTCGCCGCTCCCTACGCCAAGGAATCGCGCATGCACCTGCGCCGCTACGTTCTGTGTCTCGCCCTCGCGTGTTGTCCTTTACTGGCCGGCGCCATCTCACCTGCCGATCCGGGCTATGCGCGCGATCCGCAGCAGCCGATCGATGAGGCTTACTCGAAGAAGATCGCCGAGTACACGACCGATCCGTCGTTCAACTCGCCGTTGACTTCGTACCTGCCGGCATCGGCGACCGTGCCGACGCCGGCCAAGGTGCTCGGCGACATCGCCGGCGCGCCGAACATGCTGCCGTACTCGAAGGATGTCTATCGCTACTTCGACATGCTCGCCGCGGCGAGTCCGCGCGTGAGGGTCTATCGCATCGGCAAGACCGAGGAAGGGCGCGACATGATCGCGGTCGCAATCGCCGACGAAGCGCTGCTGAAAGACCTGAAAGCCAACGATGCGCGCCTGGCGCAGCTCGCCGACCCGCGCGTGCTCGGCATGGACGACGCGAAGGCCGAACCGCTGCTCGCCGCCACGACGCCGGTCTACTACATCACGGGAACGATCCATTCGCCGGAAACCGGCGCACCGACCGCACTGATGGAACTCGGCTACCGCCTGGCCGTCGACGAATCGCCGTACATCCGCAAGATCCGCTCGAAGGTCATCACGCTGATCACGCCGGTCGTCGAAGCCGACGGCCGCGACCGCATGGTCGACGTGTACAACTGGCATCGCGCCAACCCGGGCAAGACCCCGCCGCCGCTGCTGTACTGGGGCCACTATGTTGCGCACGACAACAACCGCGATGCGATGGGCCTGACCCTGAACCTGTCGCGCAACATACTCGACACGTATCTGGGCTGGCACGCGCAGGTGCTGCACGACCTGCACGAATCGGTACCGTTCCTGTACGACAACACGGTTGGCGACGGCCCGTACAACGCCTGGGTCGATCCGATCCTGACCAACGAGTGGCAGATGCTCGGCTGGGACAACGTCGCGCAGCTGACGAAGTTCGGCATGCCCGGCGTGTTCGCGCACGGCGACTTCGACACGTGGAGTCCCGGATACCTCATGTTCATGGCGGCGATGCACAACGGCATCAGCCGTCTGTACGAAACGTTCGGCAACGCCGGCGCCGACACGCAGGAACGCATCCTCGATCCCGAGGAATACGCGCGCACCTGGTACAAGCCGAATCCGCCCTTGCCGAAAGTGCAATGGTCGCAGCGCAACAACAACAACTACGAGCAAAGCGGCCTGCTCACGGCGCTGAACTACTTCGCCGACAACGACAAGCAGTTCCTGCGGAATTTCTACCTGAAGAGCAAGCGCTCGATCGAAAAGCCATCGGCGAACGGCCCTTCGGCTTACGTGCTGCCTGCCGACGATGTTCATCGCGACGCGCAGGCCCAGCTGCTGCGCATACTCCAACTGCAGCATGCCGAGATAAGTCGCGCGAGCGCGGCGTTCACCGTGCAGGTTGCGGCGCCGCCCGAAAAGTCCAAGGACGACGGCGAGAAGAAGGACAACGGCGACAAGGCAGCAGCCAAGCCGAAGACCGTCGCGCGCACGTTCGCCGCCGGCAGCTACGTCGTGCGCATGGACCAGCCGTACTCGCGGATCGCCGACGCCCTGCTCGACCGCCAGTACTGGGCGCCGGATGATCCGCAGAAGCATCCGTACGACGATACCGCGTGGTCGATGGGCGACCTGTTCGGCACCGAAGTCGTGCGCGTGACCGACCGGGCGGTGCTGCAGGCCTCGATGGAGCCGCTGCGCGAACCGGTCCGCGTCAAGGGCGGCGTTCAGGGTTCCGGCAGCGTGTACGTCATCGACAACAACGCCGACACGACGCTGATCACGCTGCGCTACGCGCTCAAGGGCGCCGAGATCGACGTTGCCGACAAGGGATTCGATGCGGCGAACCGGCATTTCAATGCCGGCGCGCTGATCGTGCGCAAGGTTGACAATGCGGCATTTTCCACAAAGGTCAGCGAACTCGGGCTCGACGCTCACGCCCTGTCCACGGCGCCGGATGTGCCGATGCACCGGCTCGGCACGCCGCGCATCGCCTTGATGCACACCTGGATCGAAACGCAGACCGAGGGCTGGTGGCGCATGGCGCTCGACAAGCTCGGCGTGCCGTTCACCTACATCAGCACGCAGACGGTTGCGCGCGAGGACAACCTGAAGTCCAGGTACGACGTGATCCTGTTTGGACCGGTCGGCATCGGCGACTCGGGCGCGATCCTCAACGGCACGCCGCTGTGGGGCGACCCGATTCCGTGGAAGGTCACGGCGCTGACGCCGAACATGGGCATCGACCAGACCGACGACATCCGCCCGGGTCTCGGCGGCACCGGACTGGCGCACCTGCGACATTTCATCGAGCAAGGCGGATTGTTCCTCGCTGCCGACGATGCAGCCAAGTTCGCGATCGACATGGGTCTCGCACCCGGCGTGTCGGTCACGCCGGCGAAGGACCTGCGCGTCGTCGGCAGCATTCTCAAGGCCGTTGTCGTGGACACCGACAGCCCGGTCAGCAACGGCTATGGCAAGGATCTGGCCGTATACAGCGCCGATGGACTGTCCTTCAAGCTGAGCAATCTCCTGGCGCGCGGCAACAATCTTCCGAACTCGAAGGACTTCAAGCGCCCGACCGGGCGCGGCGGCCCGCACGACGTCGACATGCCGCAGGACCGCGCCGATGCGGCGGCGCCGGAACTGCCGACGCCAAAAGCCTGGGAAGCGCTGCCACTGAACTCCGAGCAGACGCGTTACTCGATTTTCGGGCCGTATCTGGTCATCCCGGAAAACCAGCGTCCGCGCACCATCGTGCGCTTCGCCGACGCCGACGAGCTGCTGATTGCCGGCCTGCTCGATGGCGGCGGCGCAATGGCCGAGCGCGCCGCTGTCGTCGACGCCCGCGTCGGCAAGGGCCATACGCTGCTGTTCGCGATCAATCCGATGTGGCGCGGCGAGACCATTGGCAGTTATGCGCTCGTGTTCAATGCGATCATGAACTTCGACCGCTTGACGCCAAGCGCGCAGAAATAACCTCGAACCCGCTCTTAGCCCCTCTCCCTCCGGGAGAGGGGCTGGGGAGAGGGTCGGGTCCGCATCGACGTCGATCAGTTCCCCGACCCTCATCTGACCGCCATGGATGGCGGAAATGCGGAAAATGCAGGAGCATTTTTCGGCCGGCGCTTCGCGCCACCTTCTCCCGGAGGGAGAAGGGAAAGGCGGCGCTCTCAGGCCGCAGGCATCAGCACCGCTTCGCCACGTTCGAGCGCCGCAGTGCCGCTGCGCGCGATTTCGAGAATGCGCGCGATCGACTCGAGTTCGGTCAGGAACGCGTTGACCTCGGTGCCGCTGCCGGCAAAGCGGATCGTATGCGCCTCGCCCGTTGCATCGATCAATTGCGCGCCGGGATGGCGCAGCACGCACTCGCGCAGCGAAGCCGCGCGATCCTTCGCGACCGCCACCTTGACCATCAGCAGTTCCGCCTCGAAGTGTTCGCGAGTCGTCAGGTCGGCTATCTCGAGCACATCGACGAGCTTGCGCGACTGCTTGACGATCTGGTCGATTACGTTTTCATCGCCGAACGTGACCAGGGTGAGACGAGATACCGATGGATCGTGCGTGATCGCGACAGTCAGCGATTCGATGTTGTAACCGCGCGCGGAAAACATTCCGGCGACGCGCGCCAGCGCACCGGCTTCGTTCTGGAGGAGGATGGAGATGATTCGGCGCATGCTTTTCTCTCTAGGGCTGAGGGCTGAGGGCTGAGGGCCAAGAGCGTGTCTCCGGCACTCGCGATGTCCGCTTTTCAGCCCTCAGCCCTAGGCCCTCAGCCCTCGCTCTTCAAAACATCTCCGACTTATCAACTTCCCGCCTCGCCTCGACCTGCTCGCGCGACGGGATCCAGTCACCGGTGATCATTTGCGCATAGCTCATGCCCGGACCGACCATCGGATACACGCCGGCATCCGGATCGATGACGACTTCGAGGAATGCCGGGCCCTTGAACGCGACGAACTCGGCGACGGCCCGCGCGATGTCTTCGGGCTTGTCGAGGCGGCGCGCCCATGGAAAACCGTCGGCTTCCGCGGCCTTGATGAAGTCCTTCTTGTGCAGGCTCTTGTCGCTGGCCGAGAAGCGGCCCTTGAAGAACAGCTTCTGCCACTGCCGCACCATGCCGTCGCCGTGGTTGTTCATGACGACGACCTTCACTGGCAGATCATAAGTCGTCACGGTCTCGAGTTCGCCGAGGTTCATGCGGATGCTGGCGTCGCCGTCGATGTCGATGACCATCATGTCGCGGCGCGCGAACTGCGCACCGATCGCCGCCGGCAAGCCGAAGCCCATCGTGCCCATCGAACCCGACGTCAGCCACTGGCGCGGCTCGGCGAAATCGAAGTACTGCGCCGCCCACATCTGATGCTGGCCGACGCCGGTGCTGATGATCGCCCGGCCCTGCGTGTGCCGGTTGATCTCCTCGATCACGGCATAGGGCTGGATCAGCGCCGCGCCACGGTCGTAGTTCATCGCGTGGTCGCGCTTGAGGCGCGCGATGTGCGCGTGCCAGTCGGCGTAGGCACCCTGCTCGAGCGGTCGGAACGCATGTTCCAGCGCATACGCGCGCAGACGGTCCAGCGCCGGGCCAATTTCGCCAAGGTAGTTCCAGTCGGCGCGCTTGACCTTGTTGATCTCGGCCGGATCGATGTCGAACTGCGCGACGAACTTCGCCCGCGGCGCAAACTGTTTCGGCACTCCGGCGACGCGGTCGTCGAACCGCGCGCCGACTGCGATCAGGAAATCGCAATCCTCGACGGCGTAATTGGCAAATGCGGTGCCGTGCATGCCGAGCATGTGCAGCGACAGCGGTTCGGTCGTGTTGCACACGCCCAGCCCCATCAGCGTGGTCGTGACGGGAATGCCGAACGCCTGCGAAAAATCGCGCAGCGCCCGCGTCGCGCCAGCGGCAACGACGCCGCCGCCGGCATAGATCAGCGGACGCTTCGACTCGCGCAGACGCGTCAGCAACTGGGCGCACTGAGCCTTGCCGAGGCCGGCCTGGGCCACGTTCGCGATGCGCGTGCGATAGCCCGACACCGGCAACGTGCAGGCGCCGTCGAAGATCAGCTGCGCGTTCTGCACGTCCTTCGGTATGTCGACGACCACCGGACCGGGTCGCCCGCTGCGCGCTATCTCGAATGCCGTGCGCATCGTCGCTTCGAGCTTCGCCACGTCGGTAACCAGGAACACGTGCTTGGCGCACGAGGCCATGATGCTGCTGACCGGCGCCTCCTGGAATGCATCGGTGCCGATCGCGGCGGTAGGCACCTGGCCGCAGATGACGACGATCGGGATCGAGTCGGCCATCGCGTCGCGCACCGGCGTGACCGTGTTCGTCGCGCCCGGACCCGAGGTCACGAGAGCGACGCCGACCTTGCCCGACGCGCGCGCGTAACCCTGGGCCATGAAGCCGGCGCCCTGCTCGTTCGCCGGCACGATCAACGGCAACGGCTCGCTGCCGTCGGCGCGCAGGTGATCGCGGTTGTAGCGGAACACGGCGTCGTATACCGGAAGGATGGCGCCACCCGAGTAGCCGAAGACGACGCTGACACCCTCGTCGGCAACGACCTGGACGACGATGTCCGCGCCGGTCAGGCGCGCGCCGGCCAGCGGATGGTTCGAGGGTGCAGGCAGCAGTTGCGCATTCATGTCACGGATTCCTGAACTTGCTCATTCGATCGAAAAGGGGCCGGACGCGGCCACGCACCTTGTATACATGTCCGCATCCGGCGACCCGACGCAACCGATGTTTCAACCAACCTTCTTCAGTGCCGGAGCGGCCGGCGCAGCCGCTGGCGCGGGACTCAGCCACGGCATGCGCGCGCGCAACGCCGCGCCGACCTTCTCGATCTGGTGGTCGAGGTCGGCCTGCTTGTAGGCTTTGTAGTTCGGCAATCCCGCGGCGTACTCGGCGGTCCATTCCTTCGCGAACGTGCCGTCCTGGATTTCCTTGAGCACCTTGCGCATCTTGTCCTTCGTCGCCGCATCGACGACACGCGGACCGCGCGTGTAATCGCCGTACTGCGCGGTCTCGGACACGAACGTCAGCATCTTGGTCAGGCCGCCCTCATAGAACAGATCGACGATCAGCTTGAGTTCGTGCATGACCTCGTAGTACGCGATCTCGGGCTTGTAACCGGCCTCGACCAGCGTCTCGAAGCCGTGGCGCACGAGTTCGCTGACGCCGCCGCACAGCACCGCTTGTTCGCCGAACAGATCGGTCTCTGTCTCTTCCTTGAAATCGGTTTCGATCAGCATCGCGCGCGCGCCGCCGATGCCGGCCGCGTAGGCCAGCGCCTTGTCGCGCGCATGACCGCTCGCATCCTGATGCACGGCATACAGGCATGGAACACCGCGGCCGATCTCGTACTCCTTGCGGACCAGCGCGCCGGGGCCTTTCGGCGCGACCAGGATCACGTCGATATCCGCGCGTGGTGCGATCGTCTTGAAGTGCACGTTGAAACCGTGCGCGAACAGCAGCGCCGCATTGGCCTTCAGGTTCGGCGCAATGACGTCGGTATACAATTTCGGCTGGACCATGTCCGGCGTCAGCACGGCGACGAGTTCGGCGCCCTTGACCGCCTCGGCCGCATCGAGGACACGCAGGCCATCGGCCTCGGCCGTGAACCACGTCGGCCCGCCCTTGCGCAGGCCAACGACGACGTCGAGTCCCGAATCGCGCAGGTTCAGTGCGTGCGCGCGGCCCTGGCTGCCGTAACCGAGCACCGCAATGCGCTTGCCTTCGAGCGCCTTTGCCGTCACTTTCGCTTCTGCTGTCATTTCATGTCTCCTTAAGTAAACGCAAAAAACTTTGGACGCGGATGACGCGGATCAACGCGGATTTGCGCGGATCAAGACGAATTTAAAGTGATCTTTCTCGTGCTCTATCCGTGTTCATCCGCGTAATCCGCGTCCAAAAACTCTAGATTTCAATCACGGCGCCGCGTGCGGCGGAGCCGACCGTTTTCGCGTACTTGGCCAGCA
>DATIEJ010000218.1:0-2544 GCA_035455825.1 Rhodanobacteraceae bacterium | reverse complement strand
GTAGAGGACGAGGATGTCTTGTTGGGGCACGGGCTGAGGGCTGAGGGCTGAGGGCTGACAGAGCATAACGTGTCGCGCTGTTTTTTCCGCGCTGCGTTTCGGAGGATGAGCGGGCAGAACAGGCCGCAGAGGTCTGCCTGAGGCCCTCAGCCCTCAGCCCTCAGCCCTCGATCCGTTACTATTCACCCATGCGCATCAACCGCCACAAGATCGACGCGTTCGCGCGCTTCCTGCTCAGCCGCTTTCTCGACGAAGGTTGCCTGCAGGCGGCCGGCGCGCTGGCGTTGACGACGTTGTTCGCGCTGGTGCCGCTGATAACCGCGGTGTTCGGCATCATGGCTGCGTTCCCGGTGTTCACCGACTGGCGCGACGCCGTCACCGGATTCGTGTTTCGCAACTTCGTGCCGGCGACCGGCGAAGCGGTGCAACGTTACCTCACGCTGTTCGCGGAGAACGCCAGCAAGGCGACGGCAGTCGGCATCGTCGTTCTGCTGGCCAGCGGCGTTGCGCTGATGCTCAGCATCGAGGATGCATTCAACCGCATCTGGCGCGTGCCGCGCGGGCGCGGAACGACGTCGCGCGTGATCAGGTATTGGGCGGTGATCACGCTCGGGCCGATGCTCGTGATAGCGGCGCTCGGCGTCAGCTCATACCTGTTCGCGCTTCCGCTCCTGGAACAGGCCGACACCGAGTTCTCGCTGAAGTCCCGCTTGCTCGGCCTGTTGCCGTTCCTGATCGAGTGGCTGACATTGTTCTGGGCCTACGCATTGATCCCCAATCGCAGCGTGCGCTGGCGCGATGCGGCCATCGGAGCGCTGGTTGCGACGGTGCTGTTCGAGGTCGCCAAACGGATGTTCGCCTTCTACGCACTCGAGAGCGCGAACTACGAACAGGTCTATGGCGCGCTTTCGATCGTGCCGATCTTCGTCTTCTGGATCTACATTTCCTGGGTCGTGGTATTGCTCGGCGCGTCGCTGGCAGCGAGCCTGTCGGCATTCGACTATCGTCCCGGCGAACTGCAACTGATGCCCGACAACAAGTTCCGCGGGCTTCTGCGCGTGCTCGGTCATTTCATCGTCGCACAGCGCGCCGGCGTCGCGCTGCATAGCCGCGATCTGTGCGAGCGCGAACCGTTTCTCACCGACGACCTGATCCAGGAGTTCCTGCGTCAGCTCGGCAATGCCGGCCTGGTCCGGCGCGGCGACGACGGTGCCTGGGCACTGACCCGCGACCTGGCCACGACGACGCTGTACGATCTGTATGCCGGTTCGGATTACCGTCTGCCCAGCGGCATGCCCCTGCCCGGCAGCGACGGCTCCGCGCCCGACGCCCTGGCCGCGCGCCGGCTCGACGAGGTCATCGCCGAACTGCGCGAGCGCATGAAAGTGCCGCTCAGCGAAATTTTTCCGGCTCCACCGCGGTCAAATCAGGCGCCAGAACCCCAATTGCCTGTCTCCAGGGAAACCACATGAAGCGTCTGCCCAATCTTCCGGTCCTCAATCTCGTCGCGATGACCCTCATCGCCCAAGGCATGGCGGCTGGCCCCGTCGCCGCCGCCACCGCGGCCAAGCCCGCACTCAATGTCACGACGCTCGACGGCAAGAAATTCGATCTCGCCGCGCAAAGTGGAAAATGGGTCATTGTGAACTATTGGGCGACGTGGTGCTCGCCATGCCTGAAGGAGCTGCCCGACATCTCCGCCTACGTCACCGCCCACAAGGACAAGGTTGCCGCGATTGGCCTGGCGTTCGAGGACAGCGACAAGGCCGATATCGAGAAATACCTGATGGCGCATCCGCTGTCCTACCCGGTCGCCCAGGTCGACGTGATCGAGCCGCCGAAGGACTTCGATCCGCCGAAAGGATTGCCCAATACCTACCTGATCGCTCCGGACGGCCACGTGGCCAAGGCGTTCATGGGTCCGATCACGACGAAAGACCTCGACGCCGTGATCGGCGGCGGCTGAGGCCGCGATGGGCTGTGCGAAGTTCGTCGTCAGCGGCCGCGTGCAGGGCGTGTTCTTCCGCGCGTCGGCGCGCGAAGAAGCGCTGCGCCTCGGCCTGACCGGCCACGCCAGGAACCTGCCTGATGGCACTGTCGAGGTTGTTGCCTGCGGTGACGATGCGGCGCTCGCGCAGCTGGAGCGCTGGCTTGAACTCGGACCGCCACTCGCGCAGGTGAGCCACGTCGTACGCATCACGGCCGACATCGCCACGCCGGAACGGTTTCGCATCGCCTGAATCAGTTTAGCGTGCTCCCTCGCCCGTGGCCCGCACCGCTAGTGGGTTGTGACGGTTGGTTCGGGAGCAGCTTGTGAGTCACTAGCTGCGGTCGCCCCCATCCGCCTTCGGCACCTTCCCCCGCTTCGCAGGGGAAGGGAAAGCGCGAGGCCTCCGTCTGGAATCCTTCCCCCCCCTTGCGGGGAAACATCGGCAGGATTGCCGATGTTTGCAGCGGAGCTGCCCGGAGGGTGAGCCACAAGGATGTGGCGAATACAAGGTGGCGGCAGCCGGAAGGGGGCACTCCATGCGAGCGCATGGACGG
>DATIEJ010000217.1:0-4717 GCA_035455825.1 Rhodanobacteraceae bacterium | reverse complement strand
AATATTCCTCGTCGGCCTTGCCGCTCATGTTCGCGAACGGCAGCACCGCGACCGACGGACTCGTGCTCGCCGGCACGTCGCCGACGCGATACGACGGCTGGCCCTTGAAGTACCAGCCCAGCGCCAGTCCCGCGAGCGCCGCAGCCGCGACATACACGCCGATCGTCGCGCGCGTGCTGCTGCCTTCAGCCTTGACGCCTTCGGCGGTCATGTCGAACATCCAGGCAAACAACAGCGCGATCGGAAATCCGAGCATCGCCATCAGGATGAAGACGCGCAGCGCCCACGGCGGCGCGTCGAACGCCGGGAAGCCGATCGAGACGGCCTGCACGGCAAGCCAGGCCACGACAAGGTATGCGCCGCCGACCTTGAAGACCTTGCGTCGTTTGAGTTCGTCGATCAGGCTCATGGGATCAGCGTCATCGTCAGCTCTTCTTCCCGCAGACTCTGGCGGCGTGCGCGTCGATCATCTTCAACTTTTCGACGACGGCAACGAAGCGCGCATCGCAACGGATCGGATCCATGACAGGAATCAGGGCAGCCCAATCTGCCAGACCGTTGTCCTCGCCCGCCAGTCGTTCCAGATAATCCAGCGTCAGTCCATGTTCGCCCAGCAGCATGAGCACGACCGCGACATCGTAGCTCGTCAAGGTATTGCCCGATCCCTGCTTGAGGGCGCTGTCGACCTCGAAGGCAGCATAGCGCCTGGCTAACGCGCGCCGGTCGGCGCGGCCGCCGAGCGCCGCGGCCAACTCGCGTCCCTGCGTACTCGCACTGGGATTCAACAAAGCCGCTTCGCGATCGAACATCGCGCCGCCAGCGTCGAAGTTGCCGAGCAGCAGTTCAGCGATTCCGATGTCCTCCATGCATGCCGTATAGGCCGGGTCCACTTCCAGTGCTTTCCCGCAACGCGCTTTGGCATCGGCATAACGCCCCAGGGTCATCAGGATCCAGGAATGGTTCTCGGCCACGATCAGCGAGCGTGGATCCAGCACCGAGGCGCGTTCCAGCGATGCCAGTCCGCCAGCGAGGTCGCCGCGCGACATGAGAAGCGTCCCACGCCACTGGTAGGCCGAGGCAAAGGAGGGGCGCAAGGTAATGGCTCGGCGCAGCAGCGCATCGGCGGAGGCTCGTCGCAGGCCGTTGGTTGCGACCCTTCCGAGCGCCGCGTACGGCTCAGCCATCGATGCATCCAGGACCAGCGCCTGTTCCGCGGAATCCCTCGCGCGCGCCACCGTTTCGGCATAGGGAATGCGTGCGCTATAGTCCCCGATCACGGCATAGACCAACGCTTGTCCCGCATACGCCTGGGCGAAATCCGGGTCGGCCTTGATCGCTTGCCCGAGCAGGTCGACCGCTTGCCATAGCGCATCCTCGCGGCGTGTCTGCCACAACCCGATCGCGCGCAGGTACAAATCGTACGCGATGAGGTTGCGTGTACCCGCCGACGGCTTGCCGGTCTCCGAAGCGCCGGCAATCTGCACCTGCAACTCGTCGCCGATCGCCTTGGCAATCTCGTCCTGGATCGCAAAGATGTCGGAAAGCTTTCGATCGTAGGTCTGCGACCAGACGTGATAGCCCTTCTGCGCATCGATCAACTGCGCCGTGATGCGCACGCGATCGTCCTGCTTGCGCACGCTGCCTTCGAGCACCATGCGCACCTGCAGCTTGCGCGCGATGTCCGGCACCTCTTCATTCTTGCCCTTGAACGAGAACGAGGACGTGCGCGCGGCGACCTGCAGGTCCGCCGTGCGCGCGAGCACGTTGAGGATTTCCTCACTGATGCCGTCGGAGAAATATTCGTTCGCCGCGTCGCCGGACATGTTGACGAACGGCAGCACCGCGATCGAGTGCGAGTCGACGGCCGGCCCCGCGGCCGACTTCGCCGTCACCGCTTGCGTCGTCGCGACGACCAGCGCCGCATCGCGGCGCGGTGACAGCACGAGTTTGTCGAAGCCGAAAAAGGTCAGCGCGACCAGCAGCACGGCGATGATCAAGCGATCCATGCGCCGTGCGGTTTGCGGCGCAATCGATTGCTCCGGCGAGACGTCGGCGTCGCGCCTGATTCCCTCCGGCGTCAATTCGAAAACCCACGAGAACACCAGCGCCGGTATCAATCCGAGCATCAGCACGATCACGACGCTGCGTGGCAGCCAATCCGGCGCGCCGAACATCGGCAACACCGTGCCGGCGACTTGCGTCAACAACCACGCGCCGACCAGATACAACCCGGCCATGCGAATCACGTTGCGGCGCTTGAGTTCGGCGAAGAAGCTCATGTGCCAGGGATCGCGTCAGTAGTCACAGACATAGTCCCCATTCGCCTCGTGCCGGCAGCCGCTCGGTGGCCCGCGTTGATCCCACAACTCATTCAGGAACATCTTGCGCACGAACTCCGGGAACTGCGGCAGCTTGCGCGCGGACCCGCCCTGCGGCGACCAGAGCCAGAACAGGAACAATGTATCGTTGTCTGTTTTCGCATCCTGCGCGACGGCCAGTGCGCGCGCCGGTTCGCCAAGCAGAAGCAGCGTCCATGGCGCGGCATGGGACACGTTCTGCGTATGTCCGGCGAGATAGGCGTCGACCATCGCAATGGCTTCACCTCTCTGCTTGGCGGTTCCGTAGAGTCCCTGGGCCAGGATGAGGCCGGCGTTTTCGGGAAAAGCTGCGAGAGAGCCTTGCGCGCCACGAGCGAATTGGGCGATGGCATCGGCATCGCGGCCTTCGGCGTGGGAAATCAGTGCGAGGTTGCGCTCCGCGTTGCGCAGACCCTGGTCCATGGCAAGTTGCGACCTGCGCCTGGCATTTTCCAGATCGCCGGCATTGAAGTCGCAGAACCCGCGCCACGCCAGCGCGTTCGGCAGCAGCGGATCGATCTTCAAGGCGCGATCGATAGCGGCGATGCCGTCGGCGAGATATCCGGCGTCGATCAGCTGCAGGCCGCGCCACAACATCGCGTTCGGATCGTTCGGATCGAGGATCGTCGCCCGCTCCGACTCGACCTGGGCCGCGATCCAGTTGCGCCGATAGTCGTGAATCGTGCCGAACGCCGCGTGCGGTTCGGCGAGCGTCGGATCGAGTTCGATCGCGATATTCGCCTCACGCTCGGCGGCAGCCAGCGTCTGTTCCTGCATGACGTCGGTGTAGATCCCGGCAATGGCGGACAATGACGCCGAGCGCGCATGCGCGCGCGCGAACTTCGGATCGAGCCGCGTGGCTTGTGCCAGCTTCGCGATGGCTTCCGCCATGCGCGGGCCATCGCGATGATTGAACACAGCCGTCGCCTGAAGATACAGCTCGTACGCCTCGGGGCTGGTCGTGGCGACCGGCACCAGCCGCGATTTCTGCTCGCCCGCGATGACCACCTGCAACTGGTCGGTGATCGCTCGCGCGATGCGCTCCTGCAATTCGAACACATCCTTCAGGTCGCCGTCGTAGTTGTGGGACCACAGGTGAAACCCGTCGGAGACCTGGATCAGCTGTGCGGTGATACGCACCTTGTCGCCCTGCTTGCGTACCGAACCTTCGAGCACATTGGCGACGCTGAGGGTCTTGCCGATCGTGCGCAGATCCTCGTTCTTGCCCTTGAAGAAGAACGACGACGTACGGCCGGCGACCTTGAGGTCCTTGACCTGGGCGAGCGCATTGAGGATTTCCTCGGCCATGCCATCGGAAAAATATTCCTGGTCGTGAGCCGGGCTCAGGTCGGCGAATGGCAGTACGGCGACGGACTTCGCGCTGACGTCCGCGGCAGGCGCTGCGCTGGCGGTCGCGTCTGCCTGCTTCATCGCGACAGCCACCGGACCGGGAGCGAACTTCCACGCCAGGCAACCGCCGATAGCCAGCAGCAACGCCAGCAGCAGCAATTCGGTGCCGGAGACTTTCTGCGCGCCGCGCTCGCCGTGATACCAGGCGAGCAGCAGCGTGACGAAGAAACCGATGCACAGTGCGATTATCAGCGTGCGTTCGATCGATTCCGGCCAGCCGAATTTCGCAGCGACAATGTCGATACCCTGCAGCAGCGCGAATGCCGCGGCAACGTAGGCCAGCGCCCATTGCACCATCTTGCGATCGTGCATGCGCTGAAGGAATTCCGTCATTTGCCTTCCCCGCTGCCGGCACTGCCGCGCTCGAGATCGGCAGGCTGCTTCAACAGCGCCTCGAAGCGCGGATCTGTACGGATCGGATCCCAATCCGGATCGAGTCGCAGCGACGCAGTGGAGATCACTTCGCCTGCCGGGACTTGCAGCAGATGTCGCAGCTGATCGATTGCCTCGTCGGGGCGGCCGCAACGCGTTGAAACGCGCGCCTGTGCATCCAGCCGGTGCGGACCGAGCGCGGCGTTGCGCGAGAGCGGCTCGAGTTGAACAGCCAGACCCGCCTCGCTCAGCGCTTCGTCGCAATCGCCCGACCCAGCCAGGGCCAGTGCCAGGCTCGCGTGCAAGGGGGCCAGATCAGGTTCCGCCTTGATCCTCGCTCGCAACTGTTCACGCGCATCGACCCATGCGCGGTGTGCGCGCTTTGTGTCGCCCTGCGCTTCGAACACGCGCGCCTGATAGTGCGCTTTCGTGAACTCGCTTTGCGTGAAGAGGCCGGCCGGCGCTTGCTCGAGGACGGCGAGCGCCGCCGGATAGTCGCGTGCCAGCAGTTCCAGCGTGTACCACTCCCCGGCCAGAGGAATGGAGCGCTCGATCGTCTGCGCCGTCGACTGGAGCAG
>DATIEJ010000216.1:0-3585 GCA_035455825.1 Rhodanobacteraceae bacterium | reverse complement strand
TCGCCGAGCAACAGAGCGCGTCCGTCGATGTGCCAGCGATCCAGGTACAAGGTGCCGAGCAGTCCGGTCGGATTTGTCGCGAAGTCGTGCTCGTAGTCCGGCATCAGCGGCACGGCATCGGCAAAATCGCGCGCGAAGAATTCGCGCACGGCCTGCGGCGTGTCGAGGCTGGCGAAGCTCGGCGCGCCCGGCTTCGCGTGGTTCGGCAGGAACAGAGTGACGGTAAAACTGCCCTCGGCATTCGGCAGCGCGATGCACATGTAGTTGCCGCGCGGCCAGATATGCAGCGCGTTCGGCTCCATGGCGAATCTGCTGCCCCCTTCAGCCCTCCGGGCAGCTTCCCCCGCACGCGGGGGAAGCGAAGAAGAAAGGTTTTCCATCGTGGAACCCTTCCCCCGCGTGCGGGGCAAGGTGCCGGCAGCCGGAAGGGGGTTTTGATTTTCGGAGTGAGTTGCAACGGCGGGAATCTCGAGTTCCTTGTAGCCGTGATCGAGCGGCTCGAAGCGCTCGCCGAGATCGATGTGTTGCGCCATTGCGGCGCGCAACGCCGAGCCGGCGCCGTCGGCGCCGATCAGCAGCGACGCTCGATGTTCGCGCGTCGTCCCGGCCTCGTCGCAGAGTTGCAATGTGGAATTGTCCCAATCGACGGCCGCCAGGCGCTGGTCGAAATGGATGCGCGCGCCGGCCGCTTCGGCGGCGTCGAGCAAGGCCATGTTCAGCGTGCCGCGGTTGACCGACCAGATGACTTCGGAATCGTCGCGGCCATAGCGCAGCAGTTCCGTATGGCCGTCCAGATGGTGGACCATGCGCCCGCGCATCATGACCGCGATCGGCTGCATGCGCTGCTGCAATCCGGCGACGCGCAATCCGTGCCAGCCGCGTTCGGCCAGCGCAAGGTTGATCGAACGCCCGCCGAGAAACCCGGCTTTGCGCGGATCGGGGCGGCGCTCGAATACCTCGACGGTGAAGCCACGCTGCGCAAGCAGCGTGGCAAGCAGGGCGCCGACGAGGCCGGCGCCGACCAGGGTGATCATGTCTCGATTCATCGGCGAAGTATGCCGGATTTGCGCCGCCGGGCGCCGCGCCGGCGCGTCGGCGTTGACTGCAAAGGCCCTGCGCACGCACGATAAGTCGACCGCTGCGCAGGCCGAAGATCGCCGGCACTCGCTCGGCGCAAAGACAGGGGATTGCAATGAAGGTTCTTCGCTGGACCGTCGTGCTTGGCGTCGCCGGATTCCTGGCCGGGTTCATCGGGCCTATGCTCCTGGCTCCGGATGCGAACCAGGGTCCGCTGCTCGGAATCCTGATCACCGGACCTACCGGCGCCTTGCTTGGCAGCGTGCTCGGAGTCGCTGCCGCGTGGGCAAGACTTTCGCCGCGAAGCGAGGCGAGGGCGCTGGCCGCCACGGCAGCGATCGTCGCCGTCGTGACGTTGTATTTCTGCATACCATCGCCGCGCTTTCGTGCGACGGTCGTCGATGGCGAGGTGCGTTCCTGCGTGCCGGCCGGGTCACTGCGCGACGCGACGGTCGACCGCCTCAACCGGCTTGCGGCAGCGCGACCGGTTCCCGAGCAGGTCGCATGGGCTGAAAGTTTCGACAAGGAACTCGCGTCGAGGCCCGGCGTCGTGATCGGCGTGCATGTCTATCGCGACGCGCTGGTGTTCGAAAAACAGGCGCGCTGGAACCGTGGAACGTTGTTCGCGCAGCCGTGGCACGGCGACGAGAAAGATGAGCGCTATTTTGCCGGCGAGCCCGCAACGCAGTGCGCGGACCATCCGATCGGGGCGCGTTCGATGTTTGTCGTCACCGGCAACATCGGCATCTGGCGCCCCTACGGAATTGCCGAAATGCTCGACTTGAAATCGGCCGCGCCGCTGCCGGCCGACTATGAGGATCTGCTCGACAGCCGCCGACCTGTTCGCTGAAGTGCGGACGTCGTGACGATTCGGCGCGCGGTGCGCGCCGATCCGGTCGCAATCTTCCAGGCGGAAAGCCGCCGGCGCGAGGGCATGCGCCTTCCAGGTGATGCAGTCAGCGCCGTCGCTTCACGGCCCTGGCGGCGGCAGCAGGTCGGTGTCGATGTAGCGCACGCGCGCGTTCGTCCACAGGTACACGCCGGGTTCGAAGTTCGTCATCGTTCCGCCCGCGCAATCGACATCGTCCGACAGCACCAGGGCGAGCAGCGCATCGTCCGGCTGCGTCGACGGATCGGCGGTCGGATCCAGATTCGGCGGCAGGTTCGAGTCGAGTTCGACCGAGCCGGCCAGATGCAGCTGGCCGCCGCGAGCGATACCCATCGAACGGCGATGGTTGGATAGATCGCTGCGTCCAACCACCCTGCATGCCGCCGAGAGCGTCAGCCGACGACGACTTCGCTGATCTGGATCACGGGCGCCAGATCGGTGTAGTTCGGAATGTCGGCCCTGATTTCCTTGGCGTGCGGCCCGAAGCCGGCCTGGAAGGCCTCGACCGAGTCGCAGAAGATGTGGCACATGCCGACATACGTCGGCGGCGACCCTGGCTCGCCGCCGCCCAGGCCCTTGTCGACGGTGTAGTACTTGCACTTGTCACCCATGCGCTGCTTGACCAGCGGCATGTGCGTGTCACGGTAGTAATCGTGGTTGAAGCGCGCGCCGGCCTTGTTCGGGTACATCACGCTGACCTTGATCATGGTTTGTCTCCGGTTGGTAGCGGAAGCAGGCTAGGAGAACGCTGCGGGGCGCGCAAGCAGGATTGAACGAGCGTTGCAGAAATGGCGCAACGATGCCGCCGGCATTCGTGCTTTCAGCAAGCAGCAAGCGCCGGCTACGGTGCCGGTCGCGGCTGTTCGAATTCGTTGAGGAAGACGCGGTCGCTGAGACCTGCTCGAACGGCAAGCAGCGCGGCGGAGTTTTGTGTCGGCTGGCCACCGGTGTTGGAACAGGTCGGCGCGGCGGAGAATGTGCCGCACGGCGCGTCGAAGTCCGCAAACGTCTTCAAACCGCATCCGCTCGGCCCGCTGAAGTAGCTCATGACATCCGGACAGTAGTATTCGGGCTCGAGCCCATACAGTTCCCCGAGTTGCGACGCCGCGATCCAGCACAGCTTGTCCGCGTCGGCCCCGATGTCGTTTGCAAACGCAAACGCGATGCGATTGTCGGTCGAACTGCCGGACGGCGCGACGCCTGCGACGCCAGACGGTAGTCCAAGCTGCGCTGCGGTTCCCGCGAGCATCATCTCGCGCCTCGCCACGGCTCCCGGATTGGCAGTGATGACTTCAACGTCGTAACGCGCGAACAGCGAACGCAGGCAGACCACGGTACTGGTGAACACGGCATCGCCGTGCGCGAACGCCGAGAGATTCGACGTCGAATCCGGAATACTCGATTTCCCGGTAATCGCGTTGTCGGCTCCCGGAGTTACCGTGCACCCCGCGGCACACCGATTCACGTAAATCAGCCCGCCCGCCGATGCGGGCGAGGCTGCGGCAAACGCAATCATGCAGATGATCGCAGTCAGAGTGCCGTTCATGCAGACGCACGCATTGCTGACCATACATCCTCCGCTTGGCTCGCTGTGTCGCCGCTGCGTCCGCCCGGGCTCG